>NZ_CAXREX010000330.1:0-29440 GCF_964229645.1 Nioella sp. | reverse complement strand
CAATGCCCGCAACACCTATGGCCCCTATGCCGAGACGATCCGCGAATATGCCAATGGTGCCATCCGGGTCATCGCGCTCGATGTCGGTGAACCGGCAGGCGGCAGCTATCACGTCATGGTCACCTATCCGCATCCCGATGAGCAATGGCAGGACTGCATGCTGATCTCGCGCGAGGGAAGCCTTGGCTTCGGCGCGCTTTACATGGACGGGGTCGAGGCCAGCTATGACGCGGCCATCGGGCTGAGCGTCACCGTGCCTGTCGGCTTCTGGAGCCCCGACAGCGTGAACCCGCTTCCCGGAGTTCTGAGCCTCGTGGTGAACCAGGCAACGGGCACCGTGACGGCGAATGCCAGCCAGACGGGCGGCGGGGCAGGGGCCAGCAAATGATCCTGGGCGTCGGCACGGACCTGGCCAATATCGAGCGGATCGGCGGCGTGCTCGACCGCTTCGGCGACCGTTTTCGCAACCGCGTCTTTACCGAGGTCGAGCAGCGGCGCGCCGAACGCACCCAGAACCCGGCGGCCACATATGCCAAGAGATGGGCCGCGAAAGAGGCCTGCTCCAAGGCGCTTGGCACCGGCCTGCGCATGGGCATCGCCTGGCGCGACATGGCGGTGACCAACCTGCACACCGGCCAGCCCATCATGCATGTCACCGGTTGGGCGCGCGAGCGGCTGGAGTCGATGACGCCCGAGGGGATGGAGGCCGCGATCCATGTCAGCCTGACCGACGACATGCCCTGGGCGCAGGCTTTCGTCGTGATCTACGCCTATCCCGAGGGCATGGCGTGGTATCCCATGCCGCCCTCGGCGCCGGGCCGCTCGCTCGCTTGACTCTCAGGCCCCAACCGATCATGTGAGAACCCCGTGTGGGCGTGTAGAAAGAGGCAGGAAGCCATGGCAGCAGCAGCCAAGAAAAAGGACGGCATCTGGGAAACCGTGAAGACGGTCATCTATGCCCTTCTGATCGCGGGCGTGTTCCGCACGCTGTTCTTCCAGCCGTTCTGGATTCCGTCGGGGTCGATGAAAGACACGCTGCTGATCGGCGATTTCCTCTTCGTCAACAAGATGGCCTATGGCTATTCGCGCTATTCCTGCCCGTTTGCGATGTGCCCCTTCTCGGGCCGCATCTTCGGGTCGGAACCCGAGCGCGGCGACGTGGTGGTGTTCCGTCATCCGGTCAACAACACCGATTTCATCAAGCGCGTGATCGGCCTGCCGGGTGACCGCATCCAGATGCGCGACGGGGTGCTCTACATCAGCGAATATGACCGGGAAACCGGCACCAACGGTGAATTCGTCGCCGCTTCGCTGGAGCCGCAGGATCCCTTCGTCGAGACCTTCGAGCCGCAGGGCCCGATCGGCCACCGCCCGCGCTGTTCCAACGCGCCCGTTGGCCTGGGCGGTGAGTGCGAGAAGGAACGCTTCACCGAAACCCTGCCGGGCGGTGTCAGCCATTCCGTGCTGAACATCGAGGATGGCAGCTTCGGCGACAACACCCCCGTCTTCACGGTGCCCGAGGGCCATTACTTCGTGATGGGCGACAACCGCGACAACAGCCAGGACAGCCGCTTCCCGCAGTCCATCGGCGGCGTCGGCTTCGTGCCTTACGAAAACATCATCGGCCGGGCCGACCGGATCATGTTCTCTTCCGCCGGCGAACGGATGGTCTATTTCTGGACCTGGCGCGCCGACCGCTTCTTCCGGGCGATCGAGTGAAGCTGGCCAAGGATCTCATAGCTTTCAGTGACCGCCTCGGTCATGCGTTCGAGCGCCCCGATCTGTTGATCCGGGCGCTTACGCATTCGTCGCTGTCCGCGCCCACGCGGCCCGACAACCAGCGGCTGGAATTCCTGGGCGACCGGGTGCTTGGCCTGGTCATGGCCGAGGCGCTTCTGGAGCAGGACAAGGAGGCGCCCGAGGGCCAGCTGGCCCCGCGCTTCAACGCGCTGGTGCGCAAGGAAACCTGCGCCGATGTGGCGCGCGAGATCGACCTTGGCGCGGTGCTGAAACTGGGCAAGTCCGAGATGAAGACCGGGGGGCGGCGCAAGCATGCCCTTCTGGGCGACGCGATGGAGGCGGTGATCGCCGCCGTCTACCGCGACGCGGGCTACGAGGCCGCGCGTGACGTGATCCTGCGGCTTTGGGGTGAACGGGTCTCGAAGGTCGAGGCCGATGCCCGTGACGCAAAGACCACGCTTCAGGAATGGGCGCAGGCGCGCCGGATGCCGCCGCCGGCCTATGTCGAGGTCGGCCGCACCGGCCCTGATCATGCGCCCGTCTTCACGGTCGAGGTGCGCATGGAAACCGGCGCAACGGCCCGGGCCGAGGCCAGTTCCAAGCGGCAGGCGGAACAGGCCGCGGCTAAGGCCATGCTGGCCCGGCTGGACAGCGCGGGGTAAGCGGGGCAACGGGCCGGGTGGCCCCTTGCCCGTCGCACGCCCCATTCAAGAGGAATGACGAGAAGATGACCACACGCGCAGGCTTCGTTGCCCTGATCGGGGAACCCAATGCAGGCAAGTCGACCCTGCTCAACCGCATGGTCGGGGCTAAGGTCTCGATCGTGACACACAAGGTGCAGACCACGCGCGCACGCATCCGGGGCGTTGCAATCGAGGGCGAAAGCCAGATCGTCTTCGTCGATACGCCGGGGCTCTTTCGTCCGCGCCGCAGGCTGGACCGGGCCATGGTCGCCGCGGCCTGGACGGGGGCGGCGGATGCCGACCTCGTGGTTCTGCTGATCGAGGCGCACCGAGGCCTGACCCACGGGGTCCAGGCCATCCTGGACGGCCTGGCCGAGCGGGCCGAGGGACGCCGCGTGGCGCTGGCCATCAACAAGATCGACCGGGTGAAAGCCGAGGACCTGCTGGCCCTGACGCAACAGATGAACGAGGCCTTCAGCTTCGAGAAAACCTTCCTCATTTCGGCCGAGAAGGGCCATGGCGTCGATGATCTGCGGCTTTGGCTGGCAGAGTGTCTGCCCGAGGGGCCCTGGCTCTACCCCGAGGACCAGATCGCCGATCTGCCCATGCGCATGATCGCTGCCGAGATGACGCGCGAGAAGCTGACCCTTCGGCTGCACCAGGAACTGCCCTACCAGCTGACGGTGGAAACCGAGGCCTGGGAGGAACGCAAGGACGGGTCTGCCCGGATCGACCAGGTGATCTACGTGGCCCGCGACGGGCACAAGGGCATCCTTCTGGGCAAGAAGGGCGAGACCATCAAGGCCGTGAGCCAGGCTGCACGGGCGGAACTCGAAGAGTTCCTGGGCCGCAAGGTGCACCTCTTCTTGCAGGTCAAGGTGCGCCCGAACTGGCTGGACGAGGCCGAGCGCTATTCCGAGATGGGGCTTGATTTCCGGGACGGCAACTAGGCCTGCCCCGGTCCCTTATGGCCAAGTGTCGAAATCACTGGCTGTTCCGTTCTTCGCGGGCGCGCCACCAGTCCTGGGCAAGACTGAAAATCGAGGCCACCGCCACGGCAAGCCGGATCACCTCTGGCAGGATGCCAGTCATGGTGCCGCTCAGCACCAGGAGGTTGAGCCCGATCAGCGCCACGATAAGCACCCATGACAGCTTGGATGGTCTGAATTGCATGATACTCTGAACTCCCTGTACTTTTCCCACCCCCGTCTGTCGAACGGGGCCGGCTCAGGGTTCAAAGAAAGAAAAAAAGGCTGTGCATGCGTCTGACGACCGAGTTCTGGGTGAAAGCCTACCTGGCGCGACTGCGGCTGGTCGATATCCCGGCCTATGTCACCGCTCATGGCGATGACACCGGCGGCGCTGTGCTGGTCAAGCTGGCGACGCTCGACGGAAAGGCGCGGCTCTTCCAGCGCAGTTTCGACCTGATGACCGGCGAACGGGCCTGGATGGTGCTGAGCGAAGGCGACGAGGCCGAGGTGGATGGCTCGGTGCGCCGTCAGCGGCAGATGGACCCCGACCTTTGGGTGATCGAGGTCGAGGACCGGGCGGGGCGCCACCTGCTCGATGAACCGGGCCTGACCTGAGACCGGGTCGAATTGCTGCGCAATCCGACCGTGGGGCGCCCCTCCTCAACCCCCGCAGCTGCGGGGGCCTCGTCGGGCCGCGTTGCCACGGACAAGGGGCCCCTTATGGCGGCGGACCGCGGCCGCTGTCTTTTCGCTTGGATCGGCTCCGCCTCCCGCTAGGATCAAGTCATGGAGTGGCGCGACCAGGGCGTTCTGCTGACCATGCGCAAGCATGGCGAGAGCGCGGCGATCATCGAAGTGTTCACGGCGGCGCATGGCCGCCACGCGGGCGTCGTGCGCGGCGGCGGTGGTCGGCGCATGGCGCCCATCCTTCAGCCCGGGGCACAGCTTGACCTGACCTGGCGCGCGCGGCTGGAGGACCACATCGGCGCCTACACGGTGGAACCACTTGGCGCCCGCGCGGGTGACGCGCTTGGCGATGCGGCCGCGCTGGCGGGGCTGTCTTCCGTTTGTGCGCTTTTGGCTTTCTGCCTGCCCGAGCGGGAGCCGCACCCGGCGCTCTATGACCGGTCGGTCGCCCTGCTCGACGCCCTGGGGGCCGAGCGCTGGCCTTACGCCTATCTCAGATGGGAACTGGCGCTCCTGGACGAGATGGGGTTCGGGCTGGACCTGGAAAGCTGCGCCGTGACCGGGCGGAGGGAGGGCCTGGCCCATGTCTCGCCGCGCACGGGCCGGGCCGTGACAGCGGAAGGCGCAGGGGATTGGGCGGACCGCCTGCTGCCGCTGCCGGGCAGCCTTCTGGGGCAGCCGCATGCCCCCATGGGCGATATCCTGGCAGGGCTTGGCGTGACCGGGCATTTCCTGTCGGCCCACCTGGTCCCTTCGCTTGGGGACAAACCACTGCCCGCCGCGCGCCAGCGCTTTGTCGACCGGTTGCACCGTCAGGGCTGAGCCCGATGGAAGTCGAGCCGTTCGCCGGCCTCGTTGGACAGGATCAGGACGGGGCCCGACACTTCCGCGAAGCTCATGCGCTCAAGCAATGCCAGGTAGGCCTCCTCCTGCAAAAGCTCCGGGCAGGCCGCGCGGGTGTGCTGGATCGGCCCAAGGCCGAACCAAGGGTAAGGCACGTCGAGCGATGCGCGGTAGCGGTTGCAGGGGCCCATGCCCGAAACCTGCCCGCGTTCGCGGAGGTCCAGCGTGATCGGATGGGACAGGGGCTGCCCGGACAGCTGGCGCAGCTGCCAAAGACCCCCGGCATAGCCGGTCGCGCTTTCGTCCCGCAGGCAGCCTGCCAGCAGGACAAGGGCGATCAGGACGAGGGCGCGGTTAGGGCGTGGCACGAGGGCTCCTTCAAGGGCGCAGGCGGGTCCTTGCCAGAGTCCGGCTGGTTTGCGCCAGATCAAGACACGATTTCGTGGGGCTGATAGCCTTCGTTGGCATTCTCAAACAGATGCGCAACCAGGGAAGGAGATTCCTCATGCGTAAGTATCTTGCGATTTCAGCCTGTGTCATTGCCCTCGCCGGTGCGACCTGCACGCAGCAGGAACAGGAGATTTACACCGGAGCCTTCATCGGCGCGGCCGGGGCATTCATCCTGGCAGACCTCTTCGATGCGAATACGGGATGGACCGCGGTGGCGACCCTGGCCGGTGCGGCCATCGGTGCCGAAGTGGCCCGCAACAACCAGACCGGCCAATGCGCCTACAAGCGCGCGGACGGCCGCGTAGACGTGCGCCCCTGCTGATCGGGGCGTGCCCCACCCGGTCCCTGTTGCGGGGCCGGGCTGGGACCTGTGCGGAAATGGCCAAGGTGCCTGATGTGCTTTGACAGATTGACTTGGGTCATGTGCGGGGGCAGGTCTGGCGTGTAGTTGACGGGGACAAGTTCCCCGTGACGCCAGCCCAGGAGAGTACCCCGCATGACCGATACCGCCCCCCAAACCGCCACGCGGCTGGAACATTTCCACGTCACCTTCTTTGCGATCGTCATGGGCCTTTCGGGCCTGACCCTGGCGCTGCACGCGGCAGAGCGCGCCCTGGAGATGGACGCGCTGGCCTCTGACATCGCCTATTACGTGACGGGTGCGGTATTCCTTGTCATCACGGGCTTCTACGCCGCCAAGGCGCTGCGCCATGGGGCCGCGGTGAAGGCGGAGTGGCAGCACCCGGTCAAGCTGGCTTTCTTTCCCGCTATCTCCATTTCGCTACTGCTGCTGGCCACGGCAAGCCTTGGCAGGTCCGACGCGCTGGCCGAGGTCCTTTGGCTGATCGGGGCGGGGCTGCAAGCTGTTCTCACCATTGCCGTCGTGTCGGGGTGGATCGGCACCAGGGCCTTCCTGCACGGCCACCTATCTCCGGCCTGGTTCATCCCCGCCGTGGGCAACGTGATCGTGCCGATCGCAGGCAGCCAGTTGGGCTATGCCGATCTGAGCTGGTATTTCATGTCGGTCGGGCTGATTTTCTGGATCGTGCTGCTGACGCTGGTCATCAATCGGCTGGTCTTCCACGACCCGCTGCCGGGTCGGCTGCAACCGACGCTGGTCATCCTGATCGCGCCGCCTGCGGTTGCCTTCGTGGCCTGGGTGCGCCTGACGGAAGGGGTGGGTCCGTTCGGCCTGATCCTGCTCAACGCGGCCTACTTCTTTACCTTGCTGGTAGCGGTGCAGTTGCCCCGCATCATCCGTCTGCCTTTCGCCCTGTCTTTCTGGGCGCTGAGCTTTCCTTTCGCGGCCGTCACCATTGCAAGCTTCGTCTATGCTGGTGCGGCCGGGTCGGCGGCGCATCAGGCCATCGGGCTGGCCCTGCTGGCGGTGCTGGCCGCGATCATCGCGGGGCTGGTGCTGCGCACGCTGCGGGCGATCGGGGCAGGCGAGATCTGCAAACCGGAATAGACCGCCAAGAACAGAAACGGCCCGCCGGGAGGGGCGGGCCGCGATCTGGACTGAACTGGTGAGGGTCAGCCCAGAAGCCTGCGGGCGATCACCTGCGCCTGGATTTCGGCGGCACCCTCGAAGATGTTGAGAATGCGCGCGTCGCACAGGATGCGGGAGATCTTGTATTCCAGTGCAAAACCGTTGCCGCCGTGGATCTGCAGACCGTTATCGGCTGCGGCCCAGGCCACACGGGCGCCGAGAAGCTTGGCCATCCCGGCCTCGAGGTCGCAGCGCTTGTCGTGGTCCTTTTGCCAGGCGGAATAGTAGGTCAGCTGGCGGGCGATCATGATTTCCACAGCCATCATGGCCAGCTTGCCGGAGACGCGGGGAAACTCGATCAGCGACTTGCCGAACTGCTTGCGGTCAATGGCGTATTGCATGGCCACATCCAGCGCGGCCTGTGCCACGCCGATGGCGCGTGCGGCGGTCTGGATGCGGGCGGACTCGAAGGTTTGCATCAGCTGCTTGAAACCCTGTCCGGTTTCGCCGCCCAGAAGGTTTTCCTCCTTCACCTTGAAGCCGTCGAAGCCAAGCTCGTATTCCTTCATGCCGCGATAGCCCAGAACCTCGATCTCGCCGCCGGTCATGCCCGGGGTCGGGAAGGGGTTGTCGTCGGTGCCGGGGGTCTTCTCGGCCAGGAACATGGAGAGGCCCCGGTGATCGGTCGTGTCCGGATCGGTGCGGGCCAGCAGCGTCATCACGTGGGTGCGCGCGGCATGGGTGATCCAGGTCTTGTTGCCGGTGATTTCCCAACCCTCGTCGGTCTTGACGGCGCGGGTGCGCAGACTGCCGAGGTCGGAGCCGGTATTGGGTTCGGTAAAGACGGCGGTGGGCAGGATCTCCCCGCTGGCAAGCTTGGGAAGCCAGGCCTGTTTCTGTTCGTCGGTGCCGCCGCAGATGATCAGCTCGGCGGCAATCTCCGACCGTGTGCCAAGCGAGCCCACGCCGATATAGCCACGGCTGAGCTCTTCGGAGACCACGACCATGGAGGCCTTCGACAGGCCGAAGCCGCCGAATTCTTCGGGGATGGTGAGGCCAAAGACACCCATTTCGGCGAGCTCTTCGATGATCTCCATCGGAATGAGCTCGTCCTTGAGGTGCCATTCATGTGCATTGGGTTCCACGCGTTCGCGGGCGTAGCGGGCGAACTGGTCGCGGATCATCTCGAGCTCTTCGTCGAGACCGGTTGCCCCGACCGTGTCGGAACCCGCGATTTCCTGCATGATTTCAACGAGTCGCGAGCGCGCGGCCTGGGTGTTTCCGCTGGCGGTCAGGCGCTCGATCTCGGGCGTCATCAGGGCGCGGCGGTCATCGTGGGTGAGGCCGATATCTTGCGGGCGCAGAATCTCGCCCTGGCTCATGGGAATGCCGCCGTGGATCTGGCTGAGATACTCGCCAAAGGCAATCTGGTGAAGCAGTTGCTCGGTCTCGCCGAACTTGCCGTCAGCGGTGAGCCGTTCGGCCCAGGCCTGCATTTGGCGCAACGATTCGACATAGGTGGCAAGCCAGGACAGACCGTGGGCAGCCACCTGGTTTTCCTCAAGTTTCCGGGCGGATACGCGGCCATCCACGCTGACCGTCTGGCGCAGGCGGGCAGTGGCTGTGTCAAGCAGGGTCTCGGCCGGGGCAACGGCCGCCGCGGTGAGGGTCAGAAGGTCGGGCAGCAGAATGGCCTCGGGCGAATCTGTGGGCATGGGCGCTCCGTCATGCGGCATGGAATCTCTCCGGTCTTTCTCGCAGGTGCAGTGATATTCACTTCGCAGGTGCAGCGCAAGAATAATTCGTCTGGGAATATTTTCTGGACAAAAAATGTCGCAGCGCTAAGCGCGGGGAGGGGGGGTGCCCCCTGTGCACCCCTCGTACACCCCCCGTACACCGGGGGTGCAGACGAAATCCGGGTCGCCGCGCGCCTTGCGCGCGCCGACCCGCGCGATCCGCGGCGGATCGCGGACCATTTTCCGCCGCGGAAAATGCCCCGGGGGCGCTGCCCCCGGACCCCCGGAGTATTTTCACAAAGAAGAAGGAAGGGATTGCACTCGCATGGAGCGGGTCGCTGGGGTAGAGCGGGGACGCCACTGACAGGAGAGCACCGCCAATGGGCGCCGTTCTGGAGACCCTTCCCCTGACCATCCTTGCCGCGTCGCTGGCCATCACCTTTCTTGGGGGCTTCGTGAAGGGCACGGTCGGCTTTGCGCTGCCGCTGATCATGATTTCTGGTCTGAGCGCGATCCTGCCGCCGCAGATCGCCCTTGCGGCCCTGTTGCTGCCCGCGCTGCTAACCAACATGTGGCAGGCGCTGCGACAGGGGTTGGGCCCGGCGCTGGGATCCCTGCAGGCGCATTGGCCCTTTGTCCTCATCGGCCTGGGGGTCATGGTGGCCTCGGCGCAGGTGGTGCTGGCGGTGCCGCAATGGGCCTTCTTCGCCATTATCGGCATTCCGGTGGCGATCTATTCGGCGCTTCAGCTGATAGGGGTGCCGATCCGGGTGCCGGCGCATCGGCGCGGGCTGGCCACGGTTCTGTTCGGCACGCTGGCCGGGGTGCTGGGGGGATTTTCCGCCGTGTTCGGTCCGCCCACGGTTGCCTACCTGGTGTCGCTCGATACCGAGAAACAGGAAACGGTGCGGCTTCAGGGGCTGATGTTCTTCCTTGGCAATCTGATCCTGTTCGGCGCGCATCTGCGGTCGGGGGTGCTGAATGCCGACACGATTCCGTTCTCGGTTCTCATGCTGCTGCCCGCCTTCGCCGGACTGTGGCTGGGGTTCAAGTTGCAGGACCGTCTGGATCGCAGCCAGTTCCTGCGCGCCACGCTCTTCGTGCTGCTGATCGCGGGCCTGAACCTTGTGCGGCGGGCCTTTTTCGTGTGACCTCGCGGCGGGAGAGGGAGAACAGTCATGGCCATAGACCTGAAGGACCTGCCGGAGCGGATCGAGGGCCCCGGGGCCTGGATCGGCGCCGAGATGGCGGCCGCGCCGGAGCAATGGATTCATTGCCTGGATGCTGCCGACATCGCCGAGCTTGAAACGGCGGCGGCCGGGTTCCTGGCCAGAGGGGGGGAACTGGGCCAGATCACGGCAGCGGAGTTCCCGCTTGGGCGCTTCGCGGACAAGGTGGCGGCGCTGCGCGAGAAGATGCTGGCGGGCAATGGCGTCGAGGTCATCCGGGGCTTGCCGATCGCGCGATACGATCAGCGGATGGCAGCGACCATCTTTTGCGGGATCGGGGCGCATATCGGCAGCGCGCGGTCGCAGAACGCGGCGGGGCATGTGCTGGGCCATGTGCGTAACCTGGGCGCGGACCCGAAGGACCCCAATACGCGGATCTACCAGACCGCCGCGCGCCAGACCTTCCACACCGACAGCGCCGACGTGGTGGGCCTTCTGTGCATCCGCAATGCCCGGGAGGGCGGCGACAGCCTGCTGGTCAGCGCCGAGACGATCTACAACCGCATGCGGGCGCAGCGGCCCGACCTGCTGGCGCTGTTGTTCGACCCCATTGCAACGGATCGGCGTGGCGAGGTGCCCGAGGGGATGAAGCCCTGGATGGAGATCCCGCCGCTGAGCTGGCACGCGGGCAAGCTGACGGTGTTCTACCAGCGGCAATATATCGACAGCGCGCAGCGATTTGACGGGGCGATGCGGCTGACCGAAGCGCATGTGGAGGCGCTCGATCTCTTCGATGCGCTGGCCAATGACCCGGAACTGAACTTCCGGATGCGGCTGGAACCGGGCGACATGCAGTTCGTCTACAACCATGCGCAACTGCATGACCGCACGGGGTTCACCGACTGGCCCGAGCCCGAGCGGCGGCGCCACCTGCTGCGCCTTTGGCTGTCGCTGCCGGGGGACCGGGACCTGCCACCCTGCTTTGCCGAGCGCTACGGCACGACCGAGGTGGGCAACCGGGGTGGGATCATCGTGCCGGGCACGACACTGAACGCGCCACTCGATTGAGCGGCGCGCCAGATTGTCAGAGATGTCGCGCGATCAGGAGATCGCGGCAGCCTTCACGTCATCGTCGATGAAGGGCACATACTGGGCGAAGTTGTCGGCGAACATCTGCACCAGCTTGGCGGCCTGTGCATCGTAGGCGTCCTTGTCGTCCCAGGTGCGGCGCGGATCGAGCAGGACCTCGGCCACGCCGGGGCAGGCCACCGGCACGTCGAAGCCGAAATTCGGATCCTTGCGGAATTCACCCTCGTTGAGCGAGCCGTCCAGCGCGGCGGTCAGCAGCGCGCGGGTGGCGCGGATCGGCATCCGGCTGCCGGTGCCGTAGGCGCCGCCGGTCCAGCCGGTGTTGACCAGCCAGCAGGTGGCCTCGTGATGGGCGATCTTTTCGCGCAGCAGGTTGCCGTAGACCTCGGGGCGGCGCGGCATGAAGGGGGCGCCGAAGCAGGTCGAGAAGGTGGGCTCGGGCTCGGTCACGCCGCGCTCGGTTCCGGCGACCTTCGAGGTGAAGCCCGACAGGAAGTGATACATGGCCTGCGCGGGCGTCAGCCGGGCGATCGGGGGCAGAACCCCGAAGGCGTCGCAGGTCAGCATGACGATGTTCTTGGGGTGGCCGCCAAGCGCGGTGTCCGACGCGTTGGAGATATACTCCAGCGGGTAGGCGCAGCGCATGTTCGCGGTCAGGCTGTCATCGTCGAAGTCAAGCTCCTTGGTGCGCGGATCGAAGACCATGTTCTCGATCACCGTGCCGAACTTGCGGGTGGTGGCGTAGATTTCCGGCTCGGCTTCTTCGCGCAGGTTGATGGTCTTGGCGTAGCAGCCGCCTTCGAAGTTGAAGATGCCCTTGTCGGACCAGCCATGTTCGTCATCGCCGATCAGCACGCGGCCGGGATCGGCCGAAAGGGTGGTCTTGCCGGTGCCCGACAGGCCGAAGAACACGGCCGCGTCATGGGGATTGCCGACGGCATGGTTGGCCGAGCAGTGCATGGCCATCACGTTCTTGCCCGGCAGGATGTAGTTGAGCAGCGTGAAGACCGATTTCTTGTTCTCGCCCGCGTATTCCGTGCCGCCGATCAGGATCAGCTTACGGTCGAAGTTGAGCGCGATCACCGTTTCACTGCGGCAGCCGTGGCGCGCGGGGTCTGCCTTGAAGCTGGGGCAGTTGATGATGGTGAATTCCGGCACGAAGCTGTCGAGCTCTTCCGCAGAGGGACGGCGCAGCAGGTGCCGGATGAACAGCCCGTGCCAGGCCAGTTCGGTCACGACCCGCACGTCGAGCCGGTGCTCTGCGTCAGCGCCGCCGAAAAGATCCTGCACGTAATATTCGCCACCCGTCATGTGGGCCAGCATGTCGTCATAGAGCCGGTCGAACGCCTCGGGGGCCATGTCCGCGTTGTTTTCCCACCAGATCGTGTCTTCGGTCGCGGCGGTGCGGACGACATGTTTGTCCTTCGGGGACCGGCCCGTGTACTTGCCGGTGGTCACCAGAAGGGCACCGCCCTGCCCGAGGGTGCCTTCGTTCTTGCGAATGGCGGCCTCGATCAAGGCAGGTTCGAGCAGGTTATAGTGAACCGCGCCCAGTCCGGAGATGCCTTGGGATTCCAGCGTCTGGGCCGGGTTCACGCGTCCTGTGGTCATTCTGCTAGCTCCTGCGCCGGAGCGCTCCGGCGTCTTAGGTGAAACACAAGGGTTCGCGGGCGGCGACGCCGCCACGGTAGGGGCCGTATAGCATGGCGCTTTCGGACCGGAACAGGACGCAATCGCACAGTTAGCGCAACCAGTAGGCTCTTTTTGCCCGCTGTTAGCGCCGCTCAGTCACCCGTTAGCGCTGCCTTAAGGCCGTGTTGGTAGGAAATCTGCCAGACCTGTTGCGGCGATTCGCAACTTAAAGATTGATTCCATTGCCCGAAGTGTAGGAGAATGACCGAAAAACAAAACAAATCGGGCAGAATAAGGACATAGTAACATGTCGAGGATCGCACTCGTCGATGACGACAGGAATATCCTGACCTCCGTTTCCATGACTCTGGAAGCGGAAGGATTTGAAGTTGAAACCTATAATGATGGTCAATCCGCACTGGAGGGGTTCACCCGCCGAATGCCGGAACTGGCCGTTCTGGACATCAAGATGCCGCGTATGGACGGCATGGACCTGCTGCAGCGCCTGCGCCAGAAAAGCCAGGTGCCGGTGATCTTCCTGACCTCCAAGGATGATGAGATCGACGAACTGATGGGCCTGCGCATGGGGGCGGACGACTATGTTCGCAAGCCATTCTCGCAGCGTCTGCTGGTTGAACGGATCCGGTCGATCCTGCGCCGGCAGGAGGCGATTGCCTCTGACGCGGGCGGCTCGCCGGAGGAAAGCCAGGTCATGGTGCGCGGTCCCCTGACCAAGGACCCGCTGCGTCACGCGGTAACGTGGCATGGCAAGGACGTGTCGCTGACCGTGACCGAATTCCTGTTGTTGCAGGCGCTGGCTCAGCGTCCCGGCTTCGTCAAAAGCCGCGATCAGCTGATGGACGTGGCCTATGACGAACAGGTCTATGTTGACGACCGGACCATTGACAGCCACATCAAGCGTCTGCGTAAGAAGATGCGCGAGGCCGACAACGACTTCTCGGCCATCGAGACGCTTTACGGTATCGGGTACAGGTTCAACGAAGAATAAATGACACTGGCCTCCGACATCGGACCATCGGAACGGCGCGAGTCCGAGGACTCGCAGATCGTTCTGGGCGAAGACTGGGACCGCCCCGCCGGGGCGGTCGAAGCCGAGTTGCGTGATGCGCGTGCGCGTCGCGGGCTGATGTCGCTGAACCGTTCCCCCCTGGCGCGCAAGATCGTACTGTTCAACCTTCTCGCGTTGATCGTGCTCGTGGCAGGGGTTCTCTTTCTCAACCCGTTCCGGGACAGCCTGATCTACCAGCGCGAACGCGCGCTTGCAGGCGAGGCGCAGCTTGTGGCCGAGGTGTTCGAGGCCGCGCTGCCGCGCACGGCACCCGCGAACCTTCTGACCGGCGACGGGCTCGACCCTGTCGATGTGCTGACGCGCATCGGCCTGCCGGACGGGGCGGATGTTTACGTCTTTGCCCCCAATGAAACGCTGGTCGCCTCGACCGAGACCGTGGGCACCGAAGCCGCGAATCCGGTGACGGGGATCGAGGGGGACGAGGGGCAGTCGCTGGTCATCACCGATTTCCTCAACACGGTGTGGGACGGCATTGCCGGGATCCTGTCGCAAACGCCCGCACCGCTGGCGGCCGACAGCACCGAAACCCAGGCGCGTGCGCTGGTCTCTGCCGTGCTGGCGGGCGACACGGTGCTGCACGAAGGCAATGGCATCGCCGGTGCGGTGTTTCTCGCCGCCGCGCCGATCGAGGGCGCAAACGGGGAGATCGTCGGTGTCGTGGCCGTGGCCACCGCCGCCGGAGAGATCGAACAACTGGTGCGCGCCGAACGCGAGCAGATTCTCCAGATGTTCTTCGTGGCGCTTCTGGTGTCCATCGGGTTGAGCCTGGTTTTGGCCTCGACCATCGCCAATCCGCTGTCGGACCTGTCGGCTGCAGCCGAGCTTGGACGCGACAAGAATGCCCGCAAGATGAGCCCCACCCGCGTGCGCATCCCTGACCTGACGGGGCGGCCCGACGAGATCGGGCGCCTGTCGGCGGCCCTGCGCGGCATGGTGGCTGCCCTTTATGACCGGATCGACGGCAACGAACAGGTCGCCGCCGACGTGGCCCATGAAATCAAGAACCCGCTGGCCTCGCTGCGCTCGGCCGTGGGCACCATGCGCCTGGCGCGGACCGACGATCAGCGCACCCGCCTCTTGGACGTGATCGACCACGATGTGCGGCGGCTGGATCGCCTGGTTTCGGATATCTCGAACGCCTCGCGGCTCGACTCCGAGCTGGTGAAAGAGGAAGCCGACGAGTTCGACCTGATCCACATGCTCGGCAATCTCGTGGAGTATCACCGCGAAGCGGCTGGCAAGCATGAGATCGAGTTCATTTCAGACCTGCCGGGCGAACCGGTGGTCCTGCACGGGCTGGAAGGCCGGTTGGCGCAGGTCTTCGTCAACCTCATCACCAACGCGATTTCCTTCTGCCAGGCCGGCGATGCGGTGCGGGTCTGGGCGCGCAAACGCGACAACCGGGTGCTGGTGGTGGTCGAGGATACCGGGCCGGGCATTCCCGAACAGGCCCTGACCAAGGTGTTCAACCGCTTCTATTCGGAACGTCCCGTGCAGCAGTTCGGCGACCACTCCGGGCTCGGTCTGGCGATTTCGAAACAAATCGTCGAGGCCCATGGCGGCGTGATCTGGGCCGAGAACATTCGGCCGACCGAGGCCGACATCACCTCGGACCCGCTTGGCGCGCGGTTCGTGGTCGGCCTGCCGCTCTGAACCTTGGCGGATTTCGATCTTCACCTCACGGATTTCGGCGAGATCGCACCCGACGGACGGCTGTTCTGCCGGGGCACTGCCGTTGCGCGTGACGGGGCCGCGGTGCTGCTGCTCGGGCCCTCTGGCAGTGGAAAATCCCGCCTCGCGCTGGAGATGATGGCCTATGGCGCCGGGCTTGTGGCCGATGACGGGGTGTGGATCACCGCTGATCTCCGCATGGAGCGGCCCGACGAAGCCCGCCCGATGATCGAGGCCCGAGGCATCGGCCTTCTGGGGGTCGACCCCTTGCGCGAGGCCCGGCTGTCCCTGGTCGTCGATCTTGGCCGGTCAGAACCCGACCGCCTGCCCCCGCAGCGACGGGCGCAGGCCCCGGGTGGCGCGGTGCCAGTGGTGCTGGGTCGAGAACACCCTTTCCTTGCGCCCGCGATCTGGCAGTATCTGTCCGGCGGACGCATGGACAAGGGGTGACATGGAACAGGAAGACCAGACACGGGGGGAAGAGGCCGCGCGGGTGGTCTTCGTGTCAGGCCCGTCCGGCGCGGGCCGCACGACGGCGATCCGGGCGCTGGAGGACCTTGGGTTCGAGGCAATCGACAACCTGCCACTTAGCCTGTTGCCTCGGCTTCTGGACGGGCCGCCGCCCGCCCGCCCGCTGGTTCTGGGCACCGACCCGCGCAACCGCGACTACAGTGCACAGGCGTTGATCGCGGCGGTAGACCGGCTGGCCGCCGATCCATCCTTCCTGGCCGATCTCGTCTATCTCGATTGCGCGACCGAGGTCCTGGTGAGGCGCTTCTCGGAAACCCGGCGGCGCCATCCGCTCGCCCCCGAAGATCGGCCGATCCTGGGGATCGAGATGGAGCAGGATCTGCTGGCACCGGTGCGCGCGCGCGCGGGTATCCTGATCGACACGTCGGAAATGACCCCGCACGAATTGCGGGCCGAGGTGCAGCGCTGGTTCGCACCGGGTGGCCAGCAACAGCTGGCCCTTTCGGTGCAGTCCTTCAGCTACAAGCGTGGTCTGCCCACGGGCGCTGACCTCGTCTTCGACTGCCGGTTCCTGCGCAACCCCTATTGGGACGAGAGCCTTCGCAGCCTCGATGGCCGCGACGATGCGGTGGTCGACTACATCGCGGGCGATTCCCGCTTTGCCCCGTTCCTGGAACAGGTCACGCGGCTGGTCGAAACGCTGCTGCCGGCCTATCGCGACGAGGGCAAGGCGCATCTGACGGTGGCGTTCGGCTGCACCGGCGGGCAACACCGATCGGTCGCCGTGACCGAAAAACTGGCCGCCCATCTTGCGCAAGCGGGGTGGCAGGTGTCTAAGAGGCACAGGGAAATCGAACGTCGGAGCGCAACGCGCGCCCCGTAACGGGCCAGGGAAACAAGACGTGATCGGCATCGTGATTGTGGCACATGGGGGACTGGCCCGCGAGTTGCAGAAAGCGGTGGAACATGTTGTCGGGCGTCAACCCGGCATGATTGCCATTTCCATCGGCGCCGAAGACGACCGCACCCGCCGCCAGCGAGAGATCTGCGATGCGGCCGACGCGGTCGATAGCGGCGACGGCGTCGTTGTGGTCACCGACATGTTCGGCGGGTCGCCTTCGAACCTGTCGCTGCGCGCCTGCCGCCCCGTGAACCGCAAGATCCTGACGGGAGTGAACCTGCCGATGCTGGTCAAGCTGGCCAAGTCGCGCAACCTGCCCGTGGACGAGGCCGTATCCCGCGCCGCAGAGGCCGGCCGCCGCTACATCAACAGTTTCGACGGAGCCCCGGAATGAGTGACAGCACCAGGCGAGAGCTGAAAATCGTCAACATGAAGGGGCTGCATGCCCGGGCCTCGGCCAAGTTCGTGGAGGTCGTGGAAGGCCATGACGCCACGGCAACCGTCTACAAGGACGGGCTTAGCGCAGCAGGAGACTCGATAATGGGGCTTTTAATGTTGGCAGCTTCCCAGGGAACAACTATTGAAGTCGAGACGAGCGGACCGGAGGCCGGGCCGCTGATGGAAGCGCTTGCAGCCCTTGTTGCAGACAAGTTCGGCGAAGGGATGTAGACTGCTGGCGTGGCAAACGGGGTAGGGACCATTTGACCGACGTCACGACTGATAGCGACCGGGCTGAGGCCCGGCAGACGGTAGCAGCGCCCGAGGTCGTCTATGACCGGCGCAGCCTGACCTATGCCAATTCCTTCGACGCACCGATGCGGGCCTTCGTCATTCGCCTGATGGAATGGATGACGGGCAAGGCCACGATCGTGCGCCGGGTGCGCCGCTTCGAGCGCATGGGCGCCCCCAAGGGGCAGGCCTTCTGGCCCGCGACCATGGCGGCGATGGGGATCGAGCTGCGCACACCCCAAGAACAATTGCAGCGCATTCCAACGGATGGGCCCGTCATATTCGCGGCGAACCACCCGCATGGGCTGGTCGACGGGATGATCCTGGCCGATCTTATCGGGCGACGCCGCGACGATTACCGCATCCTGACCCGCTCCTTGCTGACCGGGATCGACGAAAGCGCCGCGAGCTACATGATCGCCGTCCCTTTCCCGCACCAGCCCGACGCGCAGCGCGAGATGATCCGCATGCGCGCGCAGGCGATGGCGCACCTGGAGGAAAAGGGGCTGATCGCGCTGTTCCCGTCGGGTGTCGTGGCGACCTCGGAAACCGCGTTCGGCCCTGTGATCGAAGCGGAATGGAACGTCTTTACTGCCAAGCTGATCCGGAAGTCGGGCGCGACGGTGGTGCCCTGCTTCTTCACCGGCACCAATTCACGCGCCTACCAGATCGCCAACCGCGTCTCGCCCGTGATCCGTCAGGGGCTGCTGCTGCACGAAGTGGTAAAGAGCTTCGACAAGCCACAGGCCCCGGTCATCGGGCACGCGATCACGCCCGATGAATGGGAAAGCCGCATCGGCAACCCGCGCCAGTTCATGGCCGACCTGCGGGCCCACACACTGGCGCTGAAGAGCGATCCGGACCGGCGGTTCTGACGCTGTGCCCGCGCCTTAGCGCGTGGGCACCGGCACCTCGCCACGGTAATCGTAAAAGCCGCGCTGCGTCTTGCGGCCAAGCCAGCCAGCCTCGACATACTTGGTCAGCAGCGGGCAGGGGCGATACTTGGTATCGGCCAGCCCGTCATGCAGCACGTTCATGATGGCAAGGCAGGTGTCCAGCCCGATGAAATCGGCCAGTTCCAGCGGCCCCATCGGGTGATTGGCCCCGAGCTTCATCGACTCGTCGATGGACTTCACGTTGCCCACGCCTTCATAGAGCGTGTAGACCGCCTCGTTGATCATCGGCATCAAGATGCGGTTCACGATGAAGGCGGGGAAGTCCTCGGCGGTGGCCGCGGTCTTGCCGATCCGGTCGACGACGGCCTTGCAGGCGGCAAAGGTTTCCTCGTCCGTGGCGATGCCGCGGATCAGTTCCACCAGTTGCATCACCGGAACCGGGTTCATGAAGTGGAAACCCATGAACTTTTCGGGCCGGTCGGTGCGGCTGGCCAGACGGGTGATCGAGATCGACGAGGTGTTCGAGGTCAGGATCGTGGTCGGCTTGAGATGCGGCAGAAGGTCTTCGAAGATGGCCTGCTTGACGGTCTCGCGCTCGGTCGCTGCTTCGATCACGAGGTCGGTGGGGCCCAGGTCGGTCAGCTTCAGCGTGGTCTTGATGCGCCCAAGGGCGGCGGCCTTGTCCTCTGCGCTGACCTTGCCGCGGCTGACCTGGCGTTCCATGTTCTTGTCGATCAGGGCCATCGCCTTGTTCAGCGCGTCCTGCGAGATATCGGTCATCAGCACGTCATAGCCGGCCAGCGAACAGACATGGGCGATGCCATTGCCCATCTGACCCGCGCCCACGATGCCGATCGTCTGAATGTCCATGTCCCGTTCCTCCGGCCCGAATGCTGCGCGCACCATAGGCGCGTCGCGCGGGGGCAGACAAGGTCAAACGCCACGGCCAATTGCGCGAAAAATCACCGCAACTTGTTGGTTTAGCCTTTTGGCAATGGCCATGGCGCAGGCTGGCCCCGGGTGAGTCGTAAATACGGGGGAGCAAGCAGATGAGCTTTGCACGCGTGGGCCCGGAGGCCCTGGACTACAAGCCATGCCGCTACGAGGGCTCGGCGATGACTTTTCGGGGCCCGAAGGCCCGATTCGAGGAGGGCATGGTGCTGTGCCTGGGCGGGTCTGAAACCTTCGGCAAGTTCGTCACCGATCCGTTCCCGGATCGGCTGGCGCGTCGCATCGGGCGGCCGGTCGTGAACATGGGGGCGGTCAATGCCGGGGTCGACCTGATCTTGCATGATGAAGCGATCAAGGCGGCCCTCGCGAAGGCCAGCGCGGTGGTGTTGCAGGTGCCGGGGGCCGCCAACCTGTCGAACCGCTTCTTCACGGTGCATCCGCGCCGCAATGATCGCTTCGTGAAAGCCTCGACGATGATGCGCACGATCTACCGGGAGGTCGATTTCACCGAGTTTCATTTTACCCGCCATATGCTGAGCGCGCTCAAGGCCCGGTCAGAGGACCGTTTCGCCGTGGTGGTGGAGGAACTGCGCGCGGCCTGGTCGGCGCGGATGGGCCTGCTTCTGAGCCGGATCGACGTGCCCGTGCACCTGTTGTGGGTATCGCGTCGGGCACCGGCAGATGGCCCGCCCCCGGGCGCGGAACTGGGCGACGACCCGCTATTCGTCGACCAGGCGATGCTGTCGGCGCTGGAGCCGATGGTCAGCAGCGTCACGATCTGCTGCCTGCCCCCCGATCAGCGTGCCCCGCGCGAGCGGGGGATGATGCACGGACGGGGCGAGGAGCAGGCTGCGCGGTTGATGCCCGGGCCTTCGGACCATGACCGGGTATCGGCGCTTCTGGCCGCGCGGCTGTCATGAGAAAGGCCCGCCGGTGAGGGCGGGCCTTCAAAGCGCTCAGGTCGCGTGTCGGATCAGCCGAGTTTCTCGGTCAGTTCCGGCACGGCGGTGAAGAGGTCCGCGACCAGGCCGTAATCGGCGACCTGGAAGATCGGGGCTTCTTCATCCTTGTTGATCGCGACGATGATCTTCGAATCCTTCATGCCGGCGAGGTGCTGGATCGCACCCGAGATACCCACGGCGATGTAGAGATCGGGGGCAACCACCTTGCCGGTCTGGCCCACCTGCCAGTCGTTCGGGGCATAGCCCGAGTCGACCGCGGCGCGGGAGGCGCCAACGGCGGCGCCGAGCTTGTCGGCGAGACCTTCGATGATCTTGAAGTCCTCTTCGGACCCGACGCCACGGCCACCCGACACGACGATGCCGGCCGAGGTCAGTTCGGGGCGGTCGCTTGCGGCCACCTTGTCTTCGACCCATTCCGACAGGCCCGGGTTTTCAGCGGCCGAGATGGTTTCCACCGGTGCAGCAGCCTGTTCGCCCGCCGCGTCGAAGGTGGAGGTCCGGAAGCTGATGACCTTCTTGGCATCCGAGGACTTCACGGTCTGGATCGCGTTGCCCGCGTAGATCGGGCGCTCGAAGGTCGAGCCATCGACCACGCCGGAGGCGTCCGAGATCACCATGACGTCGAGCAGGGCCGCCACGCGGGGCAGCACGTTCTTGGCGTCGGTGGTGGCAGGGGCCACGATGTGTTCGTAATCGCCCGCGAGCGACACGATCAGCGCGGCGGTCGGTTCGGCAAGGCGATGGCCAAGCGAAGCGTCCTCGGCCACCAGCACCCGTGCCACGCCCGCGATCTTGGCAGCGGCTTCGCCAGCGGCAGCAGCAGAGGCGCCACAGGCCAGCACGGTCACGTCACCCAGTTGCGCAGCGGCGCTGACGGCCTTCGCGGTCGCGTCCAGCGCCAGTTCGCCATCGGTGACTTCAGCAAGGAGAAGAACAGCCATTACACGGCCCCCGCTTCTTTGAGTTTCGCCACGAGCTCGTCCACCGAGCCCACGATTTCGCCCGCCTGACGGGCCTCCGGCTCGGTCGTCGAGACGATTTCGAGACGGGGGCTGACATCGACGCCGTAATCGGCGGCGGTCTTTTCATCGAGCGGCTTCTTCTTGGCCTTCATGATGTTGGGCAGCGACGCATAGCGCGGCTCGTTGAGGCGCAGGTCCACGGTGACGATGGCGGGCATCTTCACGGTGATGGTCTGAAGGCCGCCATCCACCTCGCGGGTGATCTTGGCGCTGTCGCCGTCGATATCGACTTCCGAGGCGAAGGTGCCCTGCGACCAGCCGAGCAGAGCCGACAGCATCTGGCCGGTGGCGTTCATGTCATTGTCGATGGCCTGCTTGCCGCAGAGCACCAGACCGGGCGGTTCCTCGTCCACGATGGCCTTGAGGATCTTGGCAACCGCCAGGGGCTCGACATCGGTGTGCACGTCATCGGCAGCCACCACCAGGATGGCGCGGTCCGCGCCCATGGCCAGCGCCGTGCGCAGGGTTTCCTGCGCCTGCTTCACGCCGATGGAGACAGCCACGACCTCTTCGGCCTTGCCCGCTTCCTTCAGGCGGATCGCCTCTTCGACCGCAATCTCGTCGAAGGGGTTCATCGACATCTTCACGTTCGCAAGATCGACACCCGATCCGTCCGCCTTCACGCGAACCTTCACGTTGTAGTCGATCACGCGTTTGACAGGCACAAGAACCTTCATATCCACGTCTCTCCTGTATTGGCCCCCGGGGGGTTCGCCCCGGACAATCCTTCATCAAGGGGTTGTTACCGCTTCGAATCGCGCGATGACAGGTCAAAATCGACGCGTTTGGCCAATTGGACGCCGCGTTTTTTTCAAATTGGGGAATGACGTGTCGGATCGGCGTCGGAAGGCTTCGCCCGGATCAGCGGCTGCCGCCGGGCACCCAGAGCACGTCGGCGCGGCCATCGTCGTTGCAGATGCGGGCGGCGACGAAGAACCAGTCGGACAGGCGGTTGAGATATTTCACCGCCGCCGGATTGACCTGCTCCATCGTCGTCAGCTCGACCGCAAGCCGTTCGGCCCGGCGCGCGACGGTGCGGCACAGGTGCAGATGCGCAGCGGCGGCAGAGCCGCCGGGCAGGATGAAGCTGCGCAGCGGTTCGAGACGATCATTCATCGCGTCGATTTCCGCCTCCAGCCGGTCAACCTGCGCCGGGATCATGCGCAGCGGCGGGTATTCGGACTCGGCGTCCTTGTCCATGTCGGGGCGGCAGAGATCGGCCCCGAGATCGAAGAGATCGTTCTGGATCATGGCCAGCTGCGCGTCCAGCGCGCCTTCGGTGTGCAGGCGCGCCATGCCGAGCGTGGCGTTAAGCTCGTCCACGGTGCCGTAGGCGGTGACGCGCGCGGAATGCTTGTCGACGCGCGCCCCGTTGCCAAGCGCGGTCTGCCCGGCATCGCCGGTGCGGGTGTAGATCTTGTTCAGAACAACCATGTCAGCCCCCGTTGCCCCGGATCAGGACATAGGCGGCGATCAGGATCACCGCCACGAATTGCGCGGCCAGGCGCCAGCGCATGATCTTGTTGCCGTTCTGGCGGTTGAATTCGCCGCCGCGGGTGAAGCTGCCGATCCCGAACAGCAGGATGATCGCCACCCCGACCGTCACGACCAGCGCGAGGATAAAGAGAATGTCCAGCATGGCGGTCCTTTCCTGGGCTCAGCCCTTGTCGATCAGCCAGTCGAGCGCGCGGGTGGGCAGCAGCCGCCGCATCGCGCCCATGAAGTGGGTCGGGACGGTTACATAGTATCTGGGACGCGGACGACCAGACTCGATTGCATGAATGAGCTTCTTTGCCACGGCCTCGGGTGGCAGTTCGAAGGCATCGGGCTTGTCCTTGTCTTCGTAGAGCCGCTTGAGAAGAGTCGAGCGGTAGAGATCGGACAGGCCCGAGCTTTCCCAGTCGATCCAGCGTTCGAAATGCGCGCGCGCGTTTTCGCGAATCTTCGAAGTGACGGGGCCGGGCTCGATCAGGACGACGTGAATGCCCGCGCCTTTCAGCTCCATCCGCATCGTGTCGGTCAGCCCCTCCAGCGCGTGCTTGGTCGAGACATAGGCGCCGCGCCACTTGTAGGTGATGAAGCCCAGGATCGAGCTGTTCTGCACGATCCGCCCGTGGCCCTGTGCACGCATGACGGGGATCACCCGGCGGGTCAGTTCGTGCCAGCCGAAGAAGTTGGTCTCGAAGATCTCGCGCAGGCCGTCCGTGGGCAGGTCCTCGACCGCGCCGGGCAGGCCGAAGGCCCCGTTGTTGAACAGCGCATCAAGCGTGCCGCCGGTCTGTTCCAGCGCCCAGTCGAGTCCGGCCGCGATGCTGGCGGTGTCGCTAAGGTCGAGCACGCCGCAGGTCAGCCCCTCGGCGCGCAGGCGTTCTGCGTCCTCGGGCTTGCGGCAGGTGGCCAGGACCTGCCAGCCGCGTGCATGCAGGGCGTGGGCGCAGTGATGGCCAATGCCGGACGAACAGCCGGTGATGAGGATACTTCGGGGCATGGTCTGCGTCCCTTGGGGTTCGGTCGCGCAAAGGGGTAGGGTTTCATGCGGCCTCGCGCAAGCGTGGCGACATATCCCGCTTTACCCTGTCTTGTGGTTTCGCGTATCAAAGATACCAAATGAACGAGCAGACAATGTCCGACGACAACCGCGAAATCTCTGAATCGCTTAGCCGCGCGATCGGCTCGCGTTACCTGCAATATGCGCTGTCGACCATCATGCACCGGGCGCTGCCCGACGCGCGTGACGGGTTGAAACCGGTGCATCGGCGGATTCTCTACGCCATGCGGGAACTGCGCCTGTCCTCGACCGGGGGCTTCCGGAAATCCGCGAAGATTTCGGGCGACGTGATGGGGAACTACCACCCTCATGGCGACGCGGCGATCTATGACGCGATGGCGCGCCTGGCGCAGGATTTCACCATTCGTTACCCGCTGGTCGACGGGCAGGGGAACTTCGGCAATATCGACGGCGATAACCCGGCGGCGAGCCGATATACCGAGGCGCGGATGACCGCCGTGGCCGAGGTTCTGCTGGAAGGGCTGAACGAGAACGCGGTCGATTTTCGCGACAATTACGATGGCACCCTGCAAGAACCCGAGGTTCTGCCCGCCGCGCTGCCCAACCTGCTGGCCAACGGGTCGAGCGGGATTGCCGTGGGGATGGCGACGAACATCCCACCCCATAACGTGGACGAGTTGATCGCCGCCTGCCTGCACCTGATCAAGACGCCCGACGCGCGCGACGAGACGCTGCTGAACTACATCCAGGGGCCGGACTTCCCCACGGGCGGCGTCATCGTCGAACCGCGCGAAAGCATGGCGGAAACCTATCGCACGGGCCGGGGCGCCTTCCGCCTGCGCGCCAAGTGGGAGACCGAGGACCTGGGCCGGGGCACCTGGCAGGTCGTGGTCACGGAAATTCCCTACCAGGTTCAGAAATCCAAGCTGATCGAGAAGATCGCGGAACTGATCCAGACCAAGAAGGTGCCGATCCTTGCCGATGTGCGCGACGAATCGGCCGACGACATCCGCATCGTGCTGGAACCGAAATCCAAGAACGTGGACCCTGACATCCTGATGGGGACGCTGTTCAGGAACTCCGATCTGGAAACGCGCTTCAGCCTGAACATGAACGTGCTGATCGACGGGCGCACGCCGAAAGTGTGTAGTCTGAAGGAGGTGCTGCGCGCCTTCCTCGATCATCGCCGCGCGGTGCTGATCCGCCGCTCGACCCACCGGATGGAAAAGATCGACCACCGGCTGGAGGTGTTGGAAGGCTTCATCATCACCTTCCTCAACCTCGACCGGGTGATCGACATCATCCGCTACGACGAGGACCCGAAAGCCGCCTTGATGCGCGAAGAATGGGGTCTGAAGCACCCCCGCGCCACGTCCGAGGCCGATTACGTCAGCCCGGCCCCCGGCGAGGGCGAACTGACCGAGGTGCAGGCCGAGGCGATCCTGAACATGCGCCTGCGCAGCTTGCGTCGGCTGGAGGAGATGGAGCTGCTGAAAGAGCAGGCCGCCCTGATGGAGGAACGCGCCGAACTGGACGACCTTCTGGCGCGCGAAAGCCTGCAATGGGACCGCATCGGCGACGAGCTGAAAGAGATGCGCAAGCAGTTCGGCAAGGGCACCGAGTTCGGCAAGCGCCGCACCGATTTCGCCGAAGCCGGCGAGATCGAGGACGTGCCGCTGGAAGCGATGATCGAGCGCGAGCCGATCACCATCGTGCTGTCCAAGATGGGCTGGGTGCGGGCCATGAAGGGCCACGTGCCGCTGGATGGGGAATTCAAGTACAAGGATGGCGACGAAGGTCGCTTCCTGATGCATGCCGAAACGACCGACAAGCTGCTTCTTTTCGGGAACAATGGCAGATTTTACACGATTGCTGCCACAAATCTGCCCGGAGGCCGCGGTATGGGGGAACCTGTCCGCCTGATGGTGGACCTACCCAACGAGGTCGAGATCGTGGAGTTGTTGGTGCATAAGTCCGGTGCGAAATTGCTGGTCGCCTCTTCCGCAGGCGACGGTTTCGTCGTGCCCGAGACCGATGTGCTGGCACAAACCCGGACAGGCAAGCAGGTGCTGAACGTGAAGGGCGATGTCAAAGCCCGGGTCTGCACCCGCGTGAACGAGGGCGACGATCACGTCGCCTGCGTGGGCGAGAACCGCAAGGTTCTGGTCTTCCCGCTTGAAGAACTGCCCGAGATGGGCCGTGGCAAGGGGGTGCGCCTGCAGAAATACAAGGACGGGGGTCTTTCTGATGCCCGCACCTTCAATCGCACCGAAGGGCTGAGCTGGAAAGACCCGGCCGGCCGCACCCGTTGCGAAACCGATCTGACCGAGTGGGAAGGCAAGAGAGCCGGCACCGGGCGCATGGCGCCCCGGGGCTTCCCCCGCGACAATCGGTTTACGTGATGGTGTGAATGAGTGCGCTGAAAACGGAATTTACAGGCGAAAAAGGTGATCTCTTTGCTCTGGCGCTCAGGACCGGTCTTCTGACCGTGCTGACGCTTGGCATCTACCGCTTCTGGCAGAAGACCCGGCTGCGGCGCTGGTACTGGTCGTCGGTGCGCCCCGGTGGCATGCCGTTCGAATACACCGGAACGCCACAGGAAAAGCTGATGGGTTTCCTTGTCGCGGTGATCGTGCTGGCCGGCTACCTGGCCCTTGTCAACATCGCCGGCATGTTCGTGGCGGTTCGCCTGTCCACGAGCGCACCCGACATCGTGATGGTCGCGGCGGCCTGTGCGCCGATCGCGCTTGTCCCCGTCGTCTTCGTCGCCCGCTACCGGGCGCGGCGCTATATCCTGTCGCGCACCAGCTGGCTCGGGGTTCGTTTCGGGATGGATGCCGGTGCCTGGGGCTATGCCTGGCGCGCCTGCATGTACTGGCTTCTGACGCTTCTGACGCTTGGCCTGTTCTGGCCGCTCAAGACCTTTCAGCTGGAAAAATACCTGACCGACCGGAGCTGGTACGGAACCGCGCGGTTTCGCCAGCATGGCAACGGGCTGATGCTGTATGGCCTGGCCATACCGTTCTTCCTCGGGATCTGGGGAACGATCGGGGTCGTGGCGCAGAGCCTGTTGACCGGGAACGTGGCCTGGCTGTGGTGGATGCTGATAACCCTGCCCCTCGCAGGGCTTGGCGGAATCTATTTCCGCGTGGCTTCGGTGCGGGCCTTGGCGGGCCTGAAAGAGCTGGGCGACGGGATGGAGTTTGACCTCTATCCCCGCACGCGCACGCTGCTGCGCATCCATATCTTTGGCAATATCCTGTCAGGTTTCCTGGTCAGCTTCGTGTCGCCGGTGGTGCTGGGTCTGGTTGTCGGCGCGCTGTATTTCGCCGGTCAGGTGACGCGCGACACGCTGTTCAATCCGCCGCCCAATCTTGCAGCGTTCATCGCTGTGCTGACCTGGCTGACGGTCTTCATCCTGTTCAGCGTGTTCCGCCAGGTCTTCGTGGTGTTCCCAAGCGTGCGCCATGTTGCCGAAACGTTCGTGGTCGAAGAGCCCGCGCTGTTGCGGGGTATCCGCCAGCGCACGCGGGAAGACGGCCGTGACGCAGGTGGATTTTCCGAGGCCCTCGATGTGGGAGCGGCCTTCTGATGCAGACCTTTTCCAGAAACGCGGACTTCGCGTCCAACCTGGCCCTGGCCTACGCGGAATATCTCGACGGGGTTCGCCCGGCCTTGCAGCGCGTGTCGATGCGTTTGCAGGGTGATGGCCGCCAGATCGCGCTGGAACTGCGCAATTTGCAGACGAATGCGGTTCAGCTTTGGCGTCTCTCGCAACTGCGGCTGGTGCCCGACCAGGCCACCCAGGACGCCCTTGTCCTGGCCCGGACCGATGGCGACCCCGCGCGCCTGATCATCCGCGATCGGGACTCGGCCCGTCAGATCCTTGCCGCCTGCCCGAAGCTGTGCCCCCTGTCGGGGTCGCGCGGGGCCTGGCCCAAGATCGCCGCGCTGGCCGTTGCGGCCCTTGCCGCGATTGCCGCGATTCTCTTCGTGCTGGTGCCCCGGACGGCGGATATCGGGGCCGATCTCATCCCGCCCGAGGCGGAACTGGCGCTTGGCCAAAGCGCATATGAACGCACGCTTGCGGCGATGGAGGCGCGCGAGTGCAAGGGCGGCGAGGGATCAGTGGCCCTGGTCCGGATGACCGAACGGCTTTCGACCGGGCTCGACCTGCCCTATCCGCTGACCGTTCACGTGGTCGATGATCCGACGATCAATGCCTTCGCCTTTGCGGGTGGGCATATCGCCGTGTTCCGCGGGCTCATCGACTTTGCCGCCACGCCCGACGAGGTGGCCGCGGTTCTGGCCCACGAAATCGGCCATGTTGCAAATCGCGACAGCACCCGCACGAGCCTGCGCATGGTCGGGTCCTTCGGCATTGCTGGGCTCCTTTTCGGGGATGTGATCGGTGCATCGGGCGCGGCGGGTCTGACGCAACGCTACCTGCAAAGCAGCCACAGCCGCGAGGCGGAACTGGCCGCAGATGCCTTCGCCCATCGACAGTTGTCGCGCGCGGGCCTGTCGGCCGCTGCGCTTGGTGACATGTTCAATCGCATGAACGACCTGCCGGGTGGCGGAGATATGGGGGTCATGAGGCATTTCTCGACCCATCCCGAGATGCTGGAACGGGCCGCCAATGCGCAGGCCGCTGGCGCGACGTCGTCTGGCCAGCCCCTGCTCAGTGATGCCGAATGGCAGGCATTGCGGAGCATTTGCAGCTAGGCCACGGTTTCCCGCCGATCTTTCGACAGTCGGTTAGCGCTGATTGCGCGGGCCGCACGGCTGCGCTATTGCGGTCAGGCTGCCACCAAGGAGGAGCCTATGCGCGCCCTGTCCCGTTTCGTCCTTCTGGGCCTTGTCCTGGTCCTGTCGGCCTGTGCTGCCACCGATCCGCTGGAAGAAGAACTGCCCGACATGGGCGATTTCCAACTGGCCTATAACATCGTGGTCGCGGACAACATCCAGCAAGTGCCGCCGTCGCGCAGTGCCACCGCCGAGGAATGGATCGACGTCCTGACCGCCGAGATCGACCGGCGGTTCGGGGCTTACGAGGGTGATCGGCTCTATCACATCGGTGTCCATGTGGACGCCTACGCGCTGGCGCCTCCGGGCGTGCCGCTGGTTCTGCAACCTCGCTCGATCCTGGTGATCAGTGCGAATGTCTGGGATGACGAGCTTCAGGCCAAGCTGCATGAAGAGCCCGAGCAGATGACGATCTTCGAAGGCGCGGCCCCGGAAACATTCCTGATCGGATCGGGTCTTGCACGCACGCGAGAAGAGCAGATGCAGGTTCTGGCCCGCAACGCGGCACGGCGGATTCAGCTGTGGATGCTGCAGAACCCGGAGTGGTTCTCGATAGACGAAGAGGCCGCCGCCGCAGCCGAAGCGGCACTGGCCGCAGAGGTCGAAGCCGTGGAGCAGCCCGTCGATCCCGACGCCATCCCCGAAGAGCCCGCCGAATAACCCGAATCCGGCAACTCACCCTTGATTTTTCCCGCGCGCCTGAGTAGGGAGCGCGCGATGATGAACCGGGGCCGGGCGGCCCCCCTAAACCATGAGGCGCCTGATACGGGGGCGGCCCCGGCTGCCGACGCCACCAAAGAGATTGCGGGCTAGCCCATCGCCTCTCTCCAGTTCCTGAAGAAACCCCGCTAGGCACAGGCGGGGTTTTCTGCGTTTCATGCGCTGGTTTGTGCGATCTACGCGCAACTCTTGGCAAATGGCACGCAGTTGCCGATCAATCATG
>NZ_CAXREX010000329.1:0-7284 GCF_964229645.1 Nioella sp. | reverse complement strand
CCTGAAGAAGAAGGTTCTCTTCGGCTCTGACTGGCCGATGATCACGCCCGAACGCTGGCTCGCGGATTTCGAGAAGATCGCCATCAAGGAGGAGTTGCGCGAAGGCATCATCAAGGGCAATGCCGCGCGGCTTCTGGGGCTGGACTGATGGACGCCCCCCGCCTGACGCCCTTTTGCACGCTCCATGTCGAGCTTGGGCCTTTGCGCGAAATGGGGCCGGGCCGCGCCGGGCAGCGGCGCATCATCCCCATCACAGGCGGGACCGTCACCGGACGGCTGACCGGCACCATCCTGAACCTGGGCGCCGACTGGCAGACCATCTTTGCCGACGGGGCCGCCGATATCGACACCCGATACGCGATGGAAACCCATGATGGCGCGCTGATCGAGATCGTGAACAAAGGCGTCCGGCACGGCCCGCCCGAGGTGATGGCGCGCCTTGCGCGCGGCGAGGCGGTGGACCCCGCCGAGTATTACTTCCGCACCACGGCCCGGCTGGAAAGCGGCGACCCGCGTTATGCCTGGGTCAATCAGCTGATCCTGGTGGGCCGCGGCGCGCGTGGCGCGTCTGGCGTGGAAATGCACCTTTTCGCCGTGGAGTGAGCCCGATGAAGCCCTTTGCCGCGCCGCTGGACGACATCCTCTTTACCCTGACCCACGTGGCAGGCGCGGACAGCGCCCCGGACTGGGATCCCGACATGGCGCGCGAGATCGGGGCCCATTTCGCGGCTTTCGCGGAAGGGGAAATCGCGCCCCTCGATGAACCGGGCGACCGGCAGGGCTGCCGGCTGGAAAATGGCCGCGTGCGGATGCCCGATGGCTTCGCCGGGGTCTACCGCGCCTATGCCGAGCAGGGCTGGCCCGGCCTGACCGCGCCAGAGGAGCACGGCGGGCAGGGCATGGGGGCGCTCATGCTGGCGATCACGTCCGAGATCTTTTCCGGCGCGAACCATTCCCTGCAGATGGTCACGGGGCTCGTGCCCGGCGCGGTGCGCGTGCTGACCCGCTTCGGCACGGAAGACCAGCAGGCGCGCCATGTCCCGGGCCTTGCATCGGGCGAGACGCTGGCCACCATGTGCCTGACGGAACCCGGCGCTGGCTCGGACCTTGCCCGAATTCGCTGCCGGGCCGCGCGGGCAGGCGACCATTGGCAGATCAGCGGCGAGAAGATCTTCATCTCGGGCGGCGATCAGGACATGAGCGCGCGGATCCTGCACCTCGTCCTTGCCCGCACCTCTGACAACGGGGTGAAGGGGCTGTCGCTGTTCCTGTGCCCCTGCACGCGGGCAGATGGCACGCGCAACGCGGTTACCGTGACCCGGATCGAGGAAAAGATGGGCCTGCACGCCTCGCCCACCTGCCAGCTGGCCTTCGACGGGGCCGAGGCAGAGCTGATCGGGGCCGAGGGGCAGGGGCTGGCCGCGATGTTCACCATGATGAACCACGCCCGCGCCGATGTGGCGCTGCAAGGTGTGGCCCATGCCACCCGCGCCCATGATGTGGCAAGCGCCTACGCCGCCGAGCGCCAGCAGGGCCGCAAAGCCGATGGCAGCCCCGCGACGCTTTCCGATCATGCCGATGTGCAGCGCATCCTGACCGAGATCGACGCATTGGCCATGGGCGGGCGGGCGATCTGCCACCTGGCCTGCGTGGCGATGGAGCGCGGCGATGCGCCCGACCTCGTGGAGTTCCTGACACCCGTCGCCAAGGTGGCCTGCACCGAAGGCGGCATGCGCGCGGCGGAACTTGGGGTGCAGGTTCTGGGCGGCTATGGCTACCTGTCGGAATACCGGCTGGAGCAGACCTATCGCGACGCACGCATCACCGCGATCTACGAGGGCGCGAACGCCATCCACGAGCGGATGCTGGCAACCCGGCTTCTGGGGGCGGGGCCGGGCGAGGCTTTCGCGGCCTTTCTTGCTGGCGAGGATACGGGCGGCCTTGGGGCGCTTTGGGCGCGCGCGCGGCAGGCGCTGCTGGCAGGCGACGATCCCAGCCCCCACGCCCATGACTTCATGGCGCTGACCATCCACACGCTGCTGGCGGCGCTTTATGCCCGCATCGCTGCGGCGGCAGAGCGGCACCCGGACCCGGACCGCCTGCACCGCCTGGCAGGTCACGGCCTGGCCACGGCCCGCGCCTTCGCGCCGGCGCATGCGACGCGCATGGGGCTCTGAACCCGGGCAGCTCTGGCCGCTGGCCCGCGGGCCTGGCGGGGGCATTTTCTGCGGCGGAAAATGATCCGCGATCCGCTGCGGATCGCGCGGATCGCCGCGCCGGGCGCGGCGATCCTTCGAAGGCTCAGGCGGCCAGCGGGGCCAGCCCAAGGCTGGCGCGGGCCTCCTGCCAGCTGGCCACCGGGCGTTCGTGGCGCTCGCAGATCTCGACCACGCGGCTGACCAGCGCGGCATTCGAAGGCGCCAGCCTTTCCCGGTCGAGGCGCATGTTGTCTTCAAGCCCCGTGCGGGCATGGCCGCCTGCGGCCACGGCCCATTCGTTGACGACGATCTGGTTGGCCCCGATCCCGGCCGCGCACCAGGGCGCGTCCTCGCCAAAGAGCCGCTTGACCGTGCGGATGTAGAAGTCGAACACCTCGCGGTCGACCGGCATGGCGTTCTTCACGCCCATCACGAACTGCACGTAGGGCGTGCCCAGAAGCTCGCCCCGGTCCTGCATCAGCTTGGCCTGGAAAATATGCGATAGATCAAAAGCTTCGATCTCGGGCTTCACGTTGTACTTGCGCATTTCCGAGGCCAGCCATTCCACCAGGTCGGGCGGGTTCTCGTAGACGCGGGTGGGAAAGTTGTTCGAGCCCACGGACAGCGAGGCCATGTCGGGGGCCAGCGGCAGCATGCCGCCGCGCGCCTGGCCCGCGCCAGAGCGCCCCCCGGTCGACAATTGCACGATCATGCCCGGGCAATGCCTGTGCAGCCCTTCCATCAGGCGGCCGAATTTCTCGGGGTCGCTGGTCGGGGTCTGGTCGTCGTTGCGCACGTGGCAATGGGCGATGGCGGCCCCTGCCTCGAAGGCTTCCTGCGTGCTTTCGATCTGTTCCTCGACGGTGATCGGCACGGCCGGGTTGTTTTCCTTGCGCGGCACCGATCCGGTGATCGCCACGCAAATGATGCAAGGGGTGGTCATGTCGCGTTTCCTGAGCTGGTTGGCCCGGCGATCCTGCCGCCGGGCCGTGTCTTGGTCAAATGTCGAAGAAGACGGTTTCGTCCTGGCCCTGAAGCTTGATGTCGAAGCGGTAGACCGCCTGGCCGTCGCGCTCGCTGCGCTTGGCGATCAGCGTCGCGCGGCGGCGCTCCCATTCGATCAGGTTCAGGACCGGGTCCTCGGCATTGGCCTCGGCCTCGTCCTCGAAATAGATCCGGGTGTTGAGGCCGATATTGATGCCGCGCGCCACGATCCACAGGTTGATATGCGGGGCCTGGGTGCCGACATTGCGCCCCGGCGTGCGGCCGGGCTTGACCGTGTCGAATCCCCATTCGCCGGTGGCGAAATCGGTGATGACACGGCCCCAGCCCCGAAAGCCGGGCTCGACCTTGCCGCCGCCCTGGGGATGGGCGTAGTGACCCGCCGCATTGGCCTGCCAGGCCTCCAGCAGCACGTCCTTGACCGGGCTTCCGGTGGCGTCGATCACGATGCCCTCGACACGGATGCGTTCGCCCTTGGCATTGGGGCCGGCAATGTCCCAACCCAGTTCCTGGTTGTAGATGTCGAAGCCCGCGGCGCCGGGGGCCAGGCCGATGTGAACATAGGGGCCCGCCGTCTGCGAGGGGGATTCCTTGAGGTAATCGAGCGTCTGGGTCATCAGTTCCCCTCCAGCCGGTTTTCAAAGAGCGTCGAGCGGCGCCCGCGCAGCACGATGTCGAACTTGTAGGCGATCGAGTCGAGCGGCACCGAGGCGTTCTTGTCGAGCGCGGCGATCAACTGCCCGATGGCCGCCTTGTCGCGGATCGTGTTGACGATGGGACAGCTCGCGATCAGCGGATCGCCCTCGAAATACATCTGGGTGATCAGCCGCTGCGTCCAGGCATGGCCGAAAACCGAGACGTGGATATGCGCGGGCCGCCAGTCATTGACCCAGTTGCGCCACGGGTAGGCACCGGGCTTGACGGTGCGGAAGTAGTAATAGCCGTTCTCATCCGTGATCGTGCGCCCGCAGCCGCCGAAATTGGGGTCGATCGGCGCAAGATAGGTGTCCTTCTTGTGCCGGTAGCGCCCGCCCGCATTGGCCTGCCCGATTTCGACCAGCGTGTTGGGCACGGGGCGGCCGTGTTCGTCCAGCACGCGGCCATGCACAATGATCCGCTCGCCGATCGGGCTTTCGCCGGGCTTGGCGTAGTTCTTGATCAGGTCACGGTCCAGCGGGTCCACGTCGTTATGGCCGAAGGTCGGCCCGGTGATCTCGGAAACCGAGTTCTGCAGCGAGATCAGCGAATATTGCGGGCTGCGCGTGACGCTGGTCTTGTAGTCCTTGTCATAGGCGGGCGGATGCCACATCCGGTCCCGCTGGTAGAATTCGCCGGGGCTTGTCATGGCGGCGTGCTCCTCTGTCTGCCGGGGTCGTTCGCGCGTTTCCCGGGGTTAATCTCGTTCCATTTCCGCGTAGGTTTCCTTGGCCAGCTTCAGCGCGTGATTGGCGCGGGGAACGCCCGCGTAGATGGCCACGTGCTGAAAGGCCTCCAGCACATCTTCCTTGCTGGCCCCGGTGCGGGCCGTGGCGCGGATATGCATGGGGATTTCATCGAAATTGCCAAGCGCGGCCAGCAGGGCCAGCGTCAGCATCGAGCGTTCCCTGTCGCTGATGCGGTCGGACGCCCAGACATTGCCCCAGGCACCTTCGGTGATCAGCGTCTGGAAGGGCGCGTCAAAGGCCGTCTTGGCCGCCTCTGCGCGGTCCACATGGGCATCGCCAAGGATCTTGCGGCGCACCTTCATGCCGGTTTCAAAACGCTCAGACATGGGCGTGCTCCTTCAGGAAATCATTAAGCAGGGCGGCATAGGCGGCGGGGTCCTCGACGCAAGGCAGGTGACCCGCACCCTCGATCACCGCGAAGCGGCTGCCCGCGATCATATCGGCGGTGCCCTGCACCAGCGCGGGCGGGCTCGCCCCGTCTTCGCGGCCCGCGATGGCCAGAACCGGCAGCGAGAGGGCGCTGGTGCTTTCCGACAGGTCCGCGCCCGCGATGGCGCGGCAGCAGCCGACATAGCCTTCAACCGGCGTGCGCGTCAGCATGTTGCGCCAGGCGGTTAGTTCGGGGCGCGAGAGGAAGGCGGGCGAGAACCAGCGCTCCATCACCGCGTCGGCCAGCGCTTCTATCCCGCCTGCGCGGATCGCGTCGATCCGGGTCTGCCACATGGCCGCATCGCCCATTTTCGCGGCGGTATTGGACAGCACCAGCGCTGCCACCAGGTCGGGCCGCCGCGCGGCAAGCCCCTGGCCGATCATCCCGCCGATGGAGAGACCGACAAAGACGCACGCGCGCAGGCCCAACCCGTCCAGCAGCGCCTCTGCGTCGCTGACGAGGTCCTCCATCGCATATGGGGCAGGGGGGCAGTCCGACAGACCATGCCCGCGCTTGTCGAAGCGGATGATCCGCAGGCCCCGGGGCAGCAGCGGCAGGACCTGGTCCCACAGCCGCATGTCGGTTCCGAGCGAGTTGGCAAAGACCACGGGGTAGCCTGCCGGGTCGCCGTCCTCGCGCCAGTTGAGACCGACACCATTTGCCAGCGCCACCTGCATCAGAAGGGCAACCCGACATAGTTGGTGGCCATGACCCGCTGCGCATCCACGTTGTCGCGCAGGAAGGCGATATCGGCCTGCTGCATCTTGAGGTCGAACTCGGTCATCTCGGGGAAGCGATGCAGCAGCGTGGTCATCCACCAGCTGAAGCGTTCGGCCTTCCAGATCCGCGCCAGCGCCTTTTCCGAGTAGCGGTCGATGCCCTCGCTGTCCTTGTCTTCATAGAACTGCATCAGACCGTGATAGAGATAATGGATGTCCGAGGCGGCGGTATTCAGCCCCTTGGCCCCGGTGGGTGGCACGATATGGGCGGCATCGCCGCACAGGAACAGGCGCCCCCACCGCATCGGCTCGGTCACGAAGCTGCGCAGCGGCGCAATGGATTTCTCGATCGAGGGCCCGGTCACCAGCTTGTCGGCCACATGCTCTGGGATGCGGCGCCTCAGCTCGTCCCAGAAGGCCGCGTCGCTCCAGTCCTCCGGGCGGTCCGACAGGGAACACTGGATGTAATAGCGGCTCAGATTGGCGTTGCGCATGGAACACAGGGCAAAGCCGCGCTCGGAATTGGCGTAGATCAGCTCGTCATCGACAGGCGGGGTTTCCGACAGGATGCCGAGCCAGCCGAACGGGTAGACCTTCTCGTATTCCTTGCGCACCGTCAGCGGGATGGTCTGGCGGCTGACACCGTGAAAGCCGTCGCAGCCCGCCACGAAATCGCAGTCGATCCTGTGGCTCTGGCCGCCCGCGGTGAACGTGACAAAGGGCGCCTCGGTATCGGCGCCGCAGATCTCGACGTCATCGACATTGAAGATGGTCCTGGCGCCGGCGGCTTCGCGCGCGTCGTAAAGGTCGCGCGTCACCTCGGTCTGGCCATAGAGCACCACCGATTCCCCGATCAGCTCCTGGAAATTGACCGAGAACATCTCGTTGCCGTCGGCAATCTGGGTGCCCTCGTGGATGAAGCATTCCCGGTCGAGCCGCTCGGCCACGCCGGCCTCGCGCATCAGGTTGACGAAGCCGGTCTCCAGGATTCCCGCGCGGATGCGCCCGAGAACGTAGTCGCGGGTCTTGCGCTCCAGCACCACCGCGTCGACGCCCCTGCGATGCAGAAGCTGCCCCAGCAAAAGCCCCGAAGGCCCTCCACCGACGATCACGACCTGGCTGCGCATGCTGTCCTCCCCGAATAGCAGTCTAGACGTCCTGTTCCAGAGGTAGCATAACTGTTTCGTCGGGGATAATGAGATATTGAGCGGTATGGTTGCCCAAATTGATAACTATCAGCTGCGCCGCCGCATCAAGCTGCGCCATGTGCAATGTTTTACCGAGGCCGTCCGGCACAAGAGCCTCAAGCGCGCAGCGGATCGGCTGAACCTGACGCAACCCGCCATGTCGAAGACGATCAAGGAACTGGAAGAGATCCTGGGCAAGGTGTTGCTCACGCGCAGCCGCGCCGGGGTGGAACTGACCGAGGCGGGCGAGGTCTTCGCCCATTTCGCACAGAGGAGCCTTTCGGCGCTCGATGTCGGGCTCGA
>NZ_CAXREX010000328.1:0-51722 GCF_964229645.1 Nioella sp. | reverse complement strand
CGCCCCTGCCGGGCCTCCAGCCGGGCCAGGCGCAGCAGCGCGGCGGCGCGGTCCCGGTCGGTCATCTCCGTGTCCAGCGCCCGGCTCAGCACCTCCTGCGCCGGGCCGGATCGGCCTTCGGCCCAAAGCGCATCGGCCCGGACCACCGCTACGCGCGAAAGGATCAACGCACGCCCGTCCCGGTCCTGCAGTGGCTCGCCTGCCTCCAGCCGGTCCATCACGGCTCCGAGCCCGGCGCTGTCCAGCCCCTCCAGCGTCACGACTGCGGCGCGGGCCGATTGCACCGCCGCCCTCTGTTCGGCCTCGTCGGCGGCCCGGCGGCGTTTGGCAACCCGATTGCGCAGCAGGATCGACAGCAGCATGATCGGAACGATCGCGATTTTCAGAAGGGGCAAAAGGCTGCTGGTCAAGGGTCAGGGTCCGGTCGGGTCGCAGCACAAGCGCCGCGCGTCTTTTCCCTAGATAGGCGCGTCCCGCCGGAAAGGCAGCCCCGCCACGTGCCGGATCGTCAGAACCGTTGCCCTTCGGCAAAGAAGCGCTCAGCCTCGATCACGCCCGCCAGCTTTCCCGCCGCGCACCATTCCCGCTCCACCGCCGTGGCCGAGACCAGCACGACGCCATCGGCAGGCAGGCCACGCGCGCGCACCAGCCCGGCAATGCGGTCGCGCATGGCAGACCAGCTCTCGGTAAAGCGCGGCGCAGGCGCGGCATGGTCAAGCAGGCCGGCATTGGCCGCCATCACCGCCCCCGGATGCGCCGGGGCATAGATCGCGGCCAGCCGCTCGGCCGCGCCATCCAGCGGGGCCAGTCGATCCGACACCGAAGGCGGCAGGGCCACCCGGCCCGGGGCCATTTGCAGGGCGTTGCCCGAAAACAGGAAGGCGATCACGTCATGCCCCGAGGCCGCACGGATCGAGGCATAGGTCTTGTAGTCGATCCCGAGCCGTTCGGCCCGCGCCACGCGCACACGCAGGATCTCGATGGGCAGGGTCTTCAGCAGCGATTTGCGCGCCTTGGTCCAGGCCACCTTGCGAAAGCCGTAGCCCGGCTCCAGCGTCGGGCCACCATTATGACCGATATGGCTCATCCCCATTCCTGCAAGCGCGCGACATAGCGGGCCAGGGTGTCGATCTCCAGGTTCACCCGGTCGCCAACGGCAGCCTCGCCCCAGGTGGTCACTTCGCGGGTATGGGGGATCAGGTTCACCCCGAAATCGCAGCCATCGACCTCGTTGACCGTCAGGGACGTGCCATTGAGCGCCACCGACCCCTTGGGGGCGATGAAGCGGGCCAGCGCCTCGGGCGCGCGGAAGGTCAGGCGCAGGCTGTCGCCCTCGTCGCGGGCGGCCACGATCTCGGCCACGCCATCGACATGGCCCGACACGATATGCCCGCCCAGTTCGTCGCCCACCTTCAGCGCCCGTTCCAGGTTGATGCGCTTGCCCTCGGTCCAGTCACCGATATTGGTCTTGGACACGCTTTCAGCCGAGATATCCACGTCGAACCAGCCGGCCCCGAGCGCAACAGCGGTCAGGCAGACCCCGTTGCAGGCGATCGAAGCGCCGATGTCGATCGTGGCCGTGTCATAGGCGGTCGCGATCCGTGCGCGCAGGTCGCCGCGATGTTCCAGCCGTTCGATCCGGCCGATATCGGTAATGATGCCCGTGAACATGGGGTCCCCGCGTTTTCTTGGTCCTGTCCCATTCACCTAGCTTTCTCCCGGGGTTCAAACAAGCCCCGTGCAGGGTCATAATCCCGGCACAAAGCGGCCCTCATGGTGCCCATGACAGGTGCAATCCTGATCGGCGTTCGTTACGAGTGTCATATGTCCAAGAGGTTCCCCGTGCCGACTCCTGCGGCCCAGACCCGCTCTTTCCTGTTTCTCCAGGGCCCGCACGGGCCATTCTTCCATCGTCTCGGCCGGATGCTGCGGGCTGCGGGGGCGTCGGTGTGGCGCGTGGGCTTCAACCAGGGCGACAGCGCCTTCTGGCCCCACCGGGCCAGCTACATCCCCTTCCGCGACAGGCCCGAGGACTGGCCCGCGCGCCTTGATCGCCTGCTGGATGACAAGGCCATCACCGATATCGTGCTCTATGGCGACACGCGCCCCATCCACGCGGCAGCCGTCGACGCGGCCCGCGCCCGCGGCCTGACGGTGCATGTCTTCGAGGAAGGCTACCTGCGCCCCTACTGGGTGACCTATGAACGCGGCGGGGCCAACGGGCATTCGCGGCTGATGGACACCACGGTTGCCCAGATGCAGGACGCGCTGCGCAATCTCGACCTCGACCTGCCCGACGCACCCGCCCGGTGGGGCGACATGCGCCAGCACATCTTCTACGGCGCGCTCTACCACTGGTTCGTGATGTTCCTCAATCGCGGCTACCGCAACTTCCGCCCGCATCGAAACATCACCGTCGCGCGCGAGCTTCGGCTCTACCTGCGCCGGATCGCACTGATGCCCGCCTATGCCGCCAGCCGCATCTACGCCACCTGGAAGATCAAGACCGGGGGCTTTCCCTACCATATCGCGCTGTTGCAGCTGGAACATGACGCCTCGTTCCAGAACCACGGTCCCTTCGACAGCATGACCGACTTCCTCGATCTCATCATCGAGGGCTTCGCGAAGGGCGCACCGCAGCATCACCACCTGGTGCTAAAGGCGCATCCGCTGGAAGACGGGCGCGCGCCGATCCGGCGCACCATCGCCCGCCTCGCGCGCGAGCACGGCATCGCCGCGCGGGTCCATTACGTGCGCGGGGGCAAGCTGGCGCGGCTGCTCGACGATGCGCGCAGCGCGGTCACGGTCAATTCCACCGCGGCGCAACAGGCGCTCTGGCGCGGCCTGCCGCTCAAGGCCTTCGGCACGGCGGTCTACCTAAAGCCCGAGTTCGTCTCGACCCAGACACTGGAAGAGTTTTTCCACCTGCCCACCCGCCCCGACAGCCGCGCCTATCGCGACTACCGGCATTACCTGCTGGAAACCTCGCAGATCACCGGCAGCTTCTATTCCGCCCGCGGACGGCGGCAATTGCTGCGCCAGGTGGTCGATATGATGCTGTCGCCCGAAGATCCCTATGACGCGCTCAATGCAGGGCGCCCGGCACCACGGCAACACCTGCGGGTCGTTAACTAATGAAAACTGGCCTTGCCGAAAGAAATTCGCTAGGGTGCACAAAAATATAAACGAGGCAGTACAGGCAATAAGGAGCCAAATCCGTGAAATCGATGGCTTCCCGAGGGGCGCGTCTGGTCGCCCTCTTGGTGGTCGTGTCGCTTGTGGCCACATGTGGCCTTCCGCGATCCGGCCCCAATCGTCGCGAGCTTTTTGCAGGCTCGATCCAGCGCGAAGGCGATGCATTCGTGGTCTCGGTCAATGACCGGGTGCTGCGCGCGACCGCCGTGGTCGAGGCCCTGGGCTTCAGTTCCGACTTCGTCAACGCAGGCCAGCTCGGCTCTGACACGATCCGCCCTGGCGATACGCTGTCACTGTCGATCTGGGAAAACGTGACCGACCCGCTGCTCGGCGCCCAGGGCGCCCCGAGCACGCAGCTCGACGACGTGCAGGTCGATGGCGCGGGCTTCATCTTTGTGCCCTATGCAGGCCGGGTGCGCGCGGCGGGCAATACGCCCGACCAGCTGCGCCAGATCCTGACCCGCGCACTCGACGAACAGACCCCGGACCCGCAGATCATCGTGCGCCGCGTGGCCGGAAACGGCGCGACCGTTTCGGTCGCAGGCGTCGTGGGCGGCCAGGGCGTCTACCCGATCGAGCGCCCGACCCGCACGCTCTCGGCCATGCTGGCGGCGGCTGGCGGCGTCACCGTCGAGCCCGAGATCGCCCGCGTGACCGTGGTGCGCGGCGACCATACCGGCGTGATCTGGTTCAACGACCTCTATTCCAACCCCGAGCTGGACATCGCCCTGCGTGCCAATGACCGCATCCTCGTCGAGGAAGATACCCGGTCCTTCACCGCGCTCGGGGCCACCAACACCCAGACCCGCGTGCCCTTCGACACCCAGACGATCTCGGCCATCGAGGCCATCGCCATCGTCGGGGGCCTGAACGCGAACCTCGCAGATCCCACCGGTGTCTTCGTCCTGCGCAACGAACCCGAGGCCATTGCCCGGCAGGTGCTTGGCCGCGACGACATCGTGGGCACGCAGCGCATGATCTACGTGCTCGACCTGACCGAGCCCAACGGCATGTTCGAGGCCCGCGACTTCGTGATCCGCGACCAGGATACGCTTTATGTGACCGTGGCACCGTTCGCCCAGTGGAACCAGGTGATCAGCGCGCTGACCGGCACGCTTGCCACCGCCGGGTCGATCAGCAGCCTCGGCTCCGACTGACAGGCATGACGGGCACGCCCGAAACAAGGCCCGCCGGCACCCCTGCCCGGCGGGCCTTCTATGTCACCGGCGGGTTCCTGACCAACCGGCGCGTGCGCCGTATCCTGGAACTCTCCGGCTTCGACCTGGCGCTTGGCAAGCCCGGCCCGGATGACGACATGCTGGCCTGGGGCCACAGCCCCTATGCCGCGCGCGCCGAGAAGGTGGCCGCGTCCAGCGGGGCCGCGATCGTGCGGGTCGAGGACGCCTTCCTGCGCTCGCTCCATCCCGGCCGCTCGGGCGAGCCGCCCCTTGGCCTGACCATCGACCGGCGCGGGGCCTGGTTCGACAGCCGCCAGCCCTCGGATCTCGAACATCTGCTGGCGACCCATCCGCTCGACGACACCGCGCTTCTGAACCGGGCGCGCGATGCCATCGCCCGGATGAAGGACGCGGATCTGACCAAGTATTCCGCCGTCGATCCGACCCTGCCCGCGCCAGAGCCGGGCTATGTCCTCGTCATCGACCAGACCCGTGGCGATGCCTCGATCCGGCTTGGCGGCGCGTCGGAAAGCACGTTTCGCGAAATGCTGGTCCTGGCGCAGGAGGAAAACCCGGGCGCGCGCATCGTGGTCAAGACCCACCCGGAAACCGCAGGCGGCCACCGACCGGGCCATTACGGGCCGGAAACGGCCACCGGGCGCATTCAGCTATGCACCGCGCCGCTCAGCCCCTGGGTGCTGATGGAGGGCGCGACCGCCGTCTATACCGTGTCCTCGCAGCTCGGGTTCGAGGCGATCCTTGCCGGGCATCGCCCGCAGGTCTTTGGCCAGCCCTTCTATGCCGGGTGGGGTTTGACCGAGGACCGGGCCCCCATCGACCGTCGCCGCCGTCGCCTGACGCGGGCGCAGCTGGTCGCGGGCGCGCTTATCCTCTACCCGCGCTGGTACGATCCCTACCGAGACCGGCTGTGCGGGCTGGAGGACGTGCTGGCCACGCTTGAGGCCGAGGCCCGCGCCTGGCGGCAGGACCACAAGGGGCACGTGGCCCTGGGCATGCGCGCCTGGAAGCGCGCGCCGCTGCAAAAGGTCTTTGCCACCTCCGGCCCTGCCCTGCGCTTCGCAGACAGCCCAGAGGCCGCCACCCGGCCCGGACGCCCGGTGCTGGTCTGGGCGGGCAAGGAAACGGAGGCCCTGCGCGAGGCCTGCGCGCGGGCCGCCCTGCCGCTTGCCCGCGTCGAGGACGGGTTCCTGCGCTCACGCGGGTTGGGGGCAGAGCTGGTGCCGCCCCTGTCACTGGTGACCGATGACCTTGGCATCTACTACGACCCGACCCGCCCAAGCCGGCTGGAGCGGCTCATCGCCGAGGCCGCGGCCCTGCCCCCCCAACGGCTGGTGCGCGCCGAACGGCTGGCTGCGGCGCTCGTGGCAACGGGCGTCAGCAAGTACAACCTGGCGGGACGGGCGGAGCTTCCCGAAACGGGGGGGCGCGAGGTCGTGCTGGTGCCGGGACAGGTCGAGGACGATGCCTCGATCCGGCTCGGGGCGGGCGAGATCTGCACCAACCTGGCGCTGTTGCGCTGCGCGCGGGCGCGACATCCCGAAGCCTTCCTCGTTTACAAGCCGCATCCCGACGTGGAAGCGGGCCTGCGCGCAGGCCGGATCGAGGCGGCAGAGCTGGAAGGTCTCGCCGATCACGTGGCCCAATCCGCCGATCCGATGGCGCTGATCACCCGCGCCGACCGGGTGGTGACAATGACCTCGCTCCTGGGCTTCGAAGCGCTTCTGCGCGGCGTGCCCGTGACGGTGACGGGCACCCCCTTCTATGCCGGATGGGGCCTGACCGAGGACCTGGGCGCGATCCCGGCGCGCCGGCGCGCGCGGCCCTCGCTGGCGGCGCTGGTTCATGCCACCCTCATCGCCTATCCGCGCTACCACGACCCGGTGACGGGCCGGCCCTGCCCGGTGGAGGTGGTGGTGGAGCGGCTCGCCTCGGGCCAGATCCCGGCCCCGGCCCTGCGTCTGCGGACCCTGGCCAAGCTGCAAGGCTGGTTCGCGGGACAGGCGTGGCTCTGGCGCGGATAGGGTTTCGCCGCGCCCCTTCGGGTGCGCCGACGCGCGCGATCCGTTCCGGATCGCGGGACATTTTCCGCGGCGGAAAATGCTGGGGGCGCTGCCCCCGTCGCCTGGCGGCGACTCCCCCGGGGTATTGTCACAAAGAAGAAGCGGGGCGCGTCCATTCGTGCAGGATATCCGCCCCGACCGGGCGCGTGCTGCGCAGCTGGAAACGGGGGGCTTCGGACAGTTCTGCAAGCCCCATGGCCCCGATCGCGGGCTGCCCCTCGGCACCGATCACGAGACCCGCGGAAAAGCCGACGAGATCGTCGACGAGATCGGCCGACAGAAGCGAGGCGGCAAGTGCGCCGCCGCCTTCGCAGAACACCGAGGTGAGCCCCTCGCGGCCAAGCGCCTGAAGGGCGGCGACAAGATCGACCTGGCCGCCCGGACCCGTGGGAACGGCAAGAAGCCGGGCGCCTAGACCCTGCCAGGCCGTTTGGACACCCTGTTCCGCGCCCTCGCCATGCAGGATCCAGAGCGGCAGCTCGCGCGCGCTTCGCGCAAGTGCGCCGTCGCGTGGCAGGTCGAGATGGCGCGAGACCACGACGCGCACCGGCTGATGACGGGCACCAAGCCCGCGCACGGTGAGCGCAGGGTCATCAGCGCGCGCGGTGCCCGCCCCCACCATGACCGCGTCATGGCGCATGCGCATCGCATGCACGACGCGGCGCGCGTCTGGCCCGGTGATCCACTGGCTTTCGCCGGTGGCCGTGGCGATGCGCCCGTCGAAGGAATTGGCGAGCTTGAGCGTGAGCGACGGTCGGCCCCGTTGGACCCGGCTGAGAAACCCGCGATGCGCCCGCCGCGCATCCTCTTCCAGGATCGGACCGGTCACGGCGATCCCTGCCGCGCGCAGCCGGGACATGCCGCTCCCATCGGTGCGCGGATCGGGGTCGCGCAGGCCGATCACCACCCGCGCCACCGAGGCGCGCACCAGCGCATCCGCGCAGGGCGGGGTCTGACCGTGATGGGCGCAAGGCTCCAGCGAGACATAGGCGGTGGCCCCGTGCGCCGCTTCGCCCGCCTGCGCCAGCGCTTCGGTTTCCGCATGCGGACGGCCGCCGGGCTGGGTCCAGCCCCGGCCAAGGACGCGGCCCTGCTTGACGATGACACAGCCCACGGCGGGGTTGGGCCAGACCCGGCCCGCCCCGCGCGCGCCAAGCGACAGCGCAAGGCGCATCCAGCGGGCGTCGTCCTGGGTCATGGGTCAGCCTTCGGGGGTGGTGGGCGGCCTCAGCTCGGCCACGAAATCCTCGAAATCATCGGCCGCCTGGAAATTCTTGTAGACGCTGGCGAAGCGCACATAGGCCACGGTGTCGATCCGGGCCAGCGCCTCCATCACGATCTCGCCGATGGTCTTGGAGGGGATGTCGGTTTCGCCCATGCTCTCCAGCCGCCGCACGATGCCCGAGATCATCTGGTCGATGCGTTCGGGCTCGACGGGGCGCTTCTGCATCGAGATGCGGATCGAGCGTTCCAGCTTGTCGCGGTCGAAATCCTCGCGCTTGCCGTTGGTCTTGATCACCACGAGGTCGCGCAGCTGCACGCGCTCATAGGTGGTAAAGCGTCCGCCACAGGCCGGGCAAAAACGCCGCCGCCGGATCGCAACATGGTCCTCGGCCGGGCGCGAGTCCTTCACCTGGGTATCGACATTTCCGCAAAATGGGCACCGCATGGGCCAGTCCCCCTCTCTCGTTCTGCTCTGCCTTTGGGGTCTGTCGCCCCAGTTATCCACAGGCACTATAGGCGAGCCGCGAGTCCTTGGGTAGAGGAGATTTGCCACCCCTAGATGATGGGCCTGCCGGGGTGGCCTTCAGGTCAGCCTTGCAGGAACTTCAGCGCCACCTCGCGGCGGTGCGGCCGGTCGCGGTGTTCCATCAGGTAAATCCCCTGCCAGGTGCCCAGGGCCATGCGCCCGCCGGTGACCGGGATCGACAGGGACACCGGCAGAAGCGCCGCCTTGATATGGGCGGGCATGTCGTCGGGCCCTTCATAGGTATGGGTCAGGTAGGCCATCGACGGATCGCTGGTGGGCGGCACCAGCCGCCCGAAGAAGGCCGTCAGGTCCGCCTGCACCTCGGGGTCGGCATTTTCCTGGATCAGGATCGAGGCCGAGGTGTGACGCACCATCAGCGTCAGCAAACCCTCCTCGGCGCCGATCCCGGTCAGCCAGCCCGCGGCCTCGCGGGTGAATTCGTAAAGCCCCGGCCCCCGGGTCGCGATCTCGATCTGGTGCAGCATGAAGGGCAGAATGCCCCTGCCCGCCCGCCGCGTCGAGCGCAAAGCTCAGTCGAAGCTGGAATGCTGGCCGATCACATCCGCGTTGAGGGTGGAATTGACCGCGTTGGTGGGCGTCTGCGCCGCCACGGACAGAAGCCCGATCATGGCAACGGACAGGCCGCTCAGCACGGCGGTCAGCAAGGTCCAGTCAACGGTCACGGATCCGGCTTCGGACGAAAGGAAAGTGGCAAACATCTTGCGTTCCTTCAAAGAAACGCCCCCTGGGCGCCTCATTTGAACCTCATTCCGGGCAGAATGCGGGCGCAATTGTGGCAAAATTGAGAAAAAGCCGCCCCGCCGGGACCGCTGGACAAGCCCTCGCGGCGGGCGGATACTCGCGCCCATGAGTCTGCCCCCCGGTTTCCTCGACGAATTGCGCACGCGCACATCCCTTTCGCAGGTGGTGGGCCGAAAGGTCATGTGGGACCAGCGCAAGTCGAACCAGGCCAAGGGCGACATGTGGGCGCCCTGCCCCTTCCACCAGGAAAAGACCGCCAGTTTCCACGTCGATGATCGCAAGGGCTTCTATTACTGCTTCGGCTGTCACGAGAAGGGCGATGCGCTCAGCTTCATCCAGGCCACGGAAAACGTAGGCTTCATGGAGGCCGTCGAAATCCTCGCGCGCGAAGCGGGGATGACCATGCCCGCCCGTGACCCGCGCGCGCAGGAGAAGGCCGATCGCCGGACGGAACTGGCCAAGGTGACCGAGGCCGCCGTGGGGTGGTTCCGGATGCAGCTGAATTCCGGCGCGGGGGCCGATGCGCGCGCCTATATCGACCGGCGCGGGCTGGACCAGGCCGCGCTTGACCGCTTCGAGATCGGCTATGCGCCCAATGCCCGGCAAGGGGCCTTCCAGGCACTCAAGGACAAGGGCTTTGACCCCGAGTTGATCGTCGCCGCCGGGATCGCAACCAAACCCGACGATGGCGGCGCGCCCTATGACGCCTTCCGCGACCGCATCACCTTCCCGATCCGCGACCCGCGCGGGCGCTGCATCGGCTTCGGCGGGCGCGCGATGGACCCGAACGCGCGGGCGAAATACCTCAACAGCCGGGAAACCGAGCTCTTCGACAAGGGCCGGGCGCTCTACAATCACGGCCCCGCGCGTGAGGCGGCGGGCAAGGGCCAGCGGCTGATCGTGGCCGAGGGCTACATGGACGTGATCGCGCTGTCGCAGGCCGGGTTCGGGGCCGCCGTGGCCCCGCTTGGCACCGCGATCACCGAGACGCAGCTTCAACTTCTGTGGCGCATCTCGGACGAACCCATCGTGGCACTCGATGGCGACAAGGCGGGCATCCGTGCTGCCATGCGCCTGATCGACCTCGCCCTGCCGGTGCTGGAGGCGGGCAAGTCGCTGCGCTTCGTGCTGCTGCCCGAGGGCCAGGACCCCGACGACCTGATCAAGGCGCGTGGACCGGGCGCGATGCAGGATCTGCTCGATCGCGCCGAGCCGCTGGTCACGCTGCTGTGGCAGCGCGAAACCGAGGGCAGGGTCTTCGACAGCCCCGAACGGCGCGCCGCGCTCGACAAGGCGCTGCGACAGGCCGTGGGCCAGATCAAGGACCCCTCGCTGCGTCGCCACTATGGCGATGTGCTCAATGACATGCGCTTCCAGCTGTTCCGCGGCAACCGCCGGGGCGGCAATGGCCAGGGTGCAGGCGGGGGCGGCTGGCGTCCGGGGCGCGGCGCGCCCGCGGCCACGCCGATGGCAGCCACCCGCGCCACGCCGCTGGCGGCGGGTGCCATGTCCGATATCGACATGCGCACGGCGCTGATCCTGGCCACGCTCTGCGGAACGCCCTCGATGATCGACGAGTTCGAACACGCGCTGGAACGGCTCTAGCCCGCCGACCCCGATCAGGCCCGCCTGGCAGGCTTCCTGCTTGGCACCACCGAGCGCGACCCCGAGGCGCTGCGCGCGGCACTGGCGCGGGCAAATTTGTCCGAGACCCTTGAAAAGCTCCTGTCACTTGGCCACGTGCGTATCGCGCCCTGTGTGCGCGCGCCCGGCGATACCGAGAAAGCGGCCCAATGCCTGGCCGAGGAATTTGCCAAACTCGCTGCGCGGCGCGGCATCCAGGACGAGATGGCAGAGGCGCTGATGGATCTCGAAAGCTCCGATCAAGCACGGCTCAACTGGCGCCTCAATTCCGCCTTGAGGGCGCGACAGCAAGCCGACACGCCCAAGGCCGCCGGTGCCACCGACGCCACGGAAGACAGCGAGGAAGCCAGATCTGCCTTCCGAGAGGTGTTGGCAAAGGCGGAAGCAAGTAAGAAAACCCGCTAGCCGGGTGTGCGAATCAGTGATTCGCGCTAAGACATGTTTTCAACGCGAGGGGCGAATCACCTCGCCCGCGAAGGGGATACCGAATGGCCAAAGATACCGACGATCGCAAATCCGACGGCGAAGAGGCCGAAATCAGCCTCGACATGAGCCAGACCGCCGTCAAGAAGATGATCGCCGAGGCCCGCACGCGTGGCTACATCACCTACGATCAGCTCAACACCGTGCTGCCGCCCGACCAGGTCAGCTCCGAGCAGATCGAAGACGTGATGTCGATGCTCTCGGAAATGGGAATCAACGTCATCGAGGACGAGGAAGCCGAGGAAGACGGCGACGCACAGGGTTCGACCGCCGTCGTGGAAACCTCCAGCTCGCGCGAAGTCGCGGTCTCGACCACCGAAACCGAGAAGCTCGACCGCACCGACGACCCGGTGCGCATGTATCTGCGCGAAATGGGCTCGGTCGAACTTCTGTCGCGCGAAGGCGAGATCGCCATCGCCAAGCGCATCGAGGCTGGCCGCAACACCATGATCGCGGGGCTTTGCGAAAGCCCCCTGACCTTCCAGGCCATCACCATCTGGCGTGACGAACTTCTGGAAGAAGAGATCCTCCTGCGCGACGTGATCGACCTCGACGCCACCTTCGGCCGGTCGCTGGAAGGCGACGACGAGGAAGAAGTCGTGGGCACGGTCGATACCGATGCCGCCCCCGCCGAGAAGAAGGAAAAAGAGCAAGAGCTCGACGCCGACGGCAACCCGATCGCCTCCGATGACGACGAGGATGATGACGAACAGGCCAATATGAGCCTCGCGGCCATGGAAGCGGCGCTCAAGCCCCGCGTGCTGGAAACGCTCGACCGCATCGCCGCCGATTACGCCATGCTGTCCGACATGCAGGACCTGCGGATCTCGGCCACGCTGAACGAGGATTCCAGCTTTTCCGCCAAGGAAGAAGCCGAATACCAGAAGCTGCGCAGCGAGATCGTCGAACTGGTGAACGAACTGCACCTGCACAACAACCGGATCGAGGCACTGATCGACCAGCTCTACGGCATCAACCGCCGTGTCATGTCGATCGACTCGGGCATGGTGAAACTGGCCGACCAGGCGCGCATCAACCGCCGCGAATTCATCGAGGAATACCGCGGCTACGAGCTTGACCCGACCTGGATCGACCGGATGTCGGACAAGTCGGGCCGGGGCTGGCAGGCGCTGCTGGAACGCTCGCGCGACAAGGTCGAGGAACTGCGCGCCGACATGGCCCAGGTCGGCACCTATGTCGGTCTCGACATCTCGGAATTCCGCCGCATCGTGCAGCAGGTCCAGAAGGGTGAGAAAGAGGCCCGCCAGGCCAAGAAGGAAATGGTCGAGGCCAACCTGCGCCTCGTGATTTCCATCGCCAAGAAATACACCAACCGCGGCCTGCAATTCCTCGACCTCATCCAGGAAGGCAATATCGGCCTGATGAAGGCGGTCGATAAGTTCGAATACCGCCGCGGCTACAAGTTCTCGACCTACGCGACGTGGTGGATCCGCCAGGCGATCACCCGCTCGATCGCCGACCAGGCCCGCACCATCCGCATCCCGGTGCACATGATCGAGACGATCAACAAGCTGGTGCGCACCGGCCGCCAGATGCTGCACGAGATCGGCCGCGAACCGACGCCGGAAGAACTGGCAGAAAAGCTTCAAATGCCGCTCGAAAAGGTTCGCAAGGTGATGAAGATCGCCAAGGAACCGATTTCGCTGGAAACGCCGATCGGCGACGAGGAAGACAGCCAGCTTGGCGATTTCATCGAGGACAAGAACGCCGTTCTGCCGCTCGACAGCGCCATCCAGGAAAACCTCAAGGAAACCACGACCCGCGTTCTGGCCTCCCTCACGCCGCGCGAAGAACGTGTGCTGAGCATGCGCTTCGGCATCGGCATGAACACCGACCACACGCTCGAGGAAGTGGGCCAGCAGTTCAGCGTGACCCGCGAACGCATCCGCCAGATCGAGGCGAAGGCGCTCAGGAAGCTGAAGCATCCGAGCCGCAGCCGAAAACTGCGGAGTTTCCTCGATCAGTGATTAGGAAGGGCGCCCTGCGGGGCGCCTTTTTTCAGGAAGGATCTTGATGAAGACGATCACATTCGATTGGAACTGTGTAATTTCGTTCGAGAACCAAGAGGATCAGGCGACTTCCGTCGAGCAGTTGATCAACCTTCATCGTAAGAAGATGGTCGAAGTTGCAATCACAACGGTGTCAGCGTCTGAGACGTTGAAAGGCAGCAAGGAATTTCCTGCTTCTGCCAATTTCTTCAACCAACGACTCGAAAATCTTGGATGGAGTGATTTGCCTCTGGTTCTCGGCCCCGCCGTTGTCGGTTTGACCTATATTGGCATGTGCAAAATCGTGGGCGAAAACTTTTCATGTGAGCGAGACGCAATTTGGGAAATAATTGGTGGATCGACACCAAGAAGCCTTCCAGCGTCGCTGAGCGACGCTGATCTCCACTCGGCATACTATAAGAATTGGCGGAATGTATGGTGCGACGTCCATACGTTGTGGGCGCATATTGATTCTGGTCGGGATGTGTTCATTGCGTCGAACAAACGAGACTTTCAAAACAAAATGACTCAGTTGCGGGAGTTGGGCCTTAAAGAGGTGAAAACACCTAAGGAAATGGTGGCAAGCTTGTAGCAAGCCATAGATTGGACAGTCCTGCCCCTAAACCAACCGCCATCTCCGACGCGCGCGGGGGCGATCTGAACTCCGGATTGTGGCACTTTATCTCTCAACCCCCGCAGACCCTTTAAGCACAGCGCCCAGCCTCACCAAATCGCCTCCGCGTGGGGGCGCGTCGGCGATGGCGCGGCGGCTTCGCCTTGATTCCGCGCTGGCCGAAGACCGCCATCCTGTCACGCCCTTTCATGTTGTTATCTGTCGACACCTGTCCGGCGACGACGCCAAGTCCCCGCCTTTGCCTGTATGACAATCCCATGGACATCCCCTACCCGGCCTGTTTCACTCCGCCCGATCCACGCAGGAGCCCGCCCATGTCCCATCTCAAGCGCCTTCTCGACGGGCTCCCCCTGGGCCTTCTGCTTCTGGCCAGCCTCACGCTCGGCCTCGCGCCGTTCACGCCAGAACCCCATGTCTGGGAAAAGCTCCAGATGCTGGCGGCGGGCACGCTGTCCCGGCCCATCGACATCTTCGACCTCGCCCTGCACGGTGCGCCCTGGGTCCTGCTGATCCTCAAGCTGGTGCTGCGCCCCCGCAGCGGGGACTGACAGCCGCCCCCCGGTGGACATCCCCCGCCGCCTTTGCTTCACTCGCCCCGCAACAGGTCAGGAGCGCGCCATGTCCCTTTTCAAGAAACTCTTCGGCGGGTCCGACGCCCCAAAGGGGCCAGAGCCCGTCACCTACAAGGGCTTCACCATCCACCCCGAGCCGATGAAGGAGCCCGACGGCTACCGGTTGGCCGCGCGGGTCGAGAAAGAGATCGGGGGCGAGGTCAAAAGCCACCACCTGATCCGCGCCGATGTGCTGCACACGGCCGACCAGGCCGCCGAGGCTGCCGTGGGCAAGGCCAAGTCCATGATCGACCAGATGGGCGACCGGATCTTCTGATCCGGGCCCCGAAACGCCGTTTCGTCTGCACGGAGGGTGTACGGGGGGTGCACAGGGGGTGCACGCATGGCGCCCCCCTGTTTTCGGGTCCTCAGACCAGTGCCTTGCGCGCTGCCACCGCCTTCATCGCGACGTCGAATTCATGCAGCGCCGTGCGCGCCATCGAGCGGAACACGAGGATGTCGAAGGCGTCATTGGCCGTCTTCACGAAGATCGCGTTCATATGGCCCAGAAGGCTGCGCGCCGCATGTCCGCGCTTGAAGACGCCCGGGTTCAGGTCGAGCGGAGTGAGCCGCGCCAGGACGTCCTCAACCCCTTGACCTTCCAGGCGAAAAACCGTCCAGGCGTCGCTTTGATCGGTCATGGCGGCATGCTGCGCCAGCGATGGATCGAGCGCCGCGCCGATCACCATCGCCTGCCCGGCCCCGGTCCAGACCACGCGGGCGCCCTCGCGCCCCGTGCTCCGGTTCGGCCCCGGCATCGCGGCCCCGACCAGCGCCTTCAGCGCCTCGGAGGCGGCGGTCTTCTGGCCCGCGTAGGGCATCACCGACGTGATCGCGCCGGGCACCAGCTCCGTCAAGGACAAACCATTGATTTCCATCGGCAAAAGCCCTTCGACAGGGGATTTTTCCACCAGCTTAACCACGCAGTTTCTCCCCTTCCGGATCGTGGAAGACGGGGCTGCAAATCTCTACCGTCGTTTCCACCTTGCGCACATGATCGACCATCTTCACGACCTCGCCCAACCGGTTCGGCCCATCGGCCAGGAACCCAAGCCCGATGAAATGGCCCAACGTGGGCGAGAAGCCGACCGAGGTCACGTATCCCTGGTCGTTTTGCCGTGTCGGCTCCCGGTCCGCATCGTAAAGGCGTGCGCCAGCGGTCAGCTGCTTCACAGCCCCCACGGGCTTGAGCCCCACAAGCTGCGGGCGCGCCGGGTCAACCAGCCCTTCGCGGCTGGCCGCGACCTTGCCGATGCAGTCCTTCTTGGCCGAGATCATCCGCCCCATACCGAGGTCGAAGGCCGTGATCCGCCCGTCGATTTCCGAATGGGTGATGAAGCCCTTCTCGATCCGCATGACATTGAGCGCCTCCATCCCGTAGGCGCCGCCACCAAGCGTCTCGGCCTGCGTCACCAATTGCCGGTAGAGCGCATCGCCATAGCGCGACGGGACCGCGATTTCATAGGCATGTTCACCGGAGAAGGAGATGCGGAATAGCCGCCCCTTCACCCCCATGACGCTGACCTCGCCGCAGCCCATGTAGGGGAAGCTCTCATTGTCGATCGGGGCATCCAGCAACCCGTTCAGCAGATCGCGCGACTTGGGGCCGACGACACTGAACTGCGCCCATTGCTCGGTCACTGAAATGAAGCGGACGTTCATGTCGGGCCGCAGGCATTGCTGAACGAAATCAAGGTGTTTCATCACCTCGCCCGCCGCTGCGGTGGTGGTGGTCATGACGTAATGGCTCTCGCCCAACCGCGCGGTTGTGCCGTCATCCATGACATGCCCGTCTTCCCGCAGCATCAGGCCGTAACGGACACGCCCCACCTTCAGGGTCGAGAACATGTTGGTATAGACGAGATCCAGAAACGCGCCCGCCTCGGGCCCCTGGATGTCGATCTTGCCAAGGGTGGACACGTCGCAGACGCCCACGGCGGCGCGGGTCATGTCGACCTCTCGGTCGCAGGCCTGCCGCCAGGTCGTTTCACCGGCGCGCGGGAAGTAGCTGGGGCGATACCACAGCCCCGCCGGGATCATCGGCGCGCCGCGTTCGATGCTGGCGTCGTGGCTGGTGGTGAAGCGCTCGGGCGCGAAGCCCTTGCCCTGCGCACCGGCCCCCATGGCCGCGATCGACACCGGCACGAAAGGCGGGCGATAGGTCGTGGTCCCGGTTTCCGGAATCGCACGGCCCGTGGCATCGGCCAGGATCGCGAGCGCCCCGATATTGGAATTCTTGCCCTGATCCGGCGCCATGCCCTGCGTGGTGTAGCGCTTCATGTGTTCGACCGAGGTGAAGGCTTCCTGAGCGGCCAGCTTGATGTCCTTCGAGGTCACGTCATTGGCGAAGTCGAGCCAGGCCCGGCCCTTGCCCGGGACAAGCCAGAGCGGCTTCGACCCGCCCACGGCGTCGCTCGCCTGCGGTATCTCCACCTCGGGCAGTTTGCCACCAAGCGCAGTCAGCGCCTTTTTCGCGGCCTCCACGCCCTCGGCCAGACAGCCCGCCGTCGAATAGGTGCCCTGGCAGGCCCCCGCCGGGATCAGCCCCGGCACCGCGTCGGGGGCAGGCACGAAGCCCGCGATTTCCTCGTTCCAGACAGGCCGCCCGTTCATGTGGCAGGTCAGGTGCAGGGTCGGGTTCCAGCCACCGGACATGGCAAGGCAATCGGTGGCGATCTTCTGCTCGGCCCCATTGTGGCGGATGGTGATTTCCGACAGCGCCTTGCGGCCCTTCGTGGTGATCACCTCGGCCCCGGCGTAAAGCGGGTAGTCGCCCTGCGCCTTCGCATCGGGACGGCTGTCGATGACGCCTGCAATCTCGATGCCGCTGCCCATGAGGTCCAGCGCGGTGCGGTGCGCATCGTCATTGGTGGCAAAGAGCGTCACCTTGCGCCCCGCCGCCACGCCGTAGCGATGCAGGTAGCTGCGCACGGCGCTGGCCATCATGATGCCGGGGCGGTCGTTCATCGGGAAGGCCAGCGGCCGTTCCAGCGCACCTGCCGCCAGAACCGCCTGCCGCGCATTGATGCGCCAGAAGCATTCCTTGGGCAGCTCGGCGGGGCCATTTACGTGCAGACCCACCCGTTCCAGCGCGCCGTAGGTGCCCTGGTCATAGGCCCCCGTCACCGTGGTGCGGGACATGAGCCGCACCCGGCCCGTGTCGCGCAGCGCGTCGAGCATCGTGGCCACCCAGTCCGCTCCGGGCTGGCCGTCAATCTCTTCGTCCTCGGACAAGAGCCGACCGCCAAAGGCGTCGCTTTCCTCGGCAAGGATCACATCCGCCCCGCCAAGCGCCGCCGTCAGCGCCGCCATCAGCCCGGTGGGGCCCGAACCGATCACGAGGATATCGCAATGGGCGAAGGCTTTCTCGTAGTGATCGGGGTTGTGCTTGCCCGACAGCGCGCCAAGGCCCGCCGCGCGGCGAATGACCGGCTCATAGAGCTTTTCCCAAAAGGCGCGCGGCCACATGAAGGTCTTGTAATAGAACCCGGCGCTCAGGAAATTCGGGAAGAGATCGTTGACCGAAAGAAGGTCCCAGGCCAGCGGACCCATGTGGTTCTGGCTGTGGGCGTCGAGCCCGTCGTAGATTTCCTGCACCGTGGCGCGAACGTTCGGCACCTGTGCCGCGCCGCGCCCGATCTCGACCAGGGCATTGGGCTCTTCCGAGCCCGCGGTCAGAATACCGCGCGGGCGGTGATACTTGAACGACCGGCCCACCAGCCTGACGCCCGACGCGAGCAGCGCCGAGGCGAGCGTGTCGCCCTTGAAGCCGGTATATCCCTGCCCGTCGAAGCTGAATGTCACCGGGGTCGACACATCGACCCGGCCTTTACCCTCGATCCGCATCAGGCGTTCCCCCGCTTGGCGTCAGCGGCAAGCTCAACGCGCAGGATGTCATGGGTGGTGGTGTCGCGCTCGACCACGAGCCAGCTGGTGCATCCCGCGTGGTGATACCACAGGTCGCGGGTCACGCCCGCGGGGTTGTCGCGCAGGTGCAGGTAATTGTCCCAGGCGGGGCTCCATGCGTCGTCCGAGGGGCGGTCGAGATAGGTCTCATGGCCCTTGTTGGTGAATTCGCGGCTGTCGCGGTCCCCGCAGATGGGGCATTTGATACGCATCGTCTGTGTCCCTCAGTGCAGGTTGTGTTGGCTTCCCTTGGACTCTTCGTCCATGATCCGGCCCGTGTTGAACCGGTCCAGCCGGTGGCGCGTTGCCGCCTCATGCGGGCGGTCGGTAGCAATGAGATGCGCATAGCAATGGCCCGAGGCGGGCGTTGCTTTGAAGCCGCCATAGCACCAACCCGCATTGACGTAGAGCCCGTCGATATGGGTCTTGTCGATAATGGGCGAGCCGTCCGAGGACATGTCCATGATCCCGCCCCAACTGCGCAGCATCTTGGCCTTGCCGATCATCGGCATCAGGGTCATCCCCGCCTCCAGTACATGTTCCGCCGTGGGCAGGTTCCCGCGCGCGGCGTAGCTGGCGTAAAAGTCGATATCACCGCCGAACACCAGCCCGCCCTTGTCGGACTGGCTGATGTAGAAATGGCCCATGCCGTAAGTGATTACGTTGTCGATCACGGGCTTCAGCCCCTCGGTCACGAAGGCCTGCAACACTGTGCTTTCAATAGGCAGGCGCATGCCCGCCATCGCCGCCACCTGACCCGAGCGGCCCGCAGCGCACATGGCGACCTTCTTGGCGCGGATCGCGCCGCGCGTGGTCTGCACGCCCGTGACCTTGCCGTTTTCGACATCGATCCCCGTCACCTCGCATTTCTGGATGAGATCGACGCCCCGCTGATCGGCCCCGCGCGCGAAGCCCCAGGCCACGGCATCGTGGCGCGCGGTGCCCCCGCGCGGGTGGTAAAGGCCGCCGAAAATGGGGAACCGGGTCTGTTCGTAGTCGAGGAAGGGCATCAGCTGGCGGCAGCCGTCGCGATCCAGAAGGATCGCATCGTCGCCCTGGCTCATCATCATGTTGCCGCGCCTTGCATAGGCATCGCGCTGACCGTCGGAATGGAAGAGGTTCACGATGCCGCGCTGGCTGTGCATCACGTTATAGTTGAGATCGGCCTCCAGCCCTTCCCACAGCTTCAGGGAATGGGAATAAAACTGGGAATTGCCCTCCAACCCGTAATTGGCGCGCACGATGGTGGTGTTGCGGCCCACGTTGCCACCGCCGAGGTACCCCTTTTCCAGCACCGCGATATTGGTCAGCCCGTGTTCCTTGGCCAGGTAATAGGCCGTGGCAAGCCCATGTCCGCCGCCGCCGATGATGACCACGTCATATTCCGCCTTGGGCGCGGGATCGCGCCAGGCTGGCGTCCAGCCCCGATTGCCCGACAGGCCCTGTTTGATGACCTGCCAACCCGAATAGCGCATGACCTCTCCTTGCCCGGCCGGAAGTGCTTCGGAGGAGAGTTTAGACAGGCTCCCGCGGAAAGGAAACGCAAGGCCACGACACGGAACGGTCAGATATCGACGTGATTGGTGTCAGACGGGGTCGACGTCCCAGTCAGGGTCATGCGCGGGGTCGGCGCCGCCTTCTTCTGTGACATAGTAGAACCCATCCTGGCCCGTCGGCGTTCCGTTGTTCGAATAGACATAGGAATTGCCCATATCGGCGTTGAACGGCACCTGGCCGGCAAAGCGCGGGCGGGTGATGGTGAAGTTCACGAATTCCTGGTCGGCCAGCCCGGCACTGAAGGCAGGGCGATGCGGCAGGAAGGTTTCCACCAGCAGCATCCGGTCGCCAAACGCCATGATCGGAATGCGGTCGATGAAATTCGGGAAGTCGCTGGCGCGGATATAGGTCAGCCCATCCGTGCCATGCGACCAGTCGATCCTGTAACCGCCCTGCTGGCGGGTGATCTGGGTCACACGCAGGGCCGAGCCAGCCGTGTTGCGGGTCAGGAACTGGAACACGTCCGCCAGTCCCTCGATGTCGGAGCTGGCAATCTCGCTGGTGCGCCGCGACAGCACGTCGGCCACCGCGTAGGTCGCCTTGATCGACGTGTTGTAGACGCGGAACGCGTCGAAGAAGACGAAGCTGGCCACAAACACCCAGGCCAGGATCGGGGTCACGATCACGGCTTCCAGCGCGACCGAGGCGCCTTCGTCTTTCCAGAAACGTCTGAGGGATCGGCTCATCATCGCGCTTACTCCGGCTCGTTCACGAAGATGGTGGCCGCCGTCAGGTGGATGGCGCCGGTATCGTCGCGGGTCAGGTCGAGGCCGAGGCCCGAAATGGGAAGGATGCGATCCACCAGCGCGCAGACCCGCACCAGCATCAACTCGTTCTGCGCGCCCGGCGTGAATTCATTGGCCGGGTTCACGACGCCCGAGCGGTCCACGCAAAGCGTGTGGTAATCGGGCAGGTTGTAGGTGTCCTGGTCGATGACCCGCAGGTCCAGCAACAGTGCCTCGTTGCAGTTCAGCAGCACCGGCGAGTTCTCGCAGATGTTTTCGCGGATGGCGTCGTGGGTCACGGACAGGCCCGAGGTCAGCCGCAGATGGCGCACGGCGCTATCAAGCGAGCGTTCCATGATCACCTGTCGTGTCAGCAGCATCGCGGTCTCGAAGGCCGCGACGAAGATGATGATGATGATGGGGAACACGATAACGAATTCCACCGTCGCTGTGCCATCCTCGGTGCGGAGGAAGCGGGATATCGCGGAAAAGCCCCACATGCCGCACCTACTGGATCAGCCGAAGCTGGTTGATCGACGCCGCGATCGAGGCGAAGGCTTCGGAGATTTCGAGCCCTTCCGCATCATAGTAGTTCGCGGGCGTCGTGGCGCAGTGCTGCATCACGGCCTCGCCCCGGCTCGGGGCCTCGAAGGCGATGGTGAAGACGATGATCCCGGCATCATTCGCGGCATCGCAGATATTGCGCAGGTTGGCGTCGGCCTGGCTCGACCCGGCATAGGTCTCGATCGAATAGTAGCGCAGCTGGCGATAGTAGTCCCAGTCGCCGGCATAATAGTAGTATTCGCCCGCCAGCATCCGCGCCGAATAGGTTGCCCAAAGCTCTGGCCACGGGATCGCCACGGCGTCGCTGCCGCCGTAGGGCTGCGAATTGTAGCTGCCGTTATGGTGGTAGTAGTAGAGGTCATAGCGCGGCAGATAGGCCGAGGTGCGGCCCGTATCGGGGTCGCGGAACACGGTCGAGGGGCCGCGTTTGAACTGCTGCACGACATCGACCTGGCTGGTGTTTTCCCCATCCGTCATCAGGATGATGATCTTGAGCACCTCGTCTTCCTCGTAGGAATAGGGCCGCCCTTCGAAGGCTTCATCCACCTCGCCCGCATCGATCAGGTCGCTGAGTGCGGGCTGCGCGGCAGGGTCCAGCAGACCAACAGCCCACCGCATCCCCAGGTCGATGGCGGTATTGCCGTTGGCATGGAGGCTGTTGACCAGCGCGTGCAGCGCGTCCGCATCGTTCGACCACGGCAGGATCGCTGCGTAGTTGTCCGTTGTGCAATGCGGCGTGCGGAAGGTGCGGTACCTGCTTCTGTTGCGATAGTCGAAATGCGCGATCCGTTCGATCGCCTCGTCGGGGTCGATCGCGGTGGAATTGTAGTCCGCGGGATCGAAGCGGGTGCAGTTCGATTCATCGTGCTCATCGGACAGGGTGAAGACACTGGCAAGCGTCGTGCCCGCGTTGACCTGGCTGTGGTAGGGGATGACCGAGATCGAGACCTGGTCTTCTTCGTCGTTCAGCGCCAGAACCGTGTCGATGAATTCATTGGCCGCGTTGCGCATGTTGTGGATCTTGTTGTTCCAGCCCATCGAACCGGAAATATCGAGCACCATGGAAATCTCGATATCCATGATCCGCTCTTCGGCCGAGCCGCGTGCGGGCGAGGTCAGCGCGTAGACCCCGAACATGTTCATGAAATAGGATTGCAGGTCCATCTCGGCATAGGCCGACACTCGCCGGAAGTTCAGACCTTCCTCGACATCCACGTTCAGGCGGTAATGTTCCAGCCCGGAGGTGGCGAAATAGTCGATCACCACCGCTTCGGGGTCTACCTGCTGGTTCAGCGCCGCCGCGGCCAGAACGGCGCGATCGAGCGTGTATTGCAGCTGCGTGCGCTGCGTCTCATAGCGCATCACGTCGATGGCGATCCCGCCAGCGGCCAGCATCAGGATGAACATCATCAGGGCGAAGATCGTGACCGTGCCGTTTTCATCACGCAGAAAGCCCGAGCCACGCGGCTTCGTGACATGGCCATTGGCGCTATCGGCGGTCATTCTGAACATGGCTTCCTGCCCTTGGATGCAGATGCGAGTCGCAGGTCGGCGCAATCCGACCCATGCTCTCTTTCGTTGAGAAGAACGGCAGAAATTGGGCGGAAGGAGGAAAGAAAAGGGATGTTTTTGCCCTGTGAACAATCAGTTTTTAACCAAATCGAAAGTGCTGAAAAAGAAACTGGGTGTTTCAACGGGCGGTTGTCTTGCGCCCTCGTGCCAGCTGTGTTCCGCTCAAAAAATGGGCAGTTTGTAAACATGTGAAGGACTGCCCGGTGGAACGCGCAAGGAGGAAAACCGCGATGTCCGCAACTGGTGAGCCGAGTTTCCGTCAGTCAGTCGACCTGATGTTCAACCGCGCAGCGGCGCTGATGGACCTGCCGCCCGGACTGGAAGAAAAGATCCGTGTCTGCAACGCGACCTACACCGTGCGCTTCGGTGTGCGCCTGCGGGGCGAAATCCGGACCTTTACCGGCTATCGCTCGGTCCATTCGGAACATTTCGAACCGGCCAAGGGCGGCATTCGCTATGCGCCCAACGTGAACCAGGACGAGGTCGAGGCGCTGGCCGCGCTGATGACTTACAAATGCGCCCTGGTCGAGGCCCCATTTGGCGGCTCGAAGGGTGGGCTGTGCATCGACCCGCGTCAATACGAGGAACATGAGCTGGAACAGATCACGCGCCGCTTCGCCTACGAGCTGATCAAGCGCGACATGATCAACCCCGCCCAGAACGTGCCTGCGCCCGACATGGGCACGGGCGAGCGGGAAATGGCCATCATCGCCGACCAGTTTGCCCGGATGAACACGACCGACATCAACGCCAAGGCCTGCGTGACCGGCAAACCCCCCCATGCGGGTGGTATCCGGGGCCGGGTCGAGGCCACAGGACGCGGGGTGCAATACGCGTTGCAGGAATTCTTCCGCCACGCAGACGACATGGCCGCAGCCGGGCTGACCGGCACGCTGGAAGGCAAGCGGATCATCGTCCAGGGCCTGGGCAACGTCGGCTATCACGCGGCGCAGTTCCTCTCGACCGAGGACGGCGCCCTGATCACCCATGTGATCGAGCGCGATGGCGTGATCTCGAACCCCAAGGGGCTCAACATCAATGCAGTGCGCGACTGGATCGCGGCCCATGGCGGCGTGAAGGGCTGCCCGGAGGGCACCTATAACGAGGAGGGGCTGAAGGCGCTGGAGGAGGAGTGCGATATCCTGATCCCCGCCGCGATCGAGGGCGTGATCAACATGCACAACGCCGCCGCGATCAAGGCGCCGCTCATCATCGAGGCCGCCAATGGCCCGGTGACGGCCGGGGCCGACGAGATCCTGCGCCACAAGGGCACCGTGATCATCCCCGATCTCTATGCCAATGCGGGCGGGGTGACCGTGTCATACTTCGAGTGGGTCAAGAACCTCAGCCATATCCGCTTCGGCCGCATGCAGCGCCGCCAGGAAGAGGCGCGTCACCTGTTGATCGTGAACGAGCTGGAACGCCTGTCGAAGGATACCGGGATCGGCTGGCAGCTGACGCCCAATTTCAAGGAAAAGTACCTGCGCGGGGCGGATGAGCTGGAGCTTGTGCGCTCTGGCCTCGATGACACGATGCGCGATGCCTACCAGTCGATGCGCGAGGTCTGGCACAGCCGCAACGACGTGACCGACCTACGCACCGCGGGCTTCATGGTCGCCATCGGACGGGTCGCTGCAAGCTACCGGGCAAAGGGCCTGTAAAAAAGTCGCGCGGGGGGCTCGCTCAGAGCTCTCCGCGCTTCTGCGCAATGCGGATCGAAATCAGGTCCGCCACCGCCTTGGACTGCGCGCCCGAGGTCACGCCCCCGACCATCACCATGCGTCCCCGCCGCCACCAAAGCCCAGGGGCATAGACGGCCGAACGCCTCTCGGTCAGGGACAGGCGAAAGCCCGCGGCAGGCTTGAAGGCAAAGAAGCCCCGGTCGACCTTGGTGATTTCGTCGATCCGGGCCAACACACGCCCCCCCTCTTCACGCAACTCCTCGCGCGTCAGCTCCAGCACCACACCAGAGGCGCGCCAGAGCGTCCAGGACAGCCACAGGCTGCCAAGGCCGATGGCCAGAAGGAAAATGGCAAAGCCGATGTCACTTGGCGGGTGGGTCGCGGCGATCCACACGAGAAGCGCGCCAAGCACGCCCAGAGATCCCGTGGCAAAGACACGTCGCGGGCCATTCGGGGTGATGCGTTCGAGCACTTCGTCCTGATCGGTCATCTGCGGCCTCGGGCTTGCGTTTGCGGGCTTAGAGCATGGGGCGGGACAAAAGGCCAGTGCCCTGCGGCCCGGGTCGGGAGGTTTCGCCGCGCCCCTGGCCCTGCGACCCGCGCGATCCGTCGCGGATCGCGGTCCATTTTCCGTTGCGGAAAATGCCCCCGGCGCTCAGACCTCGCGCCGCACCTCGTAGCCCGGCTCTTCCGGTTCATCATCCACCATCTCGGCCGGGAAGCCCGGATAGCGGATATCAAGGCCCGTTGCCTCTTCGAGCCGCCTGATGATGTTGGGCGACAGCTCCCGCTCGCCAAAGCGTGCGATGCCGTCCTTGAAGATCTGGATCATCAGGGGGTTCATCTCGAGCGGCACATTCGCGCGGTCCGCCACTTCCTGGAACAGCCCGATATCCTTCAGCACGAGGTCCATTGTGAAGGAAATGTCGCGGGACCCGTTGAGGATCACCTGGCTTTCGGTCTCGTGCACGAAGCTGGTGCCCGACGAAATCCGGATCGCCTCGTAGCTGACGCCCAGGTCCATGCCCGCGGCCTTCGCAACCGTCAGTGCCTCGCAGCAGGTCAGCAGGTTCGCCGTGGCCAGGAAGTTGGTAATCACTTTCAGAACCGAGGCCGAGCCGATCGGCCCGGTATGCAACACGCGACGGCCCATCGTCGTCAGCAGCGGCAGGATCCGGTCGAAGGTCTCGCGGTCACAGCCCGCGAAGATCGAGATGTTCCCTGTATCGGCCCGGTGACAGCCGCCCGACACAGGGCAATCCACCGCAGCACCCCCCTTCGCGACCACCATCGCACCGAGCCGTTTCACCTCGGCCTCGTCGGTGGTGCTCATCTCCATCCAGATCTTGCCCGGCCCCATGGCCTCCAGCAGCCCGTCGGGCCCTTCGACCACGCGGGCCGAGATGGAGGGGTGCGGCAGGCAGGTGATGACCGCGTCGCAGTCGCGCAGCATCTGCGCGGGGCTTTCGCCCACCTTGGCGCCGCGCGCGGCGAACTCGGCCACCTTGGCCTCGTCGAGATCGCGGATCGTGACATCCACCCCATTGCGCAGGAGCGATCCAGCCAGTTTCGAGCCGACATTCCCCAATCCGATAAAGCCCACTTTCATGTTCTGTCTCCCTGCTGGCTTTGCGCCACCCTTTCAGCGACCCCGGGGGCCTGTCTTTCCCGAAACCGACCCCTGCAATGCCGCACAGGACCCGTTTGCGCGCCCGCAATTGCCCAAGCCCCCTGCCCGCCCTACCTTGTGGTGCGAACAGGACCCGAGGAGAATCCTATGTCCATCCGACCCGTTACCGAAACCCGCATGGCGCGTCCGACGATGGAAGGCGCCGGCGTCAAGCTGCACCGCGCCTTCGGCTTCCAGGACCCGACCGAGCTCGACCCCTTCCTGCTGTTCGACGATTTTCGCGGCGAACATCCGGCCGACTACATGCGCGGCTTCCCCTGGCACCCGCATCGTGGGATCGAAACCATCACCTATGTTCTGGCCGGCACCGTGGAACATGGCGACTCGCTCGGCAATACCGGTCGGCTCGGCGCGGGCGACGTGCAGTGGATGACCGCAGGGTCAGGCATCCTGCACCAGGAAATGCCCTTCGGAAACGCCAAGGGGCAGATGCACGGGTTCCAGCTGTGGGGCAACCTGCCCTCGTCGCTCAAGATGACCGCGCCGCGCTACCAGGACGTGCAGGGCAAGGATATTCCCGAGATCATCGACGATGACGGCACCCGCGTGAAGGTGATCGTGGGCGAATTCTGGGGCAAGACCGGCCCGGTCGATGGCATCGCCGCCGATCCCCAGTATCTCGATGTCTACGTGCCTGCGGGCGTCAGGAAGACCTTCAAGATCGACACCTACCGCCGGGCCTTCGCCTATGTCTTCGAAGGCGCGGCCGCCTTTGCCGATGCCTCGCAGCCCGAGGGCGTTCTGCTTGAAAAAGAGGTGATGGGTCAGGAAGTCAACATGCGTGACCTGTCGGGCAACCGCACGCTCATTCGCTTCGGCACCGGCGACGAGGTGACCCTGCAGGCCGGCCCCGAGGGGGTGCGCTTCCTGTTGATTTCCGGCGCCCCGATCGAAGAGCCGGTGGCCTGGCACGGGCCCATCGTGATGAACACGCAGGCCGAGATCCAGCAGGCGATGCGCGACCTGAGGAACGGAACCTTCCTCGCCCCGCAGCATTAGAAACGAAAAAGGCCCCGGTCAGTGCCGGGGCCTTTCCCTAGATCGCTCGTCTCAGACGAAGGTCATCATGATGGCCGGTGCGGCAACCATGCCCCCGATGATGATCGCCAGCGACAGTCCCAAACCTTTGAACATGGTGTCTCCTTTTCTTGTCCTGTTCGTGTTCGCGCAACCGGGGGACTTAGAGTGAGACACCGCAGAAAGAATGCGTCCCCCCGTCGCAGCAGGGCCGCGGGCCGGGGGGACGAACGCCAGTCGGGTCCTCCGTGGCAACGCGCCCCAAGGAGGGCTTCCCCCTTGCGGAGAAGCTTGACGAGGGGCGCTCCTGTCCCCGGGACCGCCCTGAACCGGGTCAGATAAGGTCGCGCCAGGCCAAAACGGCAATGACCAGGGCTGCCGCAACGGCAACGCGAAAGGCGAGATCCGCAAACAGGTAGGCGCGCGCCCGCGCCCGGCTGGCTTGCGGGTCCAGGCGGCCCAGGTAGGCTTCGATCCGGCGCGCGGCCCGGCGCACGGCATCGCCATCGGTCACGCGCGCAAGACGCGGGTTGGGCGCGCGGTCCAGAGCTGACAGGATCACCTGGCCCTCGGCCCGGATCGCGCGCGGCAGGCGGCGCCCGGCCTTGGCCAGCGCCCGGGGAAAACTGTCGGCACGCACACCCAACTGATCGCGCATCAACGCGGTCAATCGGTCTGCCGTCACTGTCAGTTCATTGGGGTCAACACCCATCACGCGCACCTCCACTCATCCGGGGCGAGCCTAGCGCCCCGCATGGCCGCGCTCAACGGGCACTGGCATGGCTGCGAGGAATGGGCTAACCCGGCGTCATGCTGACGACCTATCTCACCGGTGCCCCTACCGACCGCCCGCCGCTTCTGATCGTGCATGGCCTTTTCGGCTCGGCACGCAACTGGAACGTGATCGCAAAGCGCCTGTCAGACGAGTGCCAGGTTATCTCGGTCGATATGCGCAACCACGGGGAAAGCCCGTTCTTTCCGACCCACACCTACGCGGACATGGCCGCCGACCTGGCCGAGGTAATCGAGGCCAATGGCGGGCGCGCCGATGTGCTGGGGCATTCCATGGGCGGCAAGGCGTCGATGATGCTGGCCCTCACGCGACCCGAACTGGTCAACCGTCTCGTGGTGGCCGACATCGCCCCGGTCGCCTATGGCCATAGCCAGAGCCACCTGATCGCGGCCATGCGCGCGGTTGATCTCGACCAGGTCGAGACGCGGCGCGATGCCGATGCGCAGCTTGCCCCCCTCGTGCCCGAAGACGGCGTGCGGGCCTTCCTCCTGCAATCGCTCGACGTGAAGGGGCGGCGCTGGCGGCTCAACCACGATGTGCTGGATCGCGACATGGGCAACGCCACCGGCTGGCCCGAGGCGGTCTCGGGCCAGTTCGATGGTCCGGTCATGATGCTTTACGGCGCGGATTCCGACTACGTCCGCCCCGAGCACCGTCCGCTGATCAAGGCCCTCTTCCCCCGCGCGCGCTTTGCCAAGATCACGGGCGCGGGCCATTGGCTGCATGCCGACAAGCCGAGGGAATTCGAGGGTGCGGTGCGGGCGTTCCTCAACGCCTAAAGCGCTCGGATCTTCGCTGCCGCGACCCAGGCCACGGGCAGCGCCACCCCGGCACCGATTGCCGCGGCAATCATGATCTCGCGCGCGCCATCATATCCTGCGGCGAGAGCTGCGGTAATGACACCCCCGGCCAGCGCGGTGCCGGCCATGATGAAGATCAGAAGAAACAGTCGCATTGGTGAACTCCGAATGGGTCGGGCGCGCTTCCTTGGCGCAAGGGAGCATCCCCTCCCTGCCCTGTCCTTGATTCAGGTCAGAACCGGACCTTTTTCGATGTGGGATTATTGGCGATGAGGAGGACCCACAATGATCACCCTGGACGACATCGAGGACATCACCGATCTGACCCGCGCCGAGATCGACGCGATTGGTGAGCACGAGGCCCTGCCGCCCCTGAACGCGGCTGCGCTTGCCGATCGGCTGATGCACATCCACCACGGGCCGCAAAAGGTGCAGCAGATGATCTGCGAAGATATCTGCGCCGCCCTGCATCGCGATGACCTGCCCCATGCGCGAGAGCTCTACGTGGTGCTTCACCGCTTCCTCAACGACCACCCGGGGGCGGCAGAGGGCGTCCCGCGCTGAAACCACGCGCCACATCTGGTGGGATTATGCCACAGTTCCCCGCGATCTTGTGGCCAATGCGAGATATGGTTGATCCCTCGCATCCACCCAAGTAGTCAAAGGGCACAGGTGCTTTAGACGCGGTAATGCATCACTGACGGCGGGGTTCGGTTGCGCAGGCAGACGGACCCCGTTTTCGTCCGGGGCCGCCCTTGGCCAGTCAGGAAGAAAAAAGAAAGAAGGCGCCAGGTGCTTAGACGCGGTCTTCGCATCGTGCCTTGCGGCACACCCTGACGCCTTCCATGGTCCGTTGCTTTCCCGAAGGTCCACCCGGTCCCTTGCAGCGAAACCGAAGCCTCGCCACATGCCTCCATCCCGAGGGATTTCGGCGCCCGGCACGTCCGAAAACGCCGCCGGAAACCACCTCTCTGCCCGAGGGCTTCGAGCTGGCCGCACCGACCCGGACATCCCAGCCATCCAGTCGCGACCCGAAGGTCACACCCGAATTTCCGCTGCGATCCCAGACAGTTACGAACATTCCGGATCCTATGGCCGTCCTGCCGCATCCGTCCCGTGGGGCCTTTGCGTCCCGCCCTGGTTCCGAAGAACCCTTGCGATGTAATTAGGGTCACCCAAAGGCTGCGATGGCTCAAGAAAATAGCAGTGCAGCATGAAAATTTCCTGTGGACAGGCTGTGGGCATCCTTGGGGAAAACGGGGGGACGGGGGCGGAAAAATCCTGCGCTTGGGCGGGGTTGCGAAAGGGCGGCGCGGCGGCGGGCGGACCAGCCCGATTTCTGCGCCTGCGAGGGGCATTTTCTGCGCTGCTTCGGGGCAAGGGGGCCGCGACTCACCCCCGAAAACAGGGGGGGCGCCCTGCGTACACCCCCCGTACACCCCCTGTGCACCCCCCGTGCAGACGGAATCGGATTCGGCGCTACCGCCCGGTCATGGCGCGCTCCACCGCCCGCGCCACCGGAAAGGCGATCAGGAAGCCCGCAACGACCGCGCCCGCGATCGGCCCCGCGCCGACGACCCCGGCGACCAGCAGGATCACGAGGAACACGCCCGCAAGGGTGGCTCCGATGAAGAGGTGGAGGAGGAGGAGAAGGGTGGACATGGGGGATGTCCTAGCCGGTGGGGCGGCGGGGGGCTTTGATTTGGGTCAGGGTGAACGACAGACTGGAAAGGTGAAAAGCGGAGAAGTTGCATGTTGGCCGCAGTTCAGCTTTACGCATCCTCGTGGGTGTTGCGTTCATGTATTGTGTTCGATTCACTGCACTAAGTGAGGTTGCACATGAACAAGCTTTTTACAATTGGCTACGAAGGTTCTGATGTTGATCGTCTTGTCGAGACGCTCGTAAACCTTAATGTGGAAGTGCTGGCAGATGTTCGCGAACTGCCTCTTTCTCGAAAGAAAGGACTATCAAAACGTGGTCTATCTGAGAGACTTGGCGAAGCGGGTATAGAATACATCCACTTTCGAGAACTTGGCGATCCAAAACCCGGACGGGATGCAGCCAAATCTGGGAACCACTTTCTATTTGAGAAGATTTTTTTGGCTCACCTTGCAAAGGTTCCTGCCCAAAAGGGTTTAGACAGGCTCCTAAAGCTTGCGTCGCAGCATTTAACTTGCATGATGTGTTTTGAGCGATGTGCAGACCAATGTCACCGCTCATACATAGCAGATGAAGCGTCAGCAAATGGCTTTGAAGTCTTCAACTTAGTAGCTGACAGACCAGAAAAGTACCTCGGTAATGATTTTTCAATCCCGCGTCACAATCCTCGTAAAAGCATCGCCGCAGCCGAGTAAGACTCATAATGAAACTGTCTGTTGCGCAGGACTTGAGGCCGATGGAAAGTGGAAACGGCTTTTTCCAATTCGCTTTCGAAGACTAAGCGGAGACAAAGCGTTCAGTAGATGGGACACTGTAGACTTCAAGTATAGCCAGCCAACGCAGGATACTAGACCGGAAAGTTGCCGTGTCCATGAGGACTCCATTTCGATCCCTGGCAGAGTGAGTAACCCAACAGAAAAGAGTTCTCTTGTTCAACGTGCAATTGTGCCATCAGAGCGGTATGCCATAGAGCAAGGTGCGTCATTGGCACTTATTCGCCCGCGCAATGTTTCAATGACTTGGAAGCGACTTTCACAAAATGAAATTGATAGCGATCGTCAAAAATTTCGAGCACAAGCTGCTCAGTTGTCTCTTCTAGATGAAGAAATCGCAGCCTACGAACCTTGCCCGTATAAGATTTCAATGTTTTATGAAGACGAAGGTGGGCGACACAAGAAAACTTGCGCCGACTGGGAAACCTCAGCGACGTTTTTCAAACGCCGCCATGATCTTGGTGAAGAAGGCGTCCTAGAGCATCTAAGGCACACTTATTGCGATCAATACGTGGAAAAGGGGTTGGTTTTCGCACTTGGCAACATGGCGAGACGACCCCAGACATGGCAACTCCTCGGGATCTTCCCAGTCCCAGAGGCCACCCAAGGTGATCTCTTCAATTAGGCTACAAGCATGCAGGACAGGGAGTATATGTAACACAAAGCAAGCGCAGGGTGGGCAGTTTGCCCACCCTACCTGAGGCAAACCCGCCTCAGCTATCCATCTTCAACGCATTGATAAACGCACTCTGCGGGATTTCCACCTTCCCGAACTGGCGCATCTTCTTCTTGCCCGCTTTCTGCTTGTCCAGAAGCTTGCGCTTCCGGGTGGCGTCGCCGCCGTAGCATTTGGCGGTCACGTCCTTGCGCATGGCAGACAGCGTCTCTCGCGCGATCACGCGGCCGCCGATGGCGGCCTGGATCGGGATCTTGAACATGTGGCGGGGGATCAGCTCTTTGAGCTTTTCGCACATGGCGCGGCCGCGCATTTCGGCCCGGTCGCGGTGGACCATCATCGAAAGCGCATCGACGGGTTCCTCGTTGACCAGCACCGACATCTTGACCAGGTGGTCCTGCCGGTAGCCCTCCATCTGGTAATCAAAGGACGCATAGCCCTTGGTCACCGATTTCAGCCGGTCGTAGAAGTCGAAGACGACCTCGTTCAGCGGCAGGTCAGAGACCACCATGGCGCGCTGGCCCGCATAGGTCAGGTCGAGCTGGATGCCGCGCCGGTCCTGGCAGAGCTTCAGCACGTCGCCGAGATAGTCGTCGGGGACAAGGATGGTCGCCTTGATCCGCGGCTCCTCGATATGATCGACATAGGTCATGTCGGGCATGTCGGCGGGGTTGTGCAGTTCCATCTTCGTGCCGTCCTTCATGGGGACGTGGTAGATGACCGTGGGCGCGGTGGTGATGAGGTCGATATCGTATTCGCGTTCGATGCGGTCGCGGATGACCTCGAGGTGCAGAAGGCCGAGGAAGCCGCAGCGGAAGCCGAAACCGAGGGCCGCCGAGGTTTCCATCTCGAAGCTGAAGGAGGCGTCGTTGAGCGCCAGTTTCTCGATCGCGTCGCGCAGGTCCTCGAACTCGGCGCTGTCCACCGGGAAGAGGCCGCAGAAGACCACGGGCTGCGCCGGCTTGAAGCCCGGCAGAGCCTTGTCCGTGCCGCCCTTTTCATGGGTGATGGTGTCGCCCACGCGGGTGTCGCGCACCTGCTTGATCGAGGCGGTAAGAAAGCCGATCTCGCCCGGGCCCAGTTCCTTGATATCGGTCATCTTGGGCTTGAAGACGCCAAGCCGGTCGACGGGGTAGCGCCCGCCGGTGCCCAGCATCCGGATGCGGTCGCCCTTCTTGATGACGCCGTCGATGACGCGGATGATGACGACCACGCCGAGGTAGCTGTCGTAGTAGCTGTCAACGAGCATCGCCTTGAGCGGCGCGTCGCGGTCGCCGCCCGGCGCGGGCAGACGGGTGACGATGGCCTCCAGCACGTCGGGAATGCCAAGCCCGGTCTTGGCCGAGATCAGCACCGCGTCCGAGGCGTCGATGCCGATCACGTCCTCGATCTGTTCGGCCACGCGTTCGGGTTCGGCGGCGGGCAGGTCGACCTTGTTGAGGACCGGCACGATTTCATGATCCGCGTCGATGGCCTGGTAGACATTGGCCAGCGTCTGCGCCTCGACGCCCTGGCTGGCATCGACGACCAGCAGCGAGCCTTCGACCGCCTGCATCGAGCGGCTGACCTCGTAGGCGAAGTCCACGTGGCCGGGGGTGTCGATCAGGTTCAGCACATAGGTCACGCCGTCCTTGGCGGGATACTCGATGCGCACGGTGTTGGCCTTGATGGTGATGCCGCGCTCGCGCTCGATATCCATCGCGTCCAGAAGCTGTTCCTTCATGTCGCGTTCGGCCACCGTCCCCGTCATCTGGATCAGGCGGTCGGCCAGCGTGGATTTCCCGTGGTCGATATGGGCCACGATGGAGAAATTGCGGATGTGCTTCAGGTCGGTCATGGCGCAGGGCTCGTTAGGGTTGAAAGGTCAGATAGACCAAGCCACGACGTTATGAAAGGGGCGTTGATGCGGGGCGCCGGGTTTCCCCTTGGGCGGGACCGGGGCCGGACGCGCCTCACGCAACTGTGAGCGGGCAGGGCTTGCCTTCCAGCGGGGGGAATGTGCGCAGACTGCCCGCCGATCGAGACCACGAGAAAGGCCCTGCCCCATGATCCGCACCCTTGTTGCCCTTGCCCTTGTCGCGCTGATTTCAGGCGGGGCCTACCTTGCCCTTGGCCCGTCCAATGACACGAGCGCCGGGTCAGACGGACCCGCCCCGCAAGAAGGCGCCGCGCTGGTCGAGGTCATCCTGCCCGAGACGCTGTCTGGGCAGGCGCAGATCGGCCAGCGGGTGTTCGAGGCGGCCTGTGCCCAGTGCCATGGGCAGAACGGCGCGGGGCGCGACGGATCGGGCCCGCCGCTGGTGCATCGCATCTACGAGCCCAGCCATCACGGCGACGCGGCATTCAACCTTGCGGTTGCGAACGGGGTCCGGTCGCACCATTGGCCCTATGGGAACATGCCCCCCGTGGCGGGCCTGACCAATGCAGACGTCGCCGCGATCGTGCGTTATATTCGCGACCTGCAACAGGCCAACGGAATCTTCTGATGCCCCTGACCTTCCCCACCAGGACCCTGCCGCGGGCCTTTTTCGGCCTGCTGATGGTCCTGGCGGTATTGTTCTTGCTTGGTTCGGGCGCGGCCCATGCGCACGGGACGCAGCCGGGCACAACCCTGCATGCCCCGGCTGCCACGCAGGCCAGCGTCACAGCCCCGCAATCGCCCGCACAGGGCCACTGCCTTGCCGGGCTGGATTGCGCCAAGTCTGTTGCACCCCCGCCCCATGCGCGCGAGATGACCGACCTGGATCGCTTCGTCGCGGTCAGGCAGGCAGAGCGCAGCGCCTTTGGGTGGATCATCGGACTCGATCCGCCGCCTCCCCGTGTTCCGAACGCGCGTGACATCACCTGACACGACCGTTTTCAGAACACGAGAAAGACCATGAAACAGACCTATCGTTTTAGCTGCGCGCTTGGCGTGCTTGCTGCGCTTGCGCCCATGGCACAAGCCAGCGGAACCCATGCCCATGGCCACGGGGCCGGGATCGGGCAGGCCGGAGAAGCTGCCCATGTCGACCGCGAGATCGCGATCTCGATGAACGAGATGCACTTCACCCCCGGCAGCCTGATGGTGCATGCCGGAGAAACCATCCGCTTCCTCATCACCAACGAGGGCCGCGCGGTGCACGAGTTCAACCTCGGCACCGAGGAAATGTGGGCCGAGCATCGCGATGAAATGCGCGAGATGATGCATGCAGGCATGATGACCATGCGGATGATCAACCACGACCGCATGGCAGAGGCCGGGATGATGCATGACGACCCCAACAGCCTGCTTCTGGCACCAGGTGAGAGCGGGGAAATCATCTGGACCTTCCCCGAGGTGACCGAGATGGGCTTTGCCTGCAACATTCCGGGGCATTTCGAGGCCGGAATGCATGGGCAGGTGCAGTTCGAGTAGCAAGGTCATGGCCCCGGGACGAAACGGGAAAAAGGGCCTGTTGCCCTGCCCCATCAGGCCCCGGGGCTGATCGCCCGGTCCACCATCGCCCGGAGCGAAAAGCTGGTGCGGGTTGACCGGATGCCCGGCACGCTCATCAGCTTGTGTTCAAGAAAGGCATCGAAACTGCGCAGGTCGCGCGCGGCGACCTTCAGCAGGATGTCTCGGCTGCCCGTCATCAGGTGGCATTCCAGCACCTCGGGGAAGCGGCGGATCGCGCGCTCGAACCCTTCCAGCGCATCGCGATGCTGGCGCTCCAGTTCCGCGAAGACGAAAACGGTGATCGGGAAGCCCAGTTTCTCGGGGTCGACGCGGGCGGCATAGCCGGTGATCAGCCCCTCCTGTTCCATCCGGGCCATGCGCCGCGCGCAGGGCGTGGGAGACAAGCCCACCCGCTCGGCCAGGTCGGTGACCGGAAGACGCCCGTCTTTCTGAAGCGCCGATAGAATCCTGCGGTCGATCTCATCCATATGTCAGCTTTCCCCTGCCATTTGCCGATATCATGGCGAATATCGCTATCATTGTGAAGGTCTCAGCGGGTATTTGGCGCCCTTCCCTATCTGACTGGCGCTATCCTCCAAGCCAGCAGGAGGAGGACACGCCATGCAGATCACCCATATTCCGACGCCAAGCCATGAAGAGGTGTTGCGCGTCACCGATACCGCAACCGGGCTGGTGGGCTTCATCGCCATCCATTCCACCGCGCTTGGCCCGGCGGCGGGCGGGCTGCGGATGAAGCCCTATGCCAGCGAAGAGGCAGCGCTGACCGATGCGCTGAGGCTGAGCCACGGCATGACCTTCAAGAATGCCGCTGCCGGCCTGCCCCTTGGCGGCGGCAAGGCGGTGATCCTGGGCGACCCGGCCTGCGACAAGACCGAGACGATGCTGGCGGCCTTTGCCGGGGCCATCGCGGCGCTGAAGGGGCGGTACTGGACCGCCGAGGACATGGGCATGAGCCCCGAAGACATGGCGGTGATCGCCCGCGGGACAGAGTTCGTGGCGGGCCTTGCCGATGGTCCCTTCGCCAGCGGCGACCCCTCGCCTATCACCGCGCGTGGCATCTTCAACGCGATCCGCTGCACCGCGCGCCACCGCTTCGGCTCGGCCAGCCTGTCAGGCCGCAAGGTTGCCGTGCAGGGGCTGGGACATGTGGGCTGGGACCTGGCCGCGCAACTGCACGCTGCGGGCGCGGCGCTGATCGTGGCCGATATCGACCCGGCCCGCTGCGACGCTGCCGCCAGCCGCTTTGGCGCGGCGATCGCCCCCGTCGACCGGATCCTCGGCGTCGAGGCCGATATCCTGGCCCCCTGCGCCATCGGCGGCATCCTGAATGCCGAGACGATCCCCGCGCTGAAGGTGGCCGCCGTCGCGGGCGGCGCCAACAACCAGCTGGCCACGCCCGCCGATGGCGACGCGCTGCACCGGCGCGGCATCCTCTATGCGCCCGACTACGTGGCCAATGCGGGCGGCATCGTCAACGTGGCGACCGAGATTCTGCGCATCCGCGACCGGGCGGGCTTCGTGAAAGAGAAACTGGCCGAGGCGGAAGCCTCGCTGGACGCGATCCTGACCCGCGCTGCCCTGCGCGGGGTGTCACCGCACAAGCTGGCCGACGAGATCGTGCTGACCCGGATGCAGCGCCGCCCGGCGGCCTGATCCGCCGGTTTCCGCGCAGCCGGGCCCGTGTCGCAGCGCAATATTGCGCCGGGGCGCGGGCTTTGGCATGATTCGGGGCACCAGAAGGGGATCAACCCTTTGCCAAGGTCACGAGGCAGTGCCATGCGCAAGACATTCTCGGTTTTTCTTACCCTGTTCCTGCTGGCCGGAGCGCCACTGAACGCAAACCCCGTCGAACGGGCCTGCATGACGTCGGGCCGCGATGCGGCCAGCCCATCCTTGTGTTCATGCATCGGCGACGCCGCCCGCGCGACGCTGAGCTATCGCGAACAACGCCAGGCAGCGCGGCTTTTCGACGATCCCGACGAGGCGGAGGACCTGCGCATGTCGGACAACCGCCGCGACGAGGCGTTCTGGGAACGCTACCAGGCGTTCGGGGAAACCGCGCAAGCCATGTGCAGCTGAGCGCCGCCCGCGCTCAGGCGCTGGCTGAAAGCCGGTCGTTCCAGGCGCGCGCGGCCTCTTCGATCAGCGCGAGCACCCCGTCGAAATCCCGCGTGTAGTAGGGATCGGGCACGTTTCGCGGGCCCTCGTCCAGCACGTCGAGATAGAGCGCCAGGTCGGCGGGCGACCCTGCGGGTCGCATCGCCTCAAGATCGGCGAGGTTCTTTTCATCCATAGCAAGGATCAGGTCAAAGCGGTGGAAATCCTCTGCCGTGACCTGCCGCGCGCGCTGCTGGCCAAGTTCGTAGCCCCGCGCCCTGGCGGCAAGCTGCATCGGCCCATAGGGCGCGTCGCCGACATGCCAGTCGGAGGTTCCGGCGCTGTCCACCCGGGCCTCTGGCATGACGGCTTCCAGCACCGCCTGCCCCGTGGGGGAGCGGCAGATGTTGCCCAGGCAGACACAAAGGATAGAAACGGTCATGGGGGGGCTCCTGTTTGCGCGGGCCCTTGATGGCATGACGGGGAATGAAATGGAACGGATCGTTATCCTGACCGGGGCGGGCATTTCCGCCGAAAGCGGGCTTGGCACCTTTCGCGACAAGGACGGTCTGTGGACACGCTACGACCTGGCGGACGTCGCCACGCCGGACGGCTTCGCGCGCAACCCCCGGCTGGTGCATGACTTCTACAACGCCCGTCGCGCCAATGCGCTGGATGCCAGCCCCAATGACGCCCACCGGGCGCTGGCCCGGCTGGAGAGCGAGTGGTCAGGCGAGTTGCTGATCGTGACGCAGAACGTGGACGACCTGCATGAACGGGCCGGAAGCCGCAACGTGCTGCACATGCATGGGGAACTGGCCGGGGCGCTCTGCGCCAGCTGCAACCATCGCTGGCCCGCGCCGCGCGTAATGTCGCCCGACGCCCCCTGCCCGTCTTGCGGCGCGCCGCGCACGCGGCCCGACATCGTCTGGTTCGGGGAGATCCCCTACCGGATGGAAGAGATTGCCGAGGCGCTGTGGCAGGCCGATCTCTTCGTTTCGATCGGCACATCGGGCGAGGTCTATCCAGCGGCGGGCTTCGTGCAGGAGGCGCAGGCGGCGGGGGCGGAGACGCTAGAGATCAACCTCGAACCAAGCCGCTTGCCCGGATTGTTCGACCGCGCGATTACCGGACCTGCCACGCAGGCGGTTCCGGATTGGGTGGCAGGGCTGCTGGCCTGACAGGAACGGCGCGCCCGATGGAACGGGAGGAGGCGCGCCGCCCTTCGGGACCCGAAGCGGCAGGGACAGGGCCGCAGGGCCCCGTGCCCGGGTCAGTTGGACGCCTGACCCATGGTGCCGTGGTTCATCTGGCCGTGCCCGGCCTGGCCACCCGAGAAGGGCGTCCGTTCAAGGTCGATCGGGATCGTCACGACAATCTCGCCCGCCTGTTCGAAGACAAGCGTGACCTCGATCTCTGCGCCATGTTCAAAGGGCGCGGCCAGCCCCATGAACATCACGTGATCGCCGCCACGGGCGAGCGCATGGGTCTGGCCTGCGGGAATGGCAAAGCCGTCCTCGACCTCCATCATGCGCATGACGCCGTTGGCGTCTTCCATATGGGTGTGCAGCTCGACCCGTGCGGCGGCCTCGGAGCGGGCCTCGACAAGCCGGTCATCGGTATCGGTCTGGTTCACGATCTCCATGAAGGCCGCGCCGGACATGGCCATGCCCGAGGAGGCCCGGGCATAGGGGTCGTGGATCATGATGCCGTCGGCAAAGGCGGGAAGGGCGAAGGCCAGGGCGGCGACGCCCGCAAAGAAGGGTGTTTTGAACGACATTGGTCGTCTCCGGTGATCTGATTGGAAAGAAAGGGTCTAGGGATCAGATCAGCGAAGGAGGTCCGCGTCCCTGGCCGCCCTGAACGGGGGTCTCATGGATACGGGTGGCGAAGGGACGGGTATAGAGCGTGGCCATGCGCCATTCGGGCGCATCGAGCGGCAGCGGCTCGACCAGGGCCATCGCGCCGACCGTGCAGTCGGGGCAGGCGTGGTTGACCTCCATCGGCGCGCCATCGGGGCCGAGCGGCACCACCTGCTGGCTCGCGTCGATGCAGAGAATCATCGTGCCCGACAGGCTCATCCCGCCGCGCGCCACGGCCATGCTGACCGAGGTCATGGCAAGGACCAGACCAAGCAGCAAAGCGGTTGCGGGGGACAAAAGCCGGTTCATACCCGCTAGATAGGCACGGGCCGATCTGGATGCAAAGCGCAAAAAGGACGCGGCCCCCGGGGCGATGCCGGGGGCCGCGAGATGTTGCCGAAAGGATCGGGTCAGGATCAGGCCGAAGCCTGGGCCTTCGCGATTTCTTTCTTGATTTTCAGCGCTTTGGAAGACAGATCCTCGTCCTTGGCTTTCGCAAGGAAGGCGTCCAGGCCACCGCGGTGGTCAACGGAACGCAGGGCCGCAGCCGAGATGCGCAGCTTGAAGCTGCGATCAAGGGTTTCGGACCCCAGGGTCACTTCGTTCAGGTTCGGAAGGAACCGGCGCTTGGTCTTGTTGTTGGCATGGCTGACATTGTTGCCAGTCATCGGGCCTTTTCCGGTCAGTTCGCAGACGCGCGACATGGGTCTTATCCTCGGGTCTCAGAAACGGACAAGGGCGCTGAGCCGGGTCAGCGCCCTCTAAATCTGGGCGGTGGATAAGGCGGCTCCGGGGCAGTGTCAAGCGATTCATCCCCGACAGGGCATGACTTTCGCTGCCCCGGGACATAGCCTGCCCGCATGGTGAAAGAAACCGATCTCTACCCGCCGGTGAAATCCTATCTCGAAGCGCAGGGCTACGAGGTGAAGGCCGAGATCGGCGCCGCCGATATCGTGGCGCTGCGCCCCGGCGAGGAGCCCGTGATCGTCGAGCTCAAGACCCGGTTTTCCCTGGCCCTGTTTCACCAGGGGGTCGAACGGCTGGCCCTGGCCGACATCGTCTACCTCGCGGTCCCGCGCGGCCGCGGGCGCGCCTTCCAGAAGGCGCTGAAGGCAAATGTGAAGCTGGCGCGCCGGCTTGGCCTGGGGCTGGTGACGGTGCGGCTTTCGGACGGGTTCGTCGAGGTCCATTGCGATCCGGGCCCCTACAGCCCGCGAATCTCCAAGCCGAAACGCCAGCGCCTGCTGCGGGAATTCGCGCGCCGGGTCGGCGATCCCAACAGCGGGGGCGCGACCCGGGTGGGGCTTGTTACCGCCTACCGCCAGGACGCCCTGCGCTGCGCGGCCCATCTCGCACGATGCGGCCCGTCGACGGGCCGTGCGGTCAAGGCGGCAACCGGGGTAGAGAAGGCAACCGAGCTGATGCGGGCGGATCACTACGGCTGGTTCGAGCGCGTGGCGACCGGGGTCTATGCGCTGACCCCGAAAGGGGCAGAGGGGCTGGAGACCTATGGCGATCCGGGTTGAGCCGGGCGTGATCTGCGCTGCGTCGCCGCAGCGCGTGCCCCGCCTAGCCGTGCAGATGGGCCAGCAGATCGGCAGCTGCCGCGTCGGGTGACAGCTCGCCCCCGGCGACAGCCCCACCCAGTTCGGCCATCCGCGCCCGCATCGCGGGATCGCCCGTCAGCCGCGCCAGGAGCCCCGCGCGCACCTCTTCCTCGAACCAGTGGCGCGCCTGTTCGGCCCGGCGCCGGTCCCAGACACCCTGCGCGCGCCGCCAGTCCGCCAGCGCCTGCATCTCGTCCCAGGCCCGCTCCAGCCCGTTGCCTTCCACCGCGGACACGGTCAGCGCCTTGGGGAAGTCCTGCGGATCGCGCGCCCTTTTGCGCAGAAGGCGCAGCGCGCCCGCGTAGTCCGCACAGGTCCGCGTCGCGGTGGCCTTGAGATCGCCATCCGCCTTGTTGACCAAGATCAGGTCGGCAATCTCCATGATGCCCCGCTTGACGCCCTGCAACTCGTCCCCCCCCGCGGGGGCCAGAAGCAGCACGAAGAGGTCGCACATCTCGGCCACCATCGTTTCCGACTGGCCCACGCCCACGGTCTCGATGATGATCACGTCGAAACCCGCGGCCTCGCACAGGGCCACCGCCTCGCGCGTGCGGCGCGAGACGCCGCCCAGGTGGCTCATCGACGGCGAGGGGCGGATGAAGGCGTTCTTCTGGCGGCTGAGCTGCTCCATCCGGGTCTTGTCGCCCAGGATGGACCCGCCCGACCGGGCGGAACTGGGATCGACCGCGAGGACCGCCACCTTCAGCCCCTGCGCCACCAGCATCATGCCGAAGCTTTCGGTGAAGGTGGACTTGCCGACACCGGGCGTGCCCGACAGGCCGATGCGCAACGCCTGCCGGCCATGACCGCGCAGCTGTTCCAGCAGCGTCGTCGCTTCGGCCCGGTGATCGGGGCGGGTGCTTTCCACCAGGGTCACCGCGCGCGCCAGGGCCCGTCGTTCCCCGGCCAGGATGCGGGCGGGCAGGTCATCGGGCAGGCGGCGTGTGGTCATGGCGTCTCGGTCCCTCGTGCGCCGCAGTTGCCCAAGGGGCCAGGCAGTGGCGGCCGTTGCGCCCGGTTCTGCCCCGTTGGGGGCGAACTTGTCCAGAGCGCGCGGCGATATGCCCCCCGGTTGACGCGGGCGCGCCAAGCGCCGCTTTATGGCGAAAGCCAGACCCTCGCCCCCCGAATCCCGGTGCCGCCCCCTGATGACCCGCCTGCCTATCGACCCCATCCTGCCCGAGCTGCTGGCGGCCCTGAGCGCCGAAGGGCGCGCCGTTTTGCAGGCGCCGCCCGGAGCGGGCAAGACCACGCGGGTGCCGCTTGCGCTGCTCGACGCGGGGATCGTGCCGGGCCGGATCCTGATGCTGGAGCCCCGGCGGCTGGCGGCCCGCGCCGCGGCCGAACGCATGGCCGAAAGCCTTGGCCAGGAGGCAGGGCAAACCGTAGGCTACAGGGTGCGCGGCGACGCGAAAGTGGGGCCCGCGACGCGGATCGAGGTGGTGACGGAAGGCATCCTGACGCGGATGTTGCAGGACGACCCCGAGCTTCCCGGCGCGGGGGCGGTGATCTTCGACGAATTCCACGAGCGATCCCTCAACGCCGATCTGGGCCTTGCCCTGACCTGGGAAGTGCGCGGCGCGCTGCGCGAGGACCTCGTGGTTCTGGTCATGTCGGCCACGCTCGATGCAGCCCCCGTGGCGGCGATGCTCGATCATGCCCCCGTCATCACCTCCGAGGGCAAGGCCTACCCGGTGGAAACCCGGTGGCGCGAGACCCCGCCACGCAAGGAAGAGCGGTTCGAGACCGGCATGGCAGGGCTCATCCGGCAGGCCCTGGCCGAAAGCGAAGGCGGGCTGTTGGCCTTCCTGCCCGGCGAAGGCGAAATCCGGCGCACCGCCGCACTGCTCGACGGCCTGCCGGGCAACGTGGTGCTGCACCAGCTCTTCGGCGCCATGCCGCTCGCCGCGCAACGCGCCGCCCTGCGCCCCGAAGCGAAGGGCAAGCGCAAGCTGGTGCTGGCCACGTCAATCGCGGAAACCTCCCTGACCCTGCCCGATATCCGCGTGGTGGTGGACGGGGGGCGGGCCCGCCGGGCCCGGTTCGACCCGTCTTCGGGCATGTCCCGGCTGGTGACCGAACCTGTCAGCCGCGCCGAGGCCGACCAGCGCCGGGGGCGCGCGGGGCGCGTGGCCGAGGGCCTGTGCTACCGCAACTGGACCAAGGGCGGAGAAGGGGCCCTGCCCGCCTTCCCGCCTGCGGAAATCGAAGCCGCCGACCTGGCCGCGCTGGCGCTCGACCTGGCGCTTTGGGGGGCGGGCGACGGGGCGGGCCTGGCCTTTCTCACGCCCCCGCCTGCAGGCGCGCTGGCCGAGGCGCAGACGCTGCTGCGTGGCCTTGGCGCTCTGACTGAGGACGGCACTGTCACCGCCCATGGCAGGCAGCTGGCAGCCATGCCCCTGCATCCCAGGCTGGCCCACATGCTGGCCCTTGGCGGCAAGGGGGCAGAGCGGCTGGCCGCGCTCTTGTCCGAACGCGACCCGCTGCGCGACCGGGGCACGGACCTCGCCCTGAGGATGCGGGCGCTGGACGATCCGGGATCTCTCAAGGCCGATCGGGGCGTGGTGGCCCGCATCAAGGAGGACGCCCGCCGCCTGGCCCGCTTCGCCAGCGGCCCCCGTCACAGCCTGGCCGAGCAGGCGGCCCTGGCCTATCCCGATCGCATCGGCCTGCGCCGCAAGGGCGATGCCCCGCGTTACGTGCTGTCGGGCGGCAAGGGAGCGGTGATGCCCGAGGGCGACGCCTTGGCCGGACAGCGCCTGATCGTGGCGACCGACCTCGACGGCAACCCGCGCGAGGCGCGGATCCGGCAAGCCGTGGCCCTGTCGGAGTCGGAACTGCGCGGTCTCCACGGCGACCGGATCGCCTGGGTCCGCCGCTGCGACTGGTCGCGCCGCGACCGTCGTGTCATCGCCCGCGAAGAGGAACGTTTCGGTGCGCTCGTGCTGGCCGAACGCAACTGGACCGACGCCCCGCCCGAGGCGATAACGGCCGCCCTGTTGCAGGGCCTGCGCGACCTCGGGCTCGACACGCTGAACTGGACCAGGCCCGCGCGGCTCCTGCGCGCGCGGCTCGCTGCCTCGGGCCTCGTCGATGTCTCGGACACGGCGCTCCTGGACACGATGGAGGACTGGCTGGCCCCGTTCCTGGGCAACCGGACCAGCGCCGCCGATCTGCGCCAGCTCGATCCGACCGAGGCCCTCGGCACATGTCTCGACTGGGACCAGCGCCAGGAACTCGACCGCCTTGCCCCCGCCCATTGGACGACACCGCTCGGGCGCAAGGTGTCCATCGACTATGGCGGCGATGCGCCGGAAGTCTCGCTGCGCCTGCAAGAGGTCTTCGGCACCACCGCGCATCCCACCATCGGCCAGGCACGGACACCGCTGCGCATGACGCTCCTCTCTCCCGCGGGCCGGCCCGTTCAGACCACGACCGACCTGCCCAGCTTCTGGGCCGGAAGCTATGACGACGTGCGCAAGGACATGCGGGCGCGCTATCCCAGGCACCCCTGGCCCGAAGACCCCTCTCAGGCCGATCCCACCCTGCGGGCCAAGCCCCCCGGCAAGTAATCTCTTCATTGTTCCGAAAATATCCCGGGGGGTCCAAGGGGGGCAGCGCCCCCCTGACGGGTGGGCGAGGGCTCCCGAAGGGGGTCCGAGACCGCCCGTTCCCGGATCGCCGCCGGCAGGCGGCGATCCGCCCTCACCTTGACCGAAACCACCCGTTCGACATGACCGGCAGCCCCAGGGCCCGCGCCGCCGGGATCGCCGTTCGATGCACCCGCTCAGACCTGTCCAGCCCGAGTCGACGCCGGTGGCGCAGAACGAAGAACCGGCTCCAGCCGCGCAGGGTGCCGACCGACGGGGCACCGGGATCGGTCAGGTAGCGGCTGCGCCAATGGGGCGGCAGTGGCAGGCCGCAGGCCTCGGCCTCACCCAGCATCCAAACCAGGGGGATGTTCGACAGCGGCCGCGCCGCGTTCCAGTCGCCAAGCTGGCCACCGACATCTCCATGCGAGCCCCGGAACCACATCTGCACCACGTCCCCCTCGCGCTCTTCGGGCAATTGCCACAGGACCGGCGAGAAAATGTCGCGGGTTTCGTCCATCGCCAGCGCGTGCCGCCCGTGCCGGGTCGAGCCGCCAAGCGCGTGGCTGTGAAACGCATGCGCCTGCGGGGCGAGACGCCACAGAAGCGGCCAGCGCAGGCCGAGCGCGCGCACCGTATCATAGACCCCGACCAGCTCGATCTGAACCCGCTCGTGACACCGCGCCGAGCGAAACGCCCTGGCCTGCTGGCTGTCGGGCGCCTCCTGGTAGAGCCGGTAGAGCCGCTCGAGCGTTTCTTCGCTGACCTGTGCGGGCCGTAGCAACCCCAGCTTGTCAATGAGCCCCGCCAGCGACCGCACGGCGAAGGCACCCCGCGAATAGCCCATCAGGTAGATCCGGTCGCCGGGACGGTAATTGCGCGCAAGGAACAGGTAGGCACGCTTGATCTGCCGGTTGATGCCGATCCCGGCCAGGACCTCGATTGCGCGCCGCATCCCGCGCCACTGGATCCCGGGCTCGTAGTAGAGCATCACCCGCGATGCCTCGCCCAGTTCCGACAAGAGCCGGTAGGTCAGGCCGATATTGGTTTCCGACCCGCGGCGCAGCGAAGACATGGTTCCGTCGAGCAGCACCACGTGGGTGCAGGGCGGCCGAACCTCCGGCAGGCGCGGCTCGGGGTTTCGGAACCCGCGCCAGAAAGACCACTTACCCCTGATCGGTGCCACCGGCCCCCTTCGCCTCCTCGATCATCTGCCACAGCCGGTGCGGCGTGAACGGCATGTCCGCCAGCCTCACCCCCACGGGCCACAGCGCATCCTGCACCGCGTTGGCCACTGCAGCCATCGCGCCGATCGTGCCCGCCTCGCCGCAGCCCTTCATGCCGAGCATGTTGGTCTCGGTCTCGGTCGGTTCCGAGTGGAACGAGAAGAACGGGAAGTCCCCCGCGCGCGGCATGCCGTAATCCATGAAGCTTGCCGTCAGAAGCTGCCCGTTTTCATCGAACACGACCCGCTCGTTCATCGCCTGCCCGGCCCCTTGCGCTATGCCGCCATGGATCTGGCCCTCGACCAGCATCGGGTTCATCATGTTGCCAAGATCGTCGGTCACCGTGTAGCGCTCGATGGTCAGCAGGCCGGTGTCGGGGTCGATCTCGACCTCGGCAATGTGACAGCCATTGGGAAAAGACCGGCCCGCGTTGCGGATTTCCTTTTCGGCGGTCAACAGGTCGGCCCGGCCCTCGGCTTCTGCCCGGTCAGCCAGTTCCATCAGCCCCACCACCCTGTTCGATCCCGGCGCGCGGAACACGGCCTCTTCGGGATCGAAACGGGCGCCCTCGGCTCCGATCACCTCTTCGGCAAAAGGCAGAAGCCCGTCGAGCAGCACCTCCGAGGTGGCGTAGATGGAGGAGCCTTGCACCGTGACCGAGCGCGACCCGCCCGTGCCGCCGCCCTTGGCGATGCGGTCGCTGTCGCCCTGCACGATCTCGATCTGGTCAAGCTCCAGCCCGAGCCGGTCCCGCAGGAGCTGCTTGTAGACCGTTTCGTGCCCCTGCCCGGCCGACTGGGTGCCCACATAGACCTTGGCGCCGGTCCCGGTCAGCGCGATCTTCGCGGTTTCCATCGGCTGGCCGAGAATGGCCTCGATGTAATAGCACAGCCCCTGCCCGCGCAGACGTCCCTTCGCCGCGCTTTCAGCCCGGCGCGCCTCGAACCCGGCGGTATCCGCTTCTCGCGCGGCCCGGTCCATCGCCCGTGCGAAATCGCCCGAATCGTAGAGCTCGCCTGCCGCCGTCTTGTAGGGCATCTGGTCGGGCCGGACGTAAGAGCGGCGACGCAGTTCCATCGGGTCGAGCCCCAGAACCCGCGCCGCGTGGTCCATGGCGCGTTCCAGCACGTAGATCGCCTCGGGCCGCCCGGCCCCGCGATAGGCATCAACCTGCGTCGTATTGGTGAACACCGCCTTGTTGTTCATGTAGGCCGCCTGCACGTCGTAGACGCCGGGGAAGACGTGGGAAAACAGGCGGCTCTGGATGATCTGGGCAAAGCCCGACACGTAGGCGCCCACGTTCGAGACCGTGTGCAGCCGGTAGGCGGTCAGCTTCAGATCCGCGTCGAACCCAAGCTCCGCCGTGCAGATCAGGTCGCGCCCGCCATTGTCCGACAGCATCGATTCCGTCCGGTCGGCCATCCAGCGCACCGGCTGGCGCAGTTGCCGCGCCGCGAAGGACAGAAGGAAATGTTCCGGGTAACGCATGGTCTTCATGCCGAAGGCCCCGCCCACGTCGGGCGTGGTCACATGCACCATCTCGGGATCGACGCCGAGCCACTGGGAAATCTCGGCCTTCTTGGTCCAGACGCCCTGCCCGTTCTCGCACACATGCAGCCGCTCGCCCTGCATTTCGGCATAGATCGCGCGCGGCTCAAGGCTGGCGCACATGATGCGGTTGTCCTCGACCGTGACCTTGACCACATGCGCGGCCTCCGCCAGCGCCTGATCGGCCGCCGCCTTGTCGCCTGCGCCCCAGGAGTAACAGAGGTTCCCCGGCGCTTCGGGGTGGATTTCCGGCCCGCCGATGGCAACATCCAGCTTCGGTTCCAGCTCGTCGAAATCCAGTTCGACCAGTTCCGCCGCATCGCGTGCCGCGGCCATCGTGTCGGCCACGATGAAGACCACGGGCTCCCCCACGAAGCGCACCCGGCCTTCGGCAAGGATCGGACGGCGCGGGGCGGCGGCCCTGGTGCCGTCCTCGTTGTCGATCACCGTGAAGGGGATGGAATTGGCCAGCCCCGCCGCGGCAAGATCGGCCGCCGTCACCACCAGATGCACCCCCGGCGCCTCGCGCGCCGCGCTGACGTCGAGCGCAGCAATCTCCGCATGGGCCACCGGGCTGCGCAGAAGGTAGCAGGCCAGCGCGCCTTGGGGCGCGATGTCATCGACATACCGCCCGCGCCCTGTCAGGAACCGCTGGTCCTCTTCCCGCGTGACCGACTGGCTGCTTCCGAATTTCATGACCTGCTCCGTCTTGCCTGGCCAACATAGGTAACAACCCCATGGCCACTGTCCAGCCCGCGCGAATTCCCCGTGAAACCGCGACACCCGGCCTTGGCCTTTCCCCGCGAAGCGGATAAGTCACCTTCTGACGACAGACATGGGACATGCAGGCGATGGAAAAGACCTTTAACGCCGCCGAGGCCGAGCCGCGGATCTCCGCGAAATGGGAAGAAACGAACGCTTTTGCCGCTGGCGCCAATGCCAGCCGGGACGAGACGTTCTGCATCATGATCCCGCCGCCCAATGTGACCGGCAGCCTGCACATGGGCCATGCCTTCAACAACACGCTTCAGGATATCCTGGTGCGCTGGCACCGGATGCGCGGCTTTGACACGCTCTGGCAGCCCGGCACGGACCACGCAGGCATCGCCACGCAGATGGTCACCGAACGCGAGATGGCCGCCAAGGGCGAGCCTACCCGCCGCGAGATGGGCCGCGAGGCGTTTCTGGACCGCGTCTGGCAGCAGAAGGTCAAGTCGCGCGGCACCATCATCGGGCAGTTGAAGCGCCTCGGCGCCTCCTGCGACTGGTCGCGCGAGGCCTTCACCATGGGCGGCGCGGCCGGCGACCCCGAGGCCGGCAATGGCCCCAATTTCCACGACGCGGTGATCAAGGTCTTCGTGGAGATGTACAACAAGGGCTTCATCTATCGCGGCAAGCGGCTGGTGAACTGGGACCCGCATTTCGAAACCGCGATTTCCGACCTGGAGGTCGAGCAGGTCGAGGTGAACGGCAAGATGTGGCGCCTGCGCTACAAGCTCGATGGCGGCGAGACCTATGAGCATCCGATCGAGTTCGACGAGGAAGGCAACCCGACCGACTGGGAAACCCGCGATTACCTGACCGTCGCCACCACCCGCCCCGAAACGATGCTGGGCGATACCGGCGTGGCCGTCCACCCCGAGGACCGGCGCTATGCCCACCTCATTGGCAAGACCGTCACGCTGCCGATCTGTGGCCGCTCGATCCCGATCGTGGCCGACGAATATGCCGACCCTGAGAAGGGCACCGGCGCGGTGAAAATCACGCCCGCGCATGATTTCAACGACATGGAAGTGGGCAAGCGCACCGGGCTTCGCGCCATCAACGTCATGACCACCCGCGCGGCGATGTTCCTGCGGGACAACCCGGATTTCGCGGAGGGCTGCCCCGCCGAGATGATCGGCGCAGCCATCGAACGCTATGACGGCATGGACCGCTACGAGGCGCGCGACGCCATCGTGACCGAAGCGCGCGACAATGGCTGGCTCGACGGGATCGACGAAGACCGCCACATGGTGCCCCATGGCGACCGGTCCAAGGTGGCGATTGAGCCCTACCTGACCGACCAGTGGTTCGTGGATGCCGCCAAGATCGTGGAGCCCGCGCTCGACGCCGTCCGCAAGGGCATGGCCGCGCAGGAAGCCGGGGAATTCGACGAAACCGCGGGCTACACCCGCATTCTGCCCGAACGCGATGCCAAGACCTATTACCACTGGCTGGAGAATATCGAGCCTTGGTGCATCTCGCGCCAGCTGTGGTGGGGGCATCAGATTCCGGTTTGGTATGGGCCGCAGAAAGCATCTGAGAAGGAGCTTTCGGAAGCCGCCGCAGGTGCCGCAGAATACTACAAGAATGGGTATCAAGCGTTCTGCGCAGCGGACTTAGAGTCCGCCCTTGAGCAGGCGCGCGAATACTACGGCAGCGAGGTCGAGCTCTCTGTTTCCTCTGACGGCGCTTATGGATACTGGCTCAACGAGCAGCGTGAGTTCGAGTCTATCTATCTTGGGCGCGACCCCGACGTCCTCGACACTTGGTTCTCCTCCGGTCTCTGGCCCATTGGCACGCTCGGCTGGCCCGAGGAAACGGACGCCTATGCCAAGTATTTCCCGACCTCGACGCTGATCACCGGCTTCGACATCATCTTCTTCTGGGTCGCCCGGATGATGATGATGCAGCTGGCCGTGGTCGACCAGATCCCGTTCCACACGGTCTATGTCCACGCGCTCGTCCGCGACGAGAAGGGCAAGAAGATGTCCAAGTCGCTTGGCAACGTGCTGGACCCGCTGGAGCTCATTGACGAATACGGCGCCGATGCGGTGCGCTTCACGCTCGCCTCCATGGCCGCCATGGGCCGTGACCTGAAGCTGTCCACCAGCCGCATCGCGGGCTATCGCAACTTCGCCACCAAGATCTGGAACGCCGCCCGTTTCGCCGAGATGAACGAGTGCAAGCCGGTGCCGGGCTTCGACCCCGCGGGCGTCACCCAGACCGTCAACCGCTGGATCGTGGGCGAGATCGCGCGCGCCCGCGTGGCCCATGACGCGGCGCTCGATGCCTACCGGTTCAACGACGCCGCCAACGGGCTTTACGCCACCGTCTGGGGCAAGGTCTGTGACTGGTATCTGGAATTCGCCAAGCCCCTCTTCGCATCCGGCGACGAGGCCGTGATCGCGGAAACCCGCGCCACCATGGCCTGGGTCATCGACCAGTGCCTGGTGATGCTGCACCCGACCATGCCCTTCGTGACCGAAGAGCTGTGGGGCCAGATCGCCGAGCGCGACAAGATGCTCGTCCACACCGACTGGCCCGCCTATGGCGAGGACCTGGTCGATGCCGAGGCCGACCGCGAGATGAACTGGGTCATCGGCCTGATCGAAGCCATCCGGTCGGTCCGCGCGCAGATGCATGTGCCCGCCGGTCTGAAGGTTCCGCTTTTGCAGGCGGAGCTGGATGAACGCGGCCAGGGCGCGTGGGCCCGCAACGAAGCGATGATCCTGCGGCTTGCCCGCGTGGTTGGCGTTCAGGTGGTGGATGCCTTGCCCAAGGGCGCCGTCACCATCGCCGTGGAAGGCGCGGTCTTCGGCCTGCCCATTGCCGACATCATCGACGTGGACGAGGAAAAGGCGCGGCTCGAAAAGGTGCTTGGCAAGCTCGCCAAGGAACTGGGCGGGCTGCGCGGGCGGCTGAACAATCCCAAGTTCGTCGAAAGCGCCCCCGAAGAGGTGGTCGAGGAAGCCCGCGAAAACCTCGCCGCAAGGGAAGAAGAAGAGGCCAAGATCAAGGATGCCCTCGCGCGCCTGGCCGAGATCGGCTGAGCCGAGCGGACACTCTGAACGGATGCGGCGCGCAGGACCCTCTTGCGCGCCGCTTTTCTTTGAGGTCTTGCTTGGACCATGACCGGACCCCGTTACACCAAGCTCGTTCAGGGCCTCCCCGCCTCCGTCCCCTTCGTGGGCCCCGAAACCCAGGAACGCCAGCGCGGCGCGCCTTTCTTGGCGCGCATCGGCGCCAATGAAAGCGTCTTCGGCCCCTCGCCCCGCGCCATCGCCGCCATCGCCGAGGCCGCCAGGGACGGCTGGATGTATGGCGATCCAGAAGTGCACGACCTGCGCGCCGCGCTTGCCACCCATCACGGCGTGGGGATGGAAAACATCGTGGTGGGCGAAGGCATCGACGGGCTTCTGGGCTACCTCGTGCGCCTGCTCATTGAACCGGGCGACGCGGTTGTGACGTCGGAAGGTGCCTACCCCACCTTCAACTACCACGTGGCGGGTTTTGGCGGGGTTCTGCACAAGGTGCCCTATGCGGGTGACAGGGAAGATCCGTTGGCCCTGATCGCCGAGGCGCATAGATGCGACGCCAAGTTGATCTACTTCGCCAACCCCGACAACCCGATGGGCAGCTGGCATGATGCCGACACCGTTCAGCAGATGATCAACGCGGTTCCGCCGGGCTGCCTTCTGGTGCTGGACGAGGCCTATTCCGACACCGCCCCCGAAGGCGCGATCCCGCCGCTCGACGTGACCGACACCCGAGTGATACGGATGCGCACCTTTTCCAAGGCCTATGGGCTGGCCGGACTACGGGTGGG
>NZ_CAXREX010000327.1:0-20932 GCF_964229645.1 Nioella sp. | reverse complement strand
CACGGTGCCCTTGGCCATCGTGATATTCCTTCTCATATGTGCCGCCCGCAGAATGCAGCGGCCAGGCAAAGCCGCAGATCGAAAGCTGAGCCGAGAGGAACAGGTCCGAAAATAAACGAATGCCCTTCCTATATGGCGTCGACCGGGGCGCTTTGTGAGGGGCAACGCTACGATTTCCGGCCGGTATCGTGTGAGCCCTTGATAACGCACAGAAGAATTCCTTCAGGCGCGCCGATGGAACCGCTCGGTCTCGTCCGCTGCAACTTTTCTTGTCAAATCCTGCAAGAATTGGTGCCGCGCTACACCCGATTTCCCGAATGCTGCGCGTCCGGTCAATGTCCGCCTTGGCGGCTCTCAAGCACTTGACCTATCTGGGAGACGGTTGTCCCGGCCAACGACTTCTCGAATTCAGACTGCGCCTTCTGGAGGGCAGCACTGGTGGCCGCGTTGGCCGCTCGCGCCAGAACGCAAGTGGTCTGCTCGCTGTCGATCCCGATGGCAAAGAGCAGCGGCTCGCCAAGAGCGCGATAGATATCGAGGAGTGTGACGTCATCCAGGGGCCGTTGCAGCGTCCACCCGCCGCCATGGCCCTTGACCGAGGTTACGATACCCGCCTCTCGCAACCCCGCCATGGTTCGGCGCACGACGGCGGAGTTGGTCTGCAACATCTGCGCGATCAGCTGGGATGTGGCGGGGTGGTCCATTTCGGCCAAGTGCAAGAGCGCATGGAGAACACGGGACAATCGTTGATCCTGGCGCATTCGTCGTCTTCCGGCTCATTTACGTAACATTTGACAGCACATGAGATTGACACCTGCGCCCTTATGATACATTTGTCGTTACATGAAACCTCTCGAAGATTCCAGTGAAGATAGCCGAGGCCCCGCAAACCGGTGGCTGGCGCTGACGGTCCTTTATATTGCAAGCTTCATGAACCTGATAGACGTCAGCATCGTGAACGTGGCCTTGCCGCAAATACAGGCCGATACGGGCGCCACGCCGACGCAGCTGAAATGGGTTGCCGAAGCCTACATCCTGGCTTTGGCCGTGGGGCTGCTGCCCTGTGGGCGGTTCGGCGACGTCATTGGACGGCAGCGGATGTTTCTGTGGGGGTTGGTCGGCTTTACCGCAGCTTCAACCGTCTGTGGCCTTGCTCCCGATATCGAAAGCCTGATCCTTGCTCGTGTCATCCAGGGGGCCGCAGCAGCGATGATGGTTCCGCAGGTGCTGGCCATCGCCCATGTAACGTTCCCGCCCGAAGAGAAAGCCCGCGCCTTTGGCCTGTTCGGCACGGTCTCAAGCCTTGCCGTTGTCGCCGGGCCCATCGTGGGCGGTGCCTTGATCTCGGGGGATCTTGCCGGTTTGACATGGCGTCCGGCCTTTCTGATCAACATACCGCTCGGCCTTGCCGCCTTGGTCGGATCGTGGTTCTGGCTGCCGCACACCGAGGTTGACGGCAAGACGCGCCCGGACTGGATTGGAACGCTGCTGTTCGGTCTTGCCGTCCTGATGCTGGTGCTGCCCCTGATCGAAGGCCGCAGCCTAGGATGGCCGTGGTGGCTTTTCGCGATGATGATCGCAGTTGTCCCCACCGCTCTCTTGTTTTCGATCCATCAACGCGCTCGGGCGACGAAGGGTCGCTCGGTGCTCATGCCGCCGGGTTTGCTTGCCAATGCGCTCTATCTGAGGCGCCTCGGCCTGATCACGCTGTTCTTCAGCGGAATCCCCGGTTTGTTCCTCGTTCTTGCGATTTTCCTGCAATCCGGCTTCGGCATGACCGCCCTGCAAAGCGGGCTGCTGACAACGCCTTTCCCTCTGGGGGTCATGCTGGCATCGCTCTCAACGCAAAGATTTGGCGACCGCCACCTCTATGAGCGGATCGCAGGCGGGGCCGCGCTCCTGGTGGTTGGCATGGTTTGCCTTGTGTTCGCGATCCAGGCAGCAGGGTCTGAGTTCAACCCCTATCTATTCATCGCGCCGCTTCTGATCAGTGGCGTCGGCATGGGAACCGCGATTATGTCGCTGTTCCAGGTCACGATGTCGAATGTCGCCAGTGAGAACGCAGGCGCAGGCTCAGGGGCTATGCAGGCATTCCAGCAGATCGGCGCCGCCTTGGGTATCGCCGTGGCGGGACAGATATTCTTCAGCCTCCTTGGCGACGGCGGCATGGAGAACGCAACCAACGACGCGGCGGGTTTCGTGACCGCAGCCACATGGGCGGCCTCCTACTCCATAGCCATCTTCATCGGGCTAACCTTGCTCCTCGGCTGGCAAGCCATGACTCGGAAAGCGGCAGAAGCATGAGCGGACATTCAACGAAGTTAGGGAACAGCAGTTTGGTCCGCCACGCCGACCGCACGGACAAGCGCAATGAAGGTCTCAGTCCAGCCCTCGTTGCCAAGGACCCGGAGAAGGCGCACAAGGTCTTGGCGTAAGCGACGGGGGCAGGATTCATGAGCATGGCGAGCGTCACGATCCCGGGCACGCATATTCAGACTCTGGCGCCGGTGCGGGAACTCTATTTCTTCGACACACAGTCAGCAGTGCTGCCCAGGCCTGTATCGCCCCTCAATGCCTGGCGCATCCTCATGGCGCGGCCAAGGCCCATCATGAACCTCGCCTTCAAGCTGCGGGACGCGATCTCATCTGTGTTCGGCGCCTCGAGGATCGGTGGATTTTCCGGGGCCGTGCCGGAGCGTGTCCAGGTCGGTCAGATGCTCGATTTCTTTCTTGTGGAACACGCGTCTGAGACGGTCCTGACCCTGACCGCGCGCGATTGGCATCTCGATGTCATGACCTGTATTTCGGTATCGGGACACGAACTGACGATCACCTCCTCCGTGAAGATGCATAACGCATTAGGTCGTCTCTACATGCTACCGGTCGGACCTGCGCACAAAATGATAGTCAGGCAAAACCTGAAAGAGCTTGTGCGCGCCGTCGCCTGATCCCTGGACCCTGACGGAGGTCTATCGCATTGTCCGGACGACCTCTCCACCATCCCCACAAACCGTCGCGCCTGTTTTGCCGCGGCGCTTCGGGCGATTCTGGGGATATGAACACCGCCCCCGCCATCACCCTTCTGCAGGCCGCCCTGCTTCCCGACGCCCCCGTCGCCGATTGGGTGCATCTGCTGGCCACAGGCACAATCGCCACGGTCGATGGCCGTGGCCCCTACGGCGTTCTGAACGCCGCCGAGGTGATCGAGGAGAGGGTCCTCGATCGCAAGAAACTCCCCATCGACGAGAACCACGCGATCGATATCGCGGCGCCGCACCAGTGAAATCAGCTGAAACCGCGCAGAAATTTCCGCACGCCCACGAGCCTGAGCTCGGAAAGCGCGCTTAGGAGCAATTCGGTCACGCTTGTGTCCAAGCACCCGTTCGGCCCGGTCGCTAACATGCCAATTCAGTTGGGCACCAGTCGGAGAGTCGCCCTGCTGTCTTGGAGGAGACACTATGACAAATTACCGCAAAACGCTCGGACTTGGCGCCTGTCTTATGCTGTTGGGCAATTTGATGGTCACGCAAGCAACTGCGGACACCACACTAACCTTCGCGTCCGCCGCCCCTGCCCCAGCCCCGATCAACCGTGCCTTCGAGCAATGGGCCCAGATGGTGAACGAGGCCACCGGTGGCGAGGTCACGATCAACGTGGTCGCGGGCGGCACGCTGGGGCGCAATGGCCAGCTTCTGGACAGAGTGCAGTCGGGTGTCATCGACATCGCATGGGATTTTCAGGGCTACTATCCGAACCGTTTTCCGCTGAGTTCGGTCGCGGAACTGCCCTTTATCTATGAGACCGCGCTGGAAGGGTCGATTGCTACGCAGAGCCTGTTCGACGAAGGCGTGATCTCGGGCGAATACGACGATTTCGTGACCATCGGGCTCTTCGCCTTTCCCAACAACTCAGTGATCCTGTCGCAGCCCCTGCCCGATGACGGGATGCTCACCGGGCTGAAGCTGTCGGCGCAGAACCCGACCATGTATGCCGCGCTCGAAGCCCTGGGCGGCGTGCCGGTCGCGATGGGGATCGGGGACTGGTATCCGGCGATCAGCCGCGGAACCATCGACGGGGCCATCGTCGCCTTTACCGCCGTTCCCGCGTTCCGGTTCCAGGAGGTCACCTCTTACTACTACAAGGCCGCACTGGGCGGGAACACAGGCTTTACCGTGATGAATCGGGCCGCCTTCGACGCACTGCCCGAAGAGGCGCGAGAGGCGCTGATGTCGGTGAGCGGCGAAGCCTTTGCCGCGCATATGGGGGCCTTCCTCAACGAACAGGCAGCGGCGGGCGAAGGCCTTGCGGCCACCACCGCCGAGGAGATCGTCGAGATCGAAGGGGAGCAGGTGGACATGTGGCGCGCAGCCCTTGAGGGTATCGAAGCCGCTTGGATCGACGCCGGTCCGGGCGATGCGGATACCGTCGCCGCGATGCGCTCGGCGGTCGAAAGCGCGAGGCAGTAAGCCATGCGGCGTGGGCGGCCTCCCGCCCCCGTTCGGCAATAGGTGCAGACGTATGATCGAACTTTATGGCTATCCGAAATCGACGTGCACGCAGAAGGTCAAACTCTGCCTTTTTGAAAAGGCGCTGCCTTTCTCCGATCGCCCCGTCGATCTGGCGAAGCAGGAGCATCTGACGCCCGACTACCTCGCTCTGAACCCGAACGGCGTGGTGCCGACGCTGGTGCATGACGGGGCGGTCATCCATGACAGCTCCGTCATCATGGAATACATCGACGAAGTGTTTCCCGACGTGCCCATGTCGGGGCGCACACCGGTCGACAGGGCGCGCGTACGGGCTTGGCTGCGGTTCTTCGAAGAGGTGCCCACGGTCGCGGTCCGCATCCCGAGTTTCGCCAAGGTTCTCCTGAAACCCGTGGAAAAGATGACGCCGGACCAGCGTCGCGCAAACAGCGACAAGCGGACATTACGCAAGGGTTTTTATCGATCGATGGAGGACGGGATCAGCGAGGCGCGGCATGCCGAGGCGGTCGAAAGGTTGCGGATGACCTGCGAGCGGATGGAGACGACGCTGGCGGCAGAGGATTGGCTCGTTGGCGACTTCGGCATCGCGGATGCCTGCGTCGTGCCGACCTTCGACCGGATGCAGGACCTGGACCTGGCCCGTGTCTGGGCCGATTTGCCCGGCGTGGGACGCTGGTGGGCCCGGGTGCAGGAGCGCGACTGCTTTGCCCGAACGTATGTCGCCGGATCGCGGCTCGCGTCTTCATGAGCGCGCGGGCCGCACCGGACCCGCCGGGGGCTGGCAAAGCGTGGCAGGCCGAAATCAACGGAACCTTCGGCCTGTGGTTCAGCATAACCAGCAAAGAAACACCGGTTCGCCCGGACGCCATTTCGAACCGGGTCGATTGGCACGCCCGCACACGCACCGCACATCTGGCGAAGCTCGTCTTCGCCGCGCATACCACCGAACAACTTGCCGGACGCGGACGCAACATGCGCTTTCCCGTCCTCATCTCCCACCTGACCGACGGCACCTGTCGCTTCGAACAGGCCGGGCGCAAGGATCAGGCCGACGCCGGGGACATGTATCTCATCGACACAGGCCAGCCGTTTCGCATTGCAACTACGCGAATGTCGACGCTTGCCATTCTCGTCGATCGCAACGCGATACGCGCGCATTTTCCACCGTTCGAACGCTTCGGCGCGGGTGTCCTGCGAGCCGCCGACCATGCGGGCGAGGTAGCCGGGAACATCGCCCGTGACGTGTTCGAAGCCGCGCAAGCCGGGGCTGATCGGACGGACCGTCTTGTCGAATGTCTGTGCCAGTTTCTGAACTACGCGCTGCCCCTGGCCGCCCCACCCGAGGCGTCCGACGCGCGGCTTGCCGCCGCGATGGCTCTGGCACGGGATCGGATGGGCGACCCGGACCTGCGCCTGGACGACCTTGCGCGGGCCGCGGGAATCAGCGTCCGGCAACTGAACCTGCTCTTCGCGGAAACCGGTCACAGCCCGATGCGCTGGCTGAAGAACGAACGGCTTGACGCCGTGGCGCGTGACCTTTGTGCGGACGCCACCACACCGGGCACCGCGCGCCGGATTTCGGACATCGCCGAAGCCCGCGGCTTTCGTGACTCGGCACATTTGAGTACGACCTTCCGGCAAAGGTTCAGCATGTCACCCCGCGCCTACCGCGCTCAGAGACAAGCGGGTCGCGGCAATCCACAAGACTTAATGAAGCCCGGCTCATAGCGTGACTTCCGAGGACGCACCCCCGACCGTGTCGCAAGCACGGCGGGCTGCATGAGGGAGAACGACATGACCACTTTGACATCAACCTGGACGGAACCCGAGAGGGGCTGCCCGGCGTCGGCTCTGGGACAAGCCTACCGCCCGCTGGAGCATGACGGGTTTTACGATTTCATCGCCAAGGCACAGGTGGAAGAGCCGGTATTTTTCAGCGAATCGATCCGCTACTGGGTGGTGACGCGGCGCAAGGATGTGCTCGCGGTTCTCGCCGATCACGATAGCTTCTCGGCGGCGATCACTCTGGCCCCGGTGCATCCGTTTCCGCCCGACTTCGTGGCGGCGCTGCGCGAGGGCGGGTTTTCATTTGAGCCGACGCTGGTGAACTCCGACGCCGACATCCACAGCCGCCTGCGGCCCAAGGCACAGCAATTCCTGAACGCGAAACGCTACGCCACCTACAGCGACCGCATCCGCGCCATCGTGCGTGAGCATATCGCCGCGATGGGAGAGGCCGGACGCGTCGATCTGGTGGCCGCGCTGACCTATGAGGTGCCGGCCAAGGTGCTCGCCCTGCTCCTGGGGATCGAAGACATCTCGCCCCGGCAGATCAAGGTTTGGGCGGATCATCGGCTGGGCATGACCTTTGGATCGCTCGAGGGTGAGGAATTGGCGGAAGCCGGGCGCCAACTGCTCGATTACTGGAAATATTGCGAACGGCTGGTGGCGGATCGGCAAGACAATCCGCGTGATGACTACGCCTCGATGCTGCTCGACCTGCGGGGCGGTGATGATGCCGTTCTGACGATCACCGACGTGGTCGGGCTGGTCTTCGGTGTCATGGTCGCGGGACATGAAACGACGACCAACGCGACAGGCAACCTGATCCATGCGCTCTTGTCGGACCGCGAGCAGTGGGAACGGCTCAAGGCCGATCCCGCGCTCATCCCCAACGCGGTGGAAGAGGGCCTGCGCCATTCGTCGTCGGTGGTGAACTGGCGCCGGCGCACGACGCGGCCTGTGACCATCGGGGGTATCGACATTCCCGAGGGGGCGAACATCCTCATTTCGCTCGCAGGCGCGAACAACGATCCCACGGTCTTTGACGACCCGCGGACCTTCGATGTCGGACGGGCCAACGTGAGGGATCATGTGGCCTTTGGCAAAGGTCGGCACTTCTGCCTGGGCGCGCCGCTCGCGCGGCTTGAAATGACAATCATGCTGGAAGAGATCCTCGCGGCCTTTCCCGACATGGAACTGGCCCCAGGCTTTCGCCCGACCTGGGTGCCGACCGTCACGTTTCGTGGTCCGCTGACGCTTGACGTGCTGCCCTTCGGCGGATCGGGGGCGGCATGAAAATCGTCTTCGTGACCACAGACGGGCAACGGTTCGACGTCGACGCGCGGCCCGGTGCCAGCGTGATGGAGACCGCAACCGGCGCGGGTATCCCCGGCATCATCGGGGAATGCGGCGGGTCGATGGCCTGTGGCACCTGCCATTGCAAGCTGACGGACGAGGGCTTCGCACTGGTCGGACCGCCGGGGACCGACGAAACGGCGATGCTCGAATTTTCCGACACCGAGCCCACCGCGACCTCGCGCCTGTCCTGTCAGGTCGCGCTTTCCGAGGCACATGACGGGCTGGTCGTCCACGTCCCGCCCTGGGGCTAAGCCCGGCGCGGGACCGACCCCGAATTGATCCCAAGAGCGGCCTCCTTTGTCCGCGCGTGCAGCCCGTTCAGACGGGCGCACTCGCGGACAATTCCCGTCGCGCCCAGATGCCAGACAGCCCCGCACCCGGTTTGGCAAAGTCACCCGAAATATGGAGGAGTCCGATATGGCGGAAATGTCCGGCCCGAGATCGCTTGAGAACGCGAAAGAGTGGATGCTTGGAAAACTCGACGCGCGGGTTCATCCCTTTGCGCTCACCGATGTCGACCAGACCCGGACGGTCATCGAAGCGCTCCAGGGGCTCGATGGTGAAACCTGGGCCGCCGCCTGGGTCGGTCGCGGCGATGCCTATGCCGAAAAGGCAAGGGCCGCCGAGGCCGAGGGCGACACCGACACCGCGCGCGACAACTGGTATCAGGCTTACGGCTTTTACTTCCTTGGCCGCTTCCCCTGCCCCAACCATCCCGACAAGCTGACGAGCTATGAGAAAGAGGTCGCAGCCTATCAGGCCTTCGGCAAATACGCCACGCCCGCGATCGAGGTCGTGACCGTGCCCTTCGACGGCCGCACGGGAGAGGGCAACGAAATCACCTTTTACGTCCGCGTGCCCGAGGGCATCGACAACCCGCCGGTCATCGTCATGTGGGGCGGTGTCGACGCGTGGAAAGAGGAAATGACCATATTGACCGAAGGCCTCGCCGCACGCGGCTTTGCCACGGTCGCGCTCGATAACGTCGGCACCGGGCAATCGCCGATCAAGGCCGGGCCCGACGGCGAGCGGCAATTCATGCCGGTCTTCGACTGGGTCGAGACCTGCGGCAAGTTCGACGTGGAGCGCATCGCCATCGTCGGGCGTTCCTTCGGCGGCCACTGGGCCACCAAGCTTGCCCACCTCATGCCGGAACGGTTCCGCGCGGCGGTGAACTGGGGCGGCGGCGTGCATTACATGTTCCAGCCCGACTGGATCGAAAAATCGCGCTACCCCGACAGCTACCTCATGGAACTGGTCGAGACCCGCTCGCGGATGCTCGGCGCCACGAACGACGAAGAATACATCCAGGGGTTCAAGGTTTTGTCGCTTCTGGATCAGGGCCTTCTCGATCAGCCCTCTGCGCCGCTTCTGCTCATCAACGGCAAGAACGACACGCAATGTCCCATCGCGGATATCGAGCTTCTCACCGAACACGGCGACCCGAAGTCCGTGCGCTTGTTCCCCGGTCGCGGGCACATGGGGTTCGGCCCCGGCACCGTCGACACGATCATCGACTGGCTCAAGGCCCGTCTCGCCTGATCCGCTTTCCCAAAGGGAGAAACCCATGGCCAACTGGCAGGAAATGATGCCCAGCACCCGGGCCTATCTGATGGACAAGGTGCTTTATGAACTGCACCACAAACCGGACCATCTGGAGGCCTACACCACCGACGCCGACGCCTATCTGGCGCGGTTCGGTCTGCCCGACGACCTTGCCCATGCGATCAAGTCGAACGACGTCGCGGGCATGTATCTGTCGGGCGTGAACCCCTATCTGCTGCGCGCCCATTGCATCGGGGTCAGGATTCCCGAGGCCGAAAGCCTCGCCGCGCTGCGCAGTCTTCTGGACCACGAGGATTACAACGATGGCTGAGATCACAGGGATCTACACGGCGTCGCACACGCCCGTCATGCTCAATTTCCCCGACAATATTCCCGCCGCCCTGAAGGACGAGATTTTCGCCGCCTACAAGGCGATGGGCGACGATTTCATGGCCGGCAAGCCCGACGCGCTGATCGTTCTGTCGAACGACCACCTGCACAACTTCTTTCTCGACAACTTTCCGGCCTATTGCATCGGCTGCGCGGAAAGCTACGAAAGCCCGATCGAGCATTGGCTCCATGCCAAACGGCGCACGTTCGCCGGCGATCAGGCCTTCGGCTCCTACCTCTTGCAAAGTGCGCTCGAAGCCGAGTTCGATCCGTCTTTCTCGATGGAGATGGTGCTCGACCACGGGTCGCTCACGCCGCTCGAACTGGCGGGGGTCGATCCGGACCTGCCCATCGTGCCGGTCCTGATCAACTGCGTGCAGCCGCCGATGCCGACGATGCGGCGGAGCTATAACCTGGGCAAGTTTCTGGGCCGGGCGATTGCGGAATATGACGGGGTGGACCGCGTTGCGATCCTTGCCACCGGCGGCATCAGCCACGACATCGCCACGCCCCGGATGGGCATGGTGAACGAGGAATTCGACCAGACGTTTCTTGCCCATATGGAAAGCGGCGACGTGGATGCGACGATCCAATACGCCACCGAATTTGTGCATACGGCAGGGAATGGTTGCGAAGAAATCCGCATGTGGATGGCCGCGATGGGGGCAGCGAACGGCGCGAGCTATGAGCGGACCTACTACAAGGCGGTCAACGACTGGTACACGGGGATCGGCATCGGCCGGTTCAAGGTGTCCTGATGGGAGCCGCTTTCGAAACCGCGCTGATTATCGGCGGGGGGATCGCGGGCATGTCGGCGGCTCTGTCGCTGCAGGAAGCGGGGGTGCGGGTGCGGCTCATCGACCGGGATGCCAAATGGGGCGTCTCGGGGGCCGGGATCACCATCACCGGGCCCACGCTCAGGGTGATGAAGCGTCTGGGCATTCTCGAAGACGTGCTCAAGGCTGGCTGGACCTCGGACGACATCCGCGCTTGTGATGCCGAGGGCAACGTGCTTGCCGAGATCGAAGGCCGCACCTCCGGTGGCGAGGGGATCCCCGGCGCGGGCGGCATCATGCGCCCGACGCTGCACCGTCTGCTCGCCCAGCGCGTGCGCGACGCGGGGATCGATGTTTCGCTCGGTCTGACCGTGACCGCCATGTCGGAAGGCAGCCCGAAAACGGTCAGCTTTTCGGATGGCACCGAAGCGACCTTTGACCTCGTCGTGGCCGCCGACGGCATCTTCTCGGCGACGCGCAAGGCGCTGTTTCCCGAAGTGGACGGGCCGAAATATGTGGGTCAGGTCTGCTGGCGACTGATGGCGCCGCGCCATCCGGGCATAGACCGGCGCACTTATTTCCTTGGTGGTCCGATGAAGATCGGAATGAACCCGGTGTCGCCCGATGAGATGTATATGTTCCTTCTGGAGCCCGTCGAAACCGTCGAGTGGATTCCCGACGACGAACTGTCGACCCGGTTGGCCAAGCTCATGGAAAGCTACGGCGGCATCGTGGCCGATGTGCGAGAGGGTCTAACGCCCGAGAGCAACATCGTCGCGCGTCCGCTCGAAACCGTGGTTTGCCCCGCACCGTGGTATCGTGACGGCGTGGTCCTGATCGGGGACGCAGCCCATGCCACGACTCCGCAGCTTGCATCGGGGGCAGGCATGGCGATGGAGGACGGCGTCGTGCTGGGCGAATGTGCCGCTACCACGGCAACGCCAGAGGAGGCGCTCGACGCCTTCATGAAGCGGCGTTTCGACCGCTGCGCCTTTGTCGTGGACAAGTCCCTGACGCTCGGCCGTCTGGAAAAGGCGGGCTCGTCACCCATCGACCAGATCCGGGTCGTGGAAGAGGCTCTTGCCGAACTCAACCAGCCCTATTGAGGATCCGATGTTCCTGACCGTAAACGATCACTGCCTGCACGCGACCGTCGCTGGCGACCCCGAATCCCCGGTGCTGGTGCTGCTTCATTCGCTGGGCACCGAAGCCGCGCTCTGGGACGCGCAGGTGGCGCGGTTCAGCGCGACGCACCGGGTCATCTGTCCCGAGTTCCGGGGCCACGGGTCGAGCGAGGAAAGCCACACGCCGCTGACCTGTGAAACCCTGGCCGCCGACGTGCTGGCAGTGCTCGACCAGCATGGCGTCGGCGACTTCACCCTGGCGGGCTGTTCACTGGGAGGTGTCGTCGCGCAGCTCGTCGCGGCGGAGGCCGGCACACGGGTCAAGGGGCTGGCCCTCTTTGATACCTATGTCAAAAGCCTTGATCCGCAGATGTGGCGCGACCGCGCGGCCAAGATCCGGGCCGATGGCCTTGCCGCGATCGCGGGTGGCGTGCTGGGTCTCTGGATGACCGAGGACGACCGCGCGACCCCGGCGGGCAAGGGGCTGGCCCGTATGCTCGCCCGCGCGTCGGACCAAGGATATGCCGCCGCCTGCGACGCGCTCGCTGAGGCCAATTGCCTGGACGCGGCAGCCCGGATCACCGCCCCCACGATCGTGGCCTTCGGGTCGCAGGACAAGGCCGCACCGCAGGCCGCGTCCGAGGCACTGGCCGCCGCGATACCCGATGCCCGCCTGCGCGTGATCGACGGGGCCGCGCATTTGCCTCTCCTGCATTATCCAGAGGCCTGCGCCGCGATCCTGGACGAACTGACCTGACAAGGCCCGGAAGGGCGGACATCATCATGGGAGGAGGATGGCCGTGGACAACTCACCAATCAAACGCCTGCCGCACAGGGGGAGCCGACCGTGGCACAACATCATGTCTGATACGACAGCCGTGAAACGCATCGCGCGTGGAGCCGAACAAGGCACCCGCTACCTCGCTGCCGTCGGCGTCGTGCTGATCGTGCTGATCGCGTTCCTGACCCTTTTCGACGTCGGCCTGCGGTCGCTCTTTTCGACGACGATCCGGGGGTTGAACGAAATCCTGATCCTGTCGCTCGGCGTCGCCATCGCGGCCTGCCTGCCCTCGGGCGCTGCGCGGGCCGTGCATATCTCGCTCGACCTGCTTACGGCGCGCCTGCCGGGCCATGCGGCGCGGGCGCTGTCGCTGATGGGCACGGTGCTGCTGACACTGTTCCTGCTGCTCGTGGGGATCGAGGTCTTCCAGCTTGCCGCCATCTACGACCAGCGCGATCAGGCCTCGATCATCCTTGGCTGGCAGATCGCACCCTTCTACTACGCTATGGCTATCCTCCTCCTCTTGTGCCTGCCGATCCAGATCCTCCACGCGGTCGAGGCGGGCATCGAGATCATGCGCACCGATCGCGGGTGGTGGCGACCAGTCGAATTCGTCCCGTCGCTGCTGATCCTTGCCATCGCGGGTCTGGTCTGTTTCGACGCGCTCGCACTTCTTCCCGGCTACGAGTGGTTCCGCTCGCTGCAGGCGGGAGTCGCGGCGCTCGTGTTCTTCGGGATGATGTGGGGCCTCATGGTTCTGGGCGTACCTCTCGCCGCCTGCATGGGCATCGTCGGCTTTCTGGGTACCGCCATCCTGCTGGCCGTGGGTCCCGCGGGCACCGTCGTAGGCAGCGAAGCGGGCAAGTTCTTCACCAGCGAAACGCTGGCGGTCCTGCCGCTCTTTCTGCTCATGGGCAGCTTCGCCTCGGTCGCCGGACTGTCAGCAGACATCTACCGCTTCGCCAATGAACTCATGCGCCCGATGCGCGGGGCGCTGGCTCACGCGACCATCGCTGGATGCGCAGGCTTCGGCGCGCTGACCGGATCGTCGCTCGCGACCGCCGCCACCTTTGGCAAGGTCGCCCTGCCCGAGATGCAGAGCCGAAATTATGACAAGGCACTGGCGACGGGCAGCGTCGCGGCGGGTGGCACGCTGGGGAGCCTCGTCCCCCCCTCGACCGCACTCATCCTGTTCGCGCTCCTGTCCGAGCAATCCATCGGCCAGCTTTTCGTGGCGGCGATAATCCCCGCCGCGCTGGCCATCGCGCTCTATCTCGTCGCGATCAAGGTTCTGCTCACGCTGCGCCCCGGTCTCGCGCCGGAAGGATCGCCCATCGACCCGACCGCGCTTTTCGCGGCGGCCAAGGGCTGCATCGGCGCCTTCGTCCTCTTCGGGGCGGTGATCGGAAGCATCTACACCGGCATCGTTACGGATGCGGAAGCCGCCTCGGTCGGCGCGGTCGGCGCGTTTCTCTTCGCGCTCTTCCGGGGGCGTCTGGGCGGCGGCCAACTCTGGGCGGTGATGGCCGAGACAACCACCACCATCGCGCTCATCTACACGTTGATCTTCGGGGCTGTGACGTTCTCGTTCCTCATCGCCTTTACCCAGGTGCCCGCTATGCTCTCGGGCTGGATCATCGGGATGGACATCGGTCCCTACGGCGTCGTCGCCCTGCTCGTCCTCGTCTACCTGGTGCTCGGCATGGTGATGGACAGCTACGCGATGATGGTGATCACGGTGCCGATCTTTCTGCCGCTCGTTACACAGATGGGGTTCGACCCGGTCTGGTGGGGCGTGGTCACGGTAATCTGCGTCGAGATGGGGATGATCACGCCACCTTTCGGGATGAACATCTTCATGCTCTCCTCCATTGCCAAGAATGTGCACATCACGACGATCTATCGAGGTGTCGCGCCCTTCGTTCTCGTCGACCTGATCAAGGTCGCTGCCCTCATCCTCTTCCCCGCCCTCGCGCTGTGGCTTCCGAGCCATATGTGAGCCTAATGCTGCGGGGGTCACGTTCAGTTCAGCGAACCGACCCGGCCGCCGTTCAACATATGATGCTCCCGGTATTTCGCCGGGGGCATACCAAACGCGGCCTTGAACTGACGCGAGAAATGCGCGGCTTCGTTGAACCCCCATTCGAACGCGATGGTCGACACGGGCTTGTGCGACAGGTTCACATTGGCGAGATCGGACGCGATCCGCGACAGGCGCCGTTTCCAAATGTGGCGCATGAGCGTGGAACCGGTACCGCTAAACACCGCATGCACCTGACGCACCGACAGTCCCACCTCTTCCGCGATCCGCGCACAGTCGAGATCAGGGTCCGCGAGGTTGCGCAAGATCGCCTCGTGAATTCGTTGAAGCGTCTGCTCGTTCGATCCGTGGCCCCTGCGTTCCAACGGATTGTTCGTGACCATCGAAACGGCCAGCAAGTTAGCAAGGCACCCGGCAAGCCGCTGCATCGCGCAGTGCTGAATGTCCCATTCCATACCGAACATCTCGTCGATCATGGTCTTGCAGGTGTAGCCCAGGCCCCGGTCGCAATCGAGGGCAGTGGCCGTATAGAGTTCACGCTCCGGAAAGACTTCCTGCCAAAAGTGCGAGTTGAGGTAGATCGACCGGGTGCGGATGTCGTCGGTATCGATCTCGAAGGGAAGCGTCGTGTCGATAAAGAAGATCTGGTTCGGCTTGATGACGGCTTCGCGACCGCCCTGCCGGACACAGGCGTGGCCTTCGATCTGATGCGACACGAGGAACGAGCGACCCTGCCGCGACGATTTGCCCGCTTTCAAACGGGTGGAATGCGGGGTGAAACTGATGTCGGCAAGGCGCACATGCGGCGATACGTAGGACCTGCGGATCTCGCCTTCATAGCTGCGCGCGCCATCGGACCGAAGGTCAAAGCGCGTGCGAAGAAGCCCGTTCATCTGGCGTTCGAAAGATGCGCCCGATGCCCGCACCACTGGCGTGCCCATATCGTTCATGAATCCTCCCTTAACCCGGTCCTCACCACCAGGTTTTGTGAGCTTAGGGCACAAGAAAACCAGCGTCCAGTGGCTCTCGCAAGGACCATATCACAAGAGAAAACACGATGACTGACCTTTGCATCATGGTCGCGCCGAATGGCGCACGACGGACCAAAGCGGATCACCCCGCGCTGCCGATTTCGCCTGCCGATCTGGCCGAAACGGCGCGGGCATGCCATGCCGCCGGCGCGGGGGCCGTTCATCTGCATGTGCGCGACGACGCAGACAAGCATTCGCTCGATCCCGACCGCTACCGCGCGGCCATCGCGGCGGTCGAGGCGGCCGCCCCCGGCATGGCCGTGCAGACGACGACCGAGGCGGCGGGCATCTTTGATCTCTCCGAACAGATCGCAAGCGTCGAGACGCTGAACCCGGCCTGCGTGTCGTTCTCGATCAAGGAGATGATGCGCGAAGGCCGCGATGTGGCGGATCGGTTCCTCGCTGGCGCTTCGCAACGCGGGACGGCGATTCAGTTCATCCTTTATGATCCCGACGAGATTGCACTGTTCGCAAGCCTCTACCGGGAACGCGCGCTGCATCTGCGCGACACGCCGCGCGTCATCGTGGTGGCGGGCCGCTATGCCGCCACCCAGAATTCTGACCTTTCGGATTACGAAGCGCTTCATGCTGCGCTCAAGGCCGAGAAGCTCACCGACGAGGCGATCTGGATGACCTGCGCGTTCGGGACCGGCGAAATGGCCTGTTTGACGAAGACCATCGACCACGGGGGCCATGCGCGGGTGGGGTTCGAGAACGCCATCGTCGATGCACAGGGCAAGCCGGCGCGCGACAATGCTGAACGCGTCGCCATGGTCGCCTCGCTTGCGCGAGACCGTGGGCGCAGGCTGGCAGACGGGGACGGCGCCCGCGCGATCTTGGGGGCCACAACAGCGACGGCCCTGCTCTGAACGCCGGCTGAGGCAGAGCCTCTGCACGGATGGGTAAGACGGTCCCTACGCCTCCCCATACTGGGCGCGCAGAGCCGCCGGTATCGCTGGGCCGCAAGCCTGGCGTCGTGCATCAACGCCGATGCAGAGGGCAAACGGAAGCAAAGAAGAACGGGGAACCGAGATACTCGGTTTCCCCGCCCGGTCGCCCATGATCTAGGCGACGTCCTTTTCCAGCTTGCGAAATTCAGTCTGGACGACACGGGAGCCCCCAATGCCGTCCCGCCCGGTTTCCGCAGCGCCTTGGTCAGTGCCGGCTGCGTCTTGCCCGGCACTTCGGCGTCCCCCTGGGACTTCGCTTCCTGCAACAGTCGATCGACGATGTTTTACCGGGAAATGTCGATTGCCGGCAGGCCCGCGCGCTCGCGGATTGCCATCTGGGCGCTCGCGGCTTCGGCGACAATTGCGGCCATGTCCACACCCGTCAGCTTTCCACCCTGCTTGCGCACACGGCCATCGACGATCACTGTGTCGACGTTGGATGGCAGGCCGGTTTGGACGAGCTGGAACGTCATGTTGGTATTTCGGGCCGGGAGCATGTTGAGCGCATCGGTCCGAACCATGATCACGTCTGCTCGCTTGCCGGGAGTGAGCGAACCGATCTGGTCTGCAAGACCAAGGACATTCGCGCCCCCGCTGGTGCCGATGGCCAGCGCCTCTCGGTAGCTCAGGGGCCAATCCGGGGCCGACTGAACGATGCGCATCAGGTCTGTGGTATTTGCGCGCTGGATACGTCCCGAATTGACGATGGTCCGCATCATGGCAAAGGGGTCTGCCGCCGTTTGGGCGGTCACATCGACGGTCATGCTGATCTGCTCCAGAGGCACACCGCCGTCCAAAAGGGCATTGATCGGGGGCAACCCTGCTCCGATCAGCGGGTCCGTGCCGGGACACAGAGCCACGCCCAGCGTCTTGTCGTTGATCAGGGAAATCAGTTCGGGTGTGATGCCGGTCCCGTGAGTGAACAGAAACTCGGGGCCAAGCAGGTCCGGCCGGGCCAGGCTGCCGCCGTGGTCGGTGATGGGCCGAAGGTTCAGGGACCGCGCGAGCTCGACCCGCTCGGCCAGGGCGTCGCCGGCGCCATCGAGGATGATGCCCAGGCCGATACGGCCCTGTCCGTTCTGCTCGATCCAGTCGAGCGCTGCCTGCAACTGCTCGCGCGTGGTCGGCTGCCCTCCCAGATTCCAAGTGTAACCCATTTTGGCGCGAATGCCGGAATCGACCAGCGCGCGAAGCTCCGCCTCCGCGTCCTCGACGGAATCCACGCCATGCGCCCAGTTATGGCAGGTGGTGAATCCGCTATTGAGCCCCTCGAGTGCTGCATAACGCACAGCCATGTAATGATCTTCGGGCGTGTAATGAGCCGCCAATCGGTGGAGCCCGAAATACTCGGTGGCGTCATTCCCCAAGCCGCGCCAGATGCTGTTCCACATATGCCAATGGGTGTCGACAAACCCCGGCATAATCACGGTGTTGGTCGCATCGATCACGGCGGCGCCGGCGACCGTCAGCTCCGGGGCAACGTCGACAATGATGCCGTCGCGGATGTGCACGTCGCCAATTTCGAGATCGCCGATATCCCTGTCCATCGAAAGGACATAGCCGCCGCGAAGGACGATTTCGGTCGCATCCGTGGCGGTGTCTCCGGCGACCGCTTGAGCCTCGGTCTTGTTCGCCAGGCCAAAGGCCATCGCACCTCCGAGGGCCCCAATAGCGCCGCGTCGGGACAGTTCGAAAATCGGGTCTTCCATCTTATCCTCCCATTGCCTTTATGGCGTTGGCGAGGCTAGTGAGCGCGTCATTTGCTATCAAATCGATTGATTTAAGAGCCGGTATAGATGTCGTTTATGGGCGCGGTCCACTCCGACGCCAGAGCGAAGCTCACGGCGCAGCCAGGTCAGCCCGGCATCGGCTTGCGAGCGCGAGTGCCACTGCATGACCAGTCGCACCGGCGATATCGCAAAGGGAGGCTTGAAATATTTCAGGTTCTTCGAGTTCGAGTAGAGCTCGGCGGTCATACCCGGAACGGTCGCCAAGCGCCGTGTGTCGCTGATGAAGAAAGGAACCAGCGCAAATTGATCAACCTTGACGGCTATGCGCCGCTTTTCGCTGGTATCCCCGGGAACCGAAGCAAGGTAGGATTTCTGGCCGATGAACACTTCTACATGGTCGGCAGCGAAATAGTCTTCTACCGACAGGGTGTCGGACTCGAAGGATTTCGCGCAGGCAATGACTGCGTGCTGTTCTTCGACCAGCAGTTCGGAAGGGTGCGAGGGCGTTGCGACCTGCTCGGGGACAACCAGCAGGTCTATCTGGCCGCTATCAAGCTTTTCAAGAATTCCCGTTGAAGGCGTCGACAGCGAAAAGCGCAGGCTCGGCGCGAGGGGATCCAACCTGCGCAGGCCTCCGGCCAACAATCCTAGAATGACGGTGTCGGCGGCCAGAATGCGAAATTCGCGGGTCGAAGACTCAGGCTCGAAACTGCCTGTCGAGACCAGTTTGTCGCTGATGTAGACGAGAACTTCTGCGACCGGTTCGCGCAGGTTTTCACCCAACGGCGACAGCATCGCGCTACCCGGTTTGAAGATGAGCAATGGATCGTTGAAGTAGTCCCTCAGTCGCGCCAAGGCAGCGCTCATGGCCGGCTGACTGATGCAGGTGATCTCTGCTGCGCGGGAAACGCTTCGGGTCGAAAGAAGCGCGTCTAACGCCACAATGAGGTTCAGGTCCAGCCCCTTGAAGCGCATATTGTTCCCTCCCAAGGTACACCATGACCATAGCTGCAAAAGCCGATCGCGCCCTGCCCAAATCGCGCGGCGCGGCATGTTTTCTGTCAACGCCCGCCTGAAGTTTCCCCGGATGGGCCGCAAGGCGAAGCATCTTCCTGTCTGACCGGTCAGCCTCGATGGAACACCCTGCCCTCCGGCATCTGTCTGCCAGTGAACGCGCCACGCGCGGCCGTAGACCGTACATCACCATCGAGCCGGAGCGGGGGCGCCAGGTGGTTTCCGTGTATTGAGAAAACGGATGCGGCGTGATCGCGCGTCATGTCGATGCAGTCGCGCGGTTCGACGAGGGACGGGCCTTCGGTCGTCAGGCGCACCGACGCGCCGGATTTCGACCCGGAGCCATTCCGCTCGCGCTGGAGGCGGCGCGGCGTATGCGCGTTCTTGCCGAGCGTCCGCGCGGTCCGGGCCATGGCGCGGTGGAAGAGGTTGGCCTGGCCCCAGAGCATCTCTTCGAGATCGGGTTCCATGCCGGTATCTTCCACGGTTGCAACCAGGTCGTCGAAGATGTCGGCGATCGCGAGGGGCTGGCCATCGGGCATCGGGCGCGGATCGGGCCCGTCGAAGGGGCGGTAGCCACGGAGCTGCAGCTCGTCTGGCGCTTGGGCGGCCTTGTCGCGGACATTGTTGGTGCGTTTGCGAAGCGCGGTCTGTCCAGCCCTTCAAATCCGCGGGTCCTCCTGTTTATAGGTGACTGAGAAGGCTCCACCGTCTAGCAGTCTACATACAGGTTGCCGTGGTGCCTTCTGGCGTCGGAAAAGCGCGGAAGTTGGCGCTGGTGTCCGCCGCCGGGATGCGGCCCTTGCCGTGCTCGGCTGCCCGCGTAGAGGTCGCCGCAGTCGGGCGACTGAAGCAAGCCATCGACGCCGTAGAAAAGTTCCTCCTTGGTGCTCGCCTCACCCGGATGGCAGCCGAGAAAGCGCCAGCCGTGCAAAGGTGATCGCGACGCTGGAGGCCGGCGGCCTGGCATTCGAAGAGACCACCGGGTTTTCGTCCTAGTGGCCGTAGAGATAGGCCGGGGGGGCACTGGCAATCATCATTTGGCATCAATGCATGAATGCTGTCACACACCAATGCGGAATTGCCATAATGCTGCCAGCTGCCCTCAATAAAGATCGCCCGGTTGATAGCATGTCCGTCAGCAAAGATAACCGGCAACCGTTAGGCGCGCCAATTAAACGCCTTGTCCTAGTGTAGCCATTCCTTGAAGAATCGCCGGTATGTCATGCAAACAATTTTTTCTGGTTCGAAGAATATCTCTTCCCAGCCTCTCAGACATTGATGGTTTTTTCACTCGACTTAAAATTTTCCACGGCCTTAATATAGCGCCCTTTTTTCCTGACCGCCGTTAAGCGCCTCAACGCTGGCGGCTACTCCTTCAGAAAAATTCGCTGGCGACGGATTAGAAATGCCAGCGTCACCTGAAGGCGCTATTCCACGTGAAGAGATCCGCCGCAGCAAAGGCGGGCCTGATCGGCATGACCCGGGTGTTGGCGGTGGAACACGGGCCCGAGAACAGTTGCGTCAACGCTCCCCTGCCCGGGGGCCTCATGACACCGATGGCTGTTGAGGATCCCTGCTAACATGAGTTTGTGCGGGGTTTCCACGCGTTCAACCGCGCGGCTCACGCGATCCTGAGGACCGGCTCGGGTCGTTCGTCCGGCGCGGTGTTGGCGTGATCCCGCGGGCGAGCGTCTCGCGCGGGGCCCGGCTCCCGGTCGTCGACCTTGAAGGCGGCCATCTGTTCGGCGAGGCGCCTGGCCTCGCGGGACAGGGCCTTGGTCGCGTTGGTGGATTGCTCGACCATCGCCGCATTCTTCTGGGTCACCACGTCGAGATGCGCCACGGCCGAGTTGATCTCGGTCAGGGTGGCGGCCTGTTCGGCGGCGCCGAGCGCGATGTCGTGGACCCGTTCATAGATC
>NZ_CAXREX010000326.1:0-15655 GCF_964229645.1 Nioella sp. | reverse complement strand
TGCCCGGCAACCGCGTTTCGGCGATGCTCAGTTACGTGCATATCGCGCTGCAACCGATCTTCATCAACGCCTTCGGCATGGCGATCATCGGCGGAGTCTCGGCGCGGCTCTGGCGGCTGGTGATGGGGCTGTCGGTGCTGGCCTCGATCCTGCTGCTGTTCCGCATGGTGCCCATGGCCAGTATCGGCCCCTGCCTGCCGGGCACCACGCTGTGCGGTCCGGCCTGGTGCACGATCACCGGCGACTGGCACCTTGGCTGGACGATGCCGCTGTCGGATTTCGCGGGCTGGCTTGGCGGCGAGGTCTTCCGCCACTGGGTGCCCTTCCCCGATTACATGGCGGCGGTTTTCATCCTGCCACTTGTCTACGGCGCGTGGCGCTTTGCGCTGATGCACCTGGCCCTCGGGCCGATGCTGGCCACGGTGCTGACAACCAGCCCCAACGAGATGCCGGCGATCTGGTGCCTGTTCTCGGTCGGGCTGTGCCTGATCGCGCTGTCGCCCTGGATACGGGCGCGGGTCACGGCCTGAGGCCACACGGGCAGCGACCCCGGGGGGCATGACACCCCCGGGGCGCGGCTGGCCGGGTCGGGCCGGGTCAGCGCAGGATCACGCTACGGGTGATCGGCGTGTAGGGCAGCGGCATGGGCGGGCAGCTCAGGCAGCTGTCGGGCAGCGGAACCGGATGCGGCAGCGGCAGAACGATCGGCATCGGGAAAGGCAGCGGGCGCGGTTCGGGCCGCGGCAGGGGCTTGGCATCTTCCAGGTCGATCACCTGCACAGGCGAGGCCATCACGATGATGTCCGCGGAGGCCGCAGGGGCAAGGGCAGCGACGGACAGGGCCGCCGCGACGAGGACAAGAACGGGTTTCTTCATGGGTCAATTCCTTTGGGTCTGAACAAGGGGCTTTGTTGTGAATGCATATCCGCAAGGGGAAATGCGCCCTCACCCTGCCAAGGCGGGCCGCGTCATTCAAAAACGCGCGCCCGTCAGCCAAGAACGCCCCCGCGCTATTCGATAACCTCTGCCCCATTGCCCCTGTGAAAAGAAGCGCTTAGCCTTTGATCATCCGCCCAAGATTAGGCCACGCCCATGACCACCCCTGCCCTGACCCCCGCCGATCTCAACCGTTTCCTGGCCGAGAATTTCGCCGATTGGGTGCGCGACCTGGGGCTGGAGGTGACACAGACCGCCCCCGATCACACGGTCAGCCGCATGGCCAATACCCCGGCCCTGTCGCGGGTGGGCGGCATCATCTCGGGCCAGGCCCTGATGGCGTTGGCCGACACCACGATGGTGCTGGCCACGGCCAGCCATTTCGGGGTCTTCCGCCCCGTGGCGACCACCAATTTCGACTGCCAGTTCCTGCGCCCCGGCGTGGGCGAATGGATCGTCTGCCGCGCCGACATCGTGCGCGCGGGCAAGTCCCTGGCGTTCGTCGAGGCCGAGATGCTGGCAGAACCCTCGGGCAAGCCCGTGGCGCGCGCGCAGGCCACGTTCTACATTCCCTGATCCTTGGGTCTCGCCCCAAAGGCCTGACCGCGCTAGGCTGATCCCCTGTGAGTGAGGGGGGCAAGACATGCGCCATTTTTCCGAGATCCACGCCATCGCGCTCGACCGTCATGGGGAGGATGGGCTTGCCGCGCGACTGCAGACCCCGAATCCCCCTGCCGAGCTGGCAAACGTGCCTGCGGACCGCTGGCTGGCGGTGATGACGCGCTGCGTCTTCCAGGCCGGGTTCAACTGGAAGGTCATCGAGGCCAAGTGGGACGGGTTCGAGGCGGCCTTCCACGGGTTCGACATCGGGCGCTGCGCGATGATGGATGATGACTGGCTGGACGCCTTGCTGCGCGATACGCGGATCGTGCGAAACGGCCCCAAGATCCAGACGGTGCGCGACAACGCGGTTTTCCTGCAAGAGCTGGAGTCCGAAGGCGGTGTGGGCGCGGTTCTGGGGGGCTGGCCTTCGACGGCGTATATCGGGCTTCTGGACCAGCTGAAAACCGGCGGCAGCCGGCTTGGCGCGATGACCGGGCAATATGCCATGCGCTTTTCGGGCCGCGACGGCTTCATCCTCAGCCGGGACGTGACCGCGCGGCTGATTGCGGAGGGGGTGATCGACAAGCCAGCCGGCTCCAAGTCCTCGATGCGGGCGGTTCAGGATGCGTTCAACAGCTGGATGGACCAGTCCGGGCGCGGGCTGACACAGGTTTCGCAGATCCTGGCGATGTCGGTCTAACATGCGCTGGATCCTTGTTTTTCTGGTTGTCCTTAGCGCCTGTGGCCGCCCGTTGACCGAGGCAGAACACCGCTTCATGGCCGAACTCCAACCGGAGCTTGACACCGGTCATCTGCGCATCGTCGAGGCCCCTTTCGTGGGCTTGCGTGGCTATGAACGCCCGGTGCGTCCGCGCAGCACCTGCCGCGAGTTGATCCTGCCGCCGCCTGCGGGGGAAACGGTCGTGGCCCGGACCGCTGGAATGACAGGCTTCCGGCGCATCTGGGTCAGTCCGGATTATTACCTGGAGGATTATCTTGCGGGCTATCCGCAGGAACTGCGGCTTCTGGCGGCGATGTTCTTTGCCCATGAAATGACCCATATCTGGCAATGGCAGCAGCGCGATGTCACCGGCTACCACCCGCTGCGAGGCGCCTCGGAACATTGGGTGAGCGTTGACCCCTATCTCTTTGATGTTCCATCAGAACTGCCGGACTTCCTGGACTATGATTACGAGCAGCAGGCGAGCCTTGTCGAAGAATATGTCTGTTGTCGCGCGCTCGATCCGGATGGGGCCAGAACGACGCGGCTGGAACGGATTCTGCGCCCTTACCTTGAGCTGGAACCGATCAATGCCCGGATGAGCCGCCCGGATGTCCTGATGCCCTGGGAGGGGGCCGAGATACGGGGCATCTGTTCCTGACCCCTTGCATCCGCTCGCGTTCAGCCACAGGGTGCGTCCTTGAGGGAGGACAGGCACATGACCCAACACGCACTGATCATGCTGGCCGCTGGCATTGGCATTCCGGTCCTGGCGGCGCTCAATGCGCGGCTCGGGGCCAATATCGGATCGCCTGCGGCGGCGGCCTTCATCCTGTTTATCGTCGCGGTATCAGCAACTTGCGTGGTCATGCTGATCACGGGTCCGGCGGCGCTGGCACGGGCGGCGGGCCAGCCCTGGCACCTGTTCCTTGCGGGACTTCTGGTGGCGTTCTACGTGCTGTCGATCACCTATGTCGCGCCCCATTTCGGGGTCGGTAACGCGGTCTTCTTCGTGCTCCTGGGGCAGTTGGTATCTGCCGCGATGATCGACCATCTCGGGCTGTTCGGCGCGGCGCAATCGCCGCTGACGCTGATGCGCGCGGGCGGCATCCTGGTGATGGCGGGGGGCGTGGCGCTGACCCAGATGGCGGCCCGATAAGGGGGGGCGCCCCCCGTACACCCCCTGTACACCCCCCGTGCACCGGGCGTGCAGACGAAATGGCGCGGAGATCGGCGCGTCGACGCGCCGTGCCCTGCGGGCCAGGCCTGGCCCGCCAAGCGCGATTATGAAAAAATCGCGCCACCGGCCCTGCGGCGTCGCAGGGCCTAGCCGCCGGCCTTCTCTTCGAGGTGCAGCCATTCCTCTTCGGCAGCGGTCAGCTTGTCCTGGCGCTCGGCCAATGCCTCGGTCGCCTTGCGGAACTTCACCGGTTCGCGGGCAAAGAGCTCCGGGTCCGACAGAAGCTGGTTGAGCTTGCCGATCTCGGCTTCCAGCCGCTCCATCACCGCTGGCAATTCCTCCAGCCGGTGCTTCTCGGTGTAGGAAAGGCCCGATTTCGGGGCGGGTTTCGGCTTGGCCTCGGGGGTGGCCGGTTTGTCCTTCGCGGGCTTGGGGGCGGATACGGCCGGGGCTGCCTGGCCGCGTTGCGCACGATAATCGCTCCAGCCCCCGGCATAGACGACCGCCCGCCCGTCGCCCTCCATCGCCACGGTGGTCGAGGCCACGCGGTCGATGAAATCGCGGTCGTGGCTGACCAGCAGAACGGTGCCCGGGTATTCGCCCAACAGGTCCTGCAGGAGATCGAGCGTTTCCACGTCGAGATCGTTGGTGGGTTCGTCGAGCACCAGCAGGTTCGATTCCTTCGCCATGAGCCGGGCCAGCAGAAGCCGCGCCTTTTCGCCACCCGACAGCGAGCGCACCGGCGCCCGCGCCTGGCGTTCGTCGAAGAGGAAGTCCTTGAGATAGCCCACCACGTGCCGGGGTTGGCCGCGCACCATCACCTGGTCGGACGCCCCCGACACAGCCATGGAGGGATCGAGAGTCAGCGAGTCCCAAAGCGACTTGTCAGGGTCAAGCGCGGCGCGGGTCTGGTCGAAGACGGCCATTTCCAGGTTGGTGCCATGCTCGACCGTGCCGGTATCGGGGGCCAACTCGCCCGTCAGCACCTTCAGAAGCGTCGTCTTGCCCACCCCGTTGGGGCCCACGAAAGCCACCCGGTCGCCGCGCAGCACGCGCAGGTCAAAGGGCTTGAAGACCTCGGTGCCGTCAAAGCCCTTGGAAATGCCCCGGGCCTCGATCACGCGCTTGCCGGACTTGGTCCCTTCCTCCAGCGACATCGCCGCCGTGCCCTGGCGCCGGATCATGCCCGCCCGCTCGGCCCGAAGGTCGCCAAGTGCCCGCACCCGGCCCATGTTGCGCTTGCGCCGGGCGGATATCCCTTCGACGGCCCAACGGGCCTCGGCCTTGATCTTGCGGTCGAGCTTGTGGCGGTAGAGGTCTTCCTCGGCCCAGGTCTTGTCGCGCCAGTCCTCGAAATGGGCAAAGCCCTGCTCGTTGCGGCGCACCTGCCCCCGGTCGATCCAGAGCGTCGCGCGCGTCAGCGCATTGAGAAAGGCGCGGTCATGCGAGATCAGGACATAGCCTGCGCGGGTCTCTTTCAGCTGGTTTTCCAGCCAGGCGATCGCCTCGATATCGAGATGGTTGGTGGGTTCGTCCAGAAGCATCAGTTCGGGCGCCTCGGCCAGCAGCTTGGCTAGCGCCGCGCGGCGGCGCTCACCGCCGGAGGCCGCGCCAGGCGCTGCATCGAGGCGCAGTTTCAACCCCTCGGCAGCGGCCTCGACCTTCCAGGCCTCGGCCGGATCCAGCCCGCTGGTGGCATAGTCGCCAAGCGTGGCGAAACCCGCGAAATCGGGGTCCTGTTCCATGTAGCCCACGGTGATGCCCGGCGGCAGGATGCGCTGGCCGCGATCGGGTTCCACCAGCCCGGCCATCACCTTCATCAACGTCGATTTCCCCGAGCCGTTGCGCCCAACAAGCGCCACCCTGTCGCCCTCGTGCACGACGAGCGAGAGATCGGCAAAGATCGGATCGCCCCCGAAGGTGAGCGAGATGTCATTGAGCTGAAGCAAAGGAGCGCGGGCCATGGCCGCTTGGCTATGTGTGCGCGCGCGCGGCGTCAAGCGGGGAAGTTGCAGCGGCGCGCCGGGAAGAATTTTCGGCAAAAATTCTTCGGGTCCGAAAAATCTTCCGGACGATTTTTCCGGGGGGCGCGCTCAGTTGCCCAGCATCCATTCCCCCTCGGGCCAGAAGGCGTGGAAGGCGAAGGCGAACATCACGTCATGGGCCAGGTCGGCCCCCTGCCCGTCTCGCACGCGGATATTGCCCACGTCCCGGCCCGCGCCGATGCGGTCGGTATCGAGCGCGCTGGCCTGGCCTTCGGCCCAGGTCAGGGTCACGCCTTCCTCGGTGATCTCGCCGGCCTCGGCCAGCCGGGTGAGCGGCCAGGCGCGGTCCCCCACGCGCACGACGCGCAGCAGGGGGGAAATGCCGTGGGGTGGCATCTCGCCGGAATAGAGGAAGGGGCGCGGGGCGCTGTCATAGCCCACGTAGGGATTGCTGCCATAGGGTCGGCGGTGGCCCGGCTCGTCCATCACCAGACCTTGCGGATTACGGGCGCGAAAGGCCTGCCAGCTTTCCATCCAGGTGGGCAGGATGTCGAGCTCGGTTCCCATGTGATGGCCCACGATCCCCTGCCCGATGGCCTGTTGCCACCAGCTTTCGGTTTCACGGTCGAACATCACCATGTCGGAATTGCGCAGCAGCCCCGACACGCCGAAATTCAGCACCGCGCCCCCGACCCGACGGTCGAAGGTGATGGCGGAATTGCACAAGGGGCAGAAGGTGACGGCGATGGGGGTCCCCGCCACCTCGTCATTCACGATCTCGTGCCAGGTCAGGTAGCGCAGCGGATAGGCCCGCGGGGTCGCGTCCCCAAGCTCGACGGCAATGACGGGTTCGGTGGGGTCGAGCCGCGTTTCCTCGGCCACGGGGATGAAACCGGGACCCGTCAGCGCCGGGATACCATCGCGCGGGGGGCCGCCCGACATGATTTCCGAGAACGCCACCGATGTGCGGCTGAAATCGGTATTGGGCCAGGCGTGGCGCCAGCGGTCGGGATCGGCCATGGCGGGCATGGCCAGAACGGCGCCAAGCGCAGCGGCAAGGATGGTCAAGCGCATCTGGTAGTCCTCCTCCTGCCTGTCAGGCTGGCAGAGAGGGCGCGCATGAAAAAGCCCCGCTCACGCGATGGTGTGCGGGGCTGATCTGCCGTGATCGGCGCGCCGTGTCAGTCGAGAACGCGCACGGCGGTGATGTAGTCGGGCTGGCCGATCACCGCGCCGCCCCGGCCAGTGCCGCGCTTGATCGCGTCGACGACCTCCATCCCGGAGATCACCTGTCCGACGATCGTGTAATTGCCGTCAAGCTGGGGAACCGGTTCGAACATGATGAAGAACTGCGAATTGGCGGAATTGAGGAATTCCTCGCGTTCCTCGCAGAACGGGTTGCCGCCGCAGCGCGGATCGCCCGCGCGCGCCATGCCCACCATGCCACGGGTGAAGCTCAGATCCTCGGAGAACTCAGCCGGAAGGTCCGGGTACTCCGACCCGCCCCGGCCCGCATAGCGCATGTCCTGCCCCAGATGGCCGAACTCCACGTCGCCGGTCTGGGCCATGAAGCCCTCGATCACGCGGTGAAAGACCACCTCGTCATAGGCGCCTTCGCGGGCCAGGCGGGTGATGCGTTCGACGTGCTGGGGGGCCACCTGTTCGAAGAGGTCGATGACGATGGTGCCCTCGGCCTCTCCGGTCACGTCGATCTCCAGCGTGGTGGCCGCGGCGGGCGCGGCCATCAGCATCAGGGCCAGCGCGAGCTTACGCATCGGCGGCGACCTTCATGGAAATCATCTTGTCGGGGTTCGCGGGCGGCTCGCCACGGGTGATCTTGTCGACATGTTCCATCCCGGAAATCACCCGGCCATAGACGGTATACTGGCCGTTGAGGAAGTGATTGTCCTTGAAGTTGATGAAGAACTGCGAGTTGGCCGAGTTGGGGTTGGCCGAGCGCGCCGCGCCAAGCGTGCCGCGATCATGGGGGATGCGGCTGAATTCGGCCGGAAGGTCGGGCTTGTCGGAGCCGCCGGTGCCCGCCATGCGGATGTTGAGCCCCGTGTCGGCATTGCCATGGGCCACGTCGCCGGTCTGGGCCATGAAGCCTTCGATCACGCGGTGGAACACCACGCCGTCATAGGCCCCTTCACGGGCCAGTTCCTTCATGCGCTCGCAATGGGCGGGCGCGATGTCGGACAGAAGCTCGATGGTGACGGCACCGTCCTTGAGCTCGATGATGATGGTGTTTTCGGGATCCTTGATCTCGGCCATGGGGCTCTCCTGAAGTCTGGTTCGCCGTGAAACCTAGTGGGGCCGGCGCGAAAGGAAAAGGGGGTGCGTTCGGCCTGACGCGGCCAGGTGCGACGGAAATGGCGGGCTTTCGCGTGAAAGCGGCAACAGGACCGCGACAGACCCGCGAAGAGGAGCCCCCAGATGACCCCGAGCCAATCCGCCCCGCGCGCCGCACGCCCCAGCCTTCTGCCCGTCGGTTTCGCCCTGGCGCTGGCCGTTCTGGCAACTGCCGCGACGCTGACCTCGGAGCGGCTCTGGGCGCAGGACATGCCCCAGCCTGCCCCGGTTGCGCAGCTTCAGGACTAGGCCCGGCAAAACCGTCAGGCGTTGAAGCGTTCGTTCAGCGCGGCCAGGATCGGGGGCGTCACGAAATGCGAGACGTCGCCGCCAAGCCGGGCGATTTCCTTGACCAGCTTCGAGGCGATCGCCTGGTGCTGGGCATCGGCCATCAGGAACACGGTCTCGATTTCCGGGTCGAGCTTGCGGTTCATGCCGACCATCTGGAATTCATACTCGAAATCCGCCACCGCGCGCAGGCCGCGCACGATCACCTGGGCACCGACGTCGCGGGCGCAGTCGATGAGCAGGTTTTCGAAGGGATGGGCGACGATCTCGGTTCCCGTCTTCTTGGTCAGGTAGGCGCATTCGGCCTCGACCATCGCAAGGCGTTCCTCCAGCGAGAACAGCGGCCCCTTGTCTCGGTTGATCGCGACGCCGATGACCAGGCGGTCCACGAGGGTGCAGGCGCGGCGGATAATGTCGATATGGCCGAGCGTGATCGGGTCGAACGTGCCGGGATACAGGCCGATGCGCATGGGCAGGTCCTCTTGCCTCGCGTGGATTTGGGCGGCACGCAACAATATTGCGCGCCGCTTTGCAACCCCTTCCGGGTTATTGCCTTTGCATCTGCGGCAATTGGGGGCGTCAGAAGCCCTTGATCATGCCTTCCAGCGCCTCTTTCTCCATCGACAGCTGGCTGATCTGGGCCTTGACCACGTCGCCGATGGAAATCAGCCCCACCATGTCTGCCCCATCCATCACCGGCATGTGGCGGAAGCGGCCCGAGGTCATCTTTTCCAGCACCTGGTCGGAGGTTTCGTCGCGGGCGCAGCTGACGATCTTGGCAGTCATGATGTCATCGACCTTGTCGGCCATGCAGGCGGGCCCGCGCTTGCCCAGTTCGCGCACGATGTCACGCTCGGACAGGATACCGGCCACGGCCTTGCCATCGGGCGAGACCACGACCGCCCCGATGCGGCGGGCCGAGAGCGTCTCGGCGGCCTCGGCGATGGTCGAGCCGGGGGCGATCGTCACCACGCCCTCGTCCGGTTTTGAACTGAGAATTTGCTGAACGAGCATGCGATCCTCCCCATTGTAAGCTGCCGTAACGTCAGGGTTTCCCGAATACCGGCACCTGTCAAGCGCTAGCCGTGACGGGCCGCGGATTCCAGCCGGGTGATCTCGGCGCGCATGGCCTGGGTGAGGATGCCTGCAAAGCGATTGAGCCGCTCGGAATTGCGGTCGCTGTCATGGCGCACGAGGTAGAAGGTGCGCGTCAGCTTGACCCTGTCGCGCAGCACCACGGCAAGTTCGGGCGCGAAGGGCATGGCGAAATCGTGCACCACGCCGACGCCCCCGCCCGCGCGCATCAGCATCAGTTGCACGGAAATCGAGTTGGACCCGAGCCGGACCGGAGGCAGGCCAAGCTCGGTCAGGTAATCGAGTTCCTTGTCGAAGATCATGTCGGGGATATAGCCGATCACCGCCTTTTGGCGCAGGTCGTCCAGCGAGTTGATGGATTGGGCCATGTCTTTCGGCACCGCAACATGGAGCCGGTAATCCGAGATCTTCTGGATCAGGAGCCGTCCGGCGCTGGGCGGGCTGACGGTGATGGCCATGTCGGCCTCGCGCTTGGACAGGTTCACCACCCGTGGCAGGGCGAGGATCTGAATCTCCAGGTCGGGGTTTTCCGCCTGGATCGCGGCGCAGACCTGCGGCAGCAGGAAGTTGGCGCAGCCATCGGGCGCGCCGATGCGGATCGAGCCGGTCAGTTTCTCGTCCAGCCCCGTCACCGCGCCGACCCCGGTGGCAAAGGCGCTTTCGGCCTGTTCGGCCGGGGCGAGTAACCTCTCGCCTGCCTCGGTCAGCGCGTAGCCCTGCTGTGATTTCAAGAAAAGGGTGACGCCGAGCCGATCCTCCAGCCGGGAAATGCGGCGCCCCACGGTGGCGGGGTCCATGCGCAGGTCGCGGCCCGCGCGGCTGAGGCTTTCGCCCCGCGCCACGGCCAGAAAGACCCGCATGTCGTCCCAATTCGCCATTCTGCCCCTCGTTTTGCAAAAATGCAGGATGATTTTGGGAACATGCCTCTTTTTCCCGCAAGTTTGCAAGGATAACCTCCGCGCGGAATCGTGCATGTCTCGAAAAGGGAGAGGACTCATGGAAGAACTCGGTCACTGGATCAACGGCAAGCGGGTGGCGGGCACCTCGGGCCGTTTCGCCGATGTCTACAACCCGGCCACCGGCGAAGTGCAGGCCAAGGTCGCGCTGGCCTCGAAGGCCGAACTGGACGCCGCCATTGCCGATGCCGCCGAGGCGCAGAAAGCCTGGGCCGCGACCAACCCGCAGCGCCGCGCGCGGGTGATGATGGCGCTGGTGCAGCTTCTGAACCGCGACATGGACAAGCTGGCCGAGGCGCTGAGCCGCGAGCATGGCAAGACCTTCCCAGACGCCAAGGGCGATGTGCAGCGCGGCCTGGAAGTGATCGAATTCTGCATCGGCGCGCCGCAGATGCTGAAGGGCGAGTTCACCGACAGCGCGGGCCCCGGCATCGACATGTATTCCATGCGCCAGCCGCTTGGCGTCGTCGCGGGCATCACCCCCTTCAACTTCCCCGCCATGATCCCGCTGTGGAAGATGGGCCCTGCCCTGTCCTCGGGCAACGCGATGATCCTCAAGCCCTCCGAGCGGGACCCCTCCGTGCCGCTGATGCTGGCAGAGCTGTGCAAGGAAGCGGGCCTGCCCGATGGCGTTCTGCAGGTCATCAACGGTGACAAGGAGGCCGTGGACGGCATCCTCGACAGCGAGGTCATCCAGGCCGTTGGTTTCGTGGGCTCGACCCCGATCGCGCAATATATCTACGAACGCGCCGCCCAGACCGGCAAGCGCGCGCAGTGCTTCGGCGGTGCGAAGAACCACATGATCATCATGCCCGACGCCGACCTTGACCAGGCCGCCGACGCGCTGGTGGGCGCGGGCTACGGCGCGGCGGGCGAACGCTGCATGGCGATCTCGGTGGCCGTGCCCGTGGGCGAGGAAACCGCCGACCGCCTGGTCGAAAAGCTGGTGCCGCGCATCGAGGCGCTGAAAGTCGGCCCCTACACCGCCGGCGATGACATCGACTTCGGCCCGGTGGTGACTGCTGCCGCCAAGGCCAATATCGAGCGCCTGGTGCAGTCGGGCGTGGACCAGGGCGCGGAACTGGTGGTCGATGGCCGCGGCTTCAGCCTGCAGGGCTACGAGGACGGCTTCTTCGTGGGTCCGCATCTCTTTGACCGCGTGACGCCGGACATGGACATCTACAAGACCGAGATCTTCGGCCCCGTCCTGTCGACCGTGCGCGCGGCCAGCTACGAAGAGGCGATCGGCCTCGCGCTCAGCCACGAATACGGCAACGGCACCGCGATCTTCACCCGCGATGGCGACACCGCGCGCGACTTCGCCAACCGCATCAACATCGGCATGGTCGGCATCAACGTGCCAATCCCGGTGCCGCTGGCCTACCACACCTTTGGCGGCTGGAAGAAATCGGGCTTTGGCGATCTCAACCAGCACGGGCCGGACGGCTTCCGCTTCTACACGCGCACCAAGACGATCACGTCGCGCTGGCCCTCGGGCATCAAGGAAGGCGCAGCCTTCAACTTCAAAGCAATGGATTGATGCCAAAGAGACTCTGGTAATCTTCCTGAATGCCCGGCTAAGGTCGGGCATTCTTCTTTTCGGGGGACAGGGGGAAGCATGCCCGTCACGTTCAAGATTTTCCGCGAACGCGGCCTGGTCTTCGTGAAATACGAAGGCTTTGCCCATCTCGACGAAAGCTTCCAGGCCTTTGGCGCCTATGCTGCCCATCCCGATTTCCGCCCCGGCCAGAAACAGCTGGTGGACCTGTCAGGCGTGACGGGGGTGGAAAAGGATTACGTCAAGCTCTTTGCCCTTCAGGCGCGCAAGGCCGATGTCTTCCTTGGGTCGGGGGCACAGACGCTGCTGGTCTATTACGCGCCCACCAAGCTGTCGGCGGGTCTGGCGGAATCGGTCCTGAAATCCTGGGAGCCGTCGGGCGCGGTCATTCCGCTGGTGCAAAGCGACCAGGCCGAAGCCCTTCAGATCCTCGGCCAGCCCGAGCGCAGCTTCGACGAATTCCTCGAAGCCGCGCGATAGGGCCGATCACGCAAGCGTGAGAAGGGTCAGGGCCGGATCGGGCGTATCCTTGGCCCATTCCGTTTCAACCCCTTGAGAGGTTTCGCCCATGTTCCGTCCCGATCGCCGCAGCCTGCTGGCCCTTCTGGCCACCCTGCCCCTTGCCCTGACCGCCCGCCCGGCCCGCGCCGCCACCCACAGCGTCACGATCGAGGGCTTTGCCTTTTCCCCCGCCGATCTGACCGTTGCCGTGGGCGATACGATTACCTTCACCAACATGGACGGCGCGCCCCACACCGCCACTGCCGATGATGGCAGCTTCGACACCGGGCGGCTCAACCGCAGCCAAAGCGGGGAAATCACCATCACCGCGGCCGGAAGCTTCCCCTATAAATGCGCGTTCCATCCGAACATGCGCGGAACCATCACCGCGGCCTGAGCCCACCCCCGCGACCGAAAGCCCCGTGCATCCCACGGGGCTTTTTTCTTGGCAAACGTGCCCCGAGGGGATTTGCTGCCTGAAAAGGCGGAGGACGTTATGGCACCCAAAGAGCCCCCCTTCTCGCTCGGGATCGAGGAAGAATACCTGCTGGTCGACCAGTCGAGCTGCGATTTGGTGGAAGCCCCGCCCGAGCTGATGCAGGCCTGTGTGAGCGAGCTTGAAGGCCAGGTCAGCCCCGAATTCCTGCAATGCCAGATCGAGATCGGCACCCGCGTCTGCGCCGATATTTCCGAGGCGCGGGAGGACCTGAAACGCCTGCGCTCCACCGTGTCGCGCGTCGCCCATGGCTTTGGTCTCGCGCCGATTGCCGTATCCTGCCACCCCTTTGCCGACTGGAAGGACCAGCATCACACCGACAAGGACCGCTACAATGACCTCGCCCGCGACCTGGGGGGTGTCGTGAACCGGATGCTGATTTGCGGGATGCATGTGCATGTGGGGCTGGGCACCGACGACCTGCGCAATGACCTGATGGGGCAGCTTTCGTATTTCCTGCCGCATCTTCTGGCGCTCTCGGCCTCCTCGCCCTTCTGGCAGGGGCGGGATACGGCGCTGGCCTCTTACCGGCTGACGGTCTTCGACAACCTGCCGCGCACCGGGTTGCCGCCCTCTTTCCCCTCTTTCGCCGATTACGAACGCACCGTCGACGTGCTGGTCGACCTGGGCATCATCGAGGACAGCTCCAAGATCTGGTGGGACCTGCGGCCCTCGTCGCGGTTCCCGACGCTGGAAACCCGCATCTGCGATGTGAACCCGCGGCTGGAAGACACGCTGACGCTCGCTGCGATCATCCAGAGCGTGTCGCGGATGCTGTTCCGGCTGCGCGGGCTGAACCAGCGCTGGCGGCTTTACGATGCGTTCCTCATTGCCGAAAACCGCTGGCGGGCGCAGCGCTATGGCACGTCCGAAGGGCTGATCGACTTCGGGCGGCGAGAGATCGTGCCAATGGCGGAACTGATAGAGGAACTGGTGACGCTGGTGGCCGAAGATGCCGAGGCGCTTGGCTGCAAACCCGAGCTGGAGCGTGCCCGCGAGATGGTGGCGCGGGGCACTTCGTCGGACCGGCAACGGGCTGTGCTGGCCGCGTCGGAAGCCGCCGGAAACCCCCGGGACGAGGCCATGCGCGACGTCGTGCGCCACCTGATCGACGAATTTCACGCGGATTTATGACGCAGCGGCCCGCCTTGCAAAAGTCTTGCAAGAATTGGTAATTAAACAAGCGTTCAATTCCAAGCTGCACCGGGAGGAACCCCCATGGATTTCGCATTGTCCGAAGAACAGGTGATGATCTTCGACATGGCCAAGGCCTTCGGCGAAGAACACATCGCCCCCTTCGCCATGGAGTGGGAAGCGGCGGGCACGATCCCGAAAGACCTCTGGCCAAAAATCGCGGAGCTTGGCTTTGGTGGGCTTTACGTCAGCGAGGAGTATGGCGGATCGGGGCTGTCGCGGCTCGATGCGACGCTCGTCTTCGAAGCACTGGCCATGTCCTGCCCCGCCGTCGGCAGCTTCCTGTCGATCCACAACATGTGCGGCGGCATGATCGACAAGTTCGGCTCGGACGACACCAAGGCGAAATGGCTTCCCGACCTGTGCAGCATGGAGAAGGTGTTTTCCTACTGCCTGACCGAACCCGGGTCCGGGTCCGATGCGGCCGCGCTGCGCACCCGCGCGGATCGCACGAATGAGGGCTATACGCTCAACGGTACCAAGGCGTTCATCTCGGGCGGTTCCTATTCTGATGCTTACGTGACCATGGTCCGCACCGGCGAAGACGGGCCCAAGGGCATTTCCACCGTGGTGGTCGAAGACGGGGCCGAGGGGCTTTCCTTCGGGGCGCTGGAAAAGAAGATGGGCTGGCTCGCCCAACCCACGGCGCAGGTGCAGTTCGACGATTGCAAGGTGCCGGCGGACAACCTGATTGGCGAGGAAGGCAAGGGGTTTGTCTACGCCATGGCAGGTCTCGATGGCGGGCGGCTGAACATTGCCGCAAGCGCCCTTGGCGGCGCGCAGAAGGCGCTTGATCTGACGCTGGCCTATATGGGGGAACGCAAGGCCTTCGGGCGCACCATCGACAGTTTCCAGGCGCTGCAATTCCGGCTGGCCGAGATGGAGGTCAAGCTGCAATCGGCCCGCACCTTCCTGCGCCAGGCCGCGTGGAAGCTCGACAACAAGGCCCCGGATGCCACCAAGTTCTGCGCCATGGCCAAGATGTATGTGACCGATGCCAGCTTTGACGTGGCCAACCAGTGCCTGCAACTGCATGGCGGCTATGGCTACCTTGCCGATTACGGGATCGAGAAGATCGTGCGTGACCTGCGGGTGCACCAGATCCTTGAAGGCACCAATGAGATCATGCGGCTTATTGTTTCTCGTCAGATGCTTGCGGAGCGCGGTTAATGTCGGACATCACCTGCCGCATCGAGGGCCGCGCGGGCCGGATCACGCTCAACCGCCCCAAGGCGCTGAACGCACTCACCTGGGACATGTGCCTTGAGATCGCACGCGCTCTGACGGCTTGGGCGGGGGACCCTGTGGTCAAGCTGCTGATCATCGACGGGCTGCCCTGCGAGAAGGCCTTCTGCGCCGGCGGCGACCTGGCCGAGATGTATGCCACCGGCAGCGCGGGCGATTACTGCTATGGCCGTCGCTTCTGGCAGGACGAATACCGGATGAACGCGGCCCTGTTCAATTTCCCCAAGCCAGTCGTCACCTTCCTGCATGGCATCGTCATGGGCGGCGGTGTCGGTGTCGGCTGCCACGGCTCGCACCGCATCGTCTGCGACGACACGCGGGTCGCGATGCCGGAAACCAAGGTCGGGCTGGTGCCCGATGTGGGTGGCTCGCTGATCCTCGCCCGCGCGCCGGGGCGCCTGGGCGAATATCTCGGCGTCACCTCGGCCCGGATGGGTCCGGGCGACGCGATCCATGCGGGCTTTGCCGATTATTACATCCCGCGCGAGCGCTGGCTTTCCCTGATCGACACGCTGGTTGAAACCGGCGACTGGGAAGCCGTGGAC
>NZ_CAXREX010000325.1:0-16880 GCF_964229645.1 Nioella sp. | reverse complement strand
CCCGAGCTGGCCGACGCGACCTATATCGAGCCGATCACACCCGAGATCGTGGCCAAGATCATCGAGAAAGAGCGCCCCGATGCGCTGCTGCCCACCATGGGCGGTCAGACCGGCCTCAATACCTCGCTGGCGCTCGAAGAGATGGGCGTTCTGGAAAAATTCGGCGTCGAGATGATCGGAGCCAAGCGCGAGGCCATCGAAATGGCCGAGGACCGCAAGCTGTTCCGCGAGGCGATGGACCGGATCGGCCTGGAAAACCCGCGCGCCACGATCATCACCGCCCCCAAGAAGAACGGCAAACCGGACCTTCAGGCCGGTGTGCAGATGGCGCTGGACGAGTTGGAAAACATTGGCCTGCCCGCCATCATCCGCCCCGCCTTCACCCTGGGCGGCACCGGCGGCGGCGTGGCCTACAACCGCGAGGATTATATCCACTACTGCCGCTCGGGCATGGATGCCTCGCCAGTGAACCAGATCCTCGTCGATGAAAGCCTTCTGGGCTGGAAGGAATACGAGATGGAGGTCGTGCGCGACAAGGCCGACAACGCCATCATCGTCTGCTCCATCGAGAACGTGGACCCGATGGGCGTGCACACGGGCGATTCCATCACCGTGGCACCGGCGCTGACGCTGACCGACAAGGAATACCAGATCATGCGCAACGGCTCGATCGCCGTGCTGCGCGAAATCGGCGTCGAAACCGGCGGCTCCAACGTGCAATGGGCCGTGAACCCGAAAGACGGCCGCATGGTCGTGATCGAGATGAACCCGCGCGTGTCGCGCTCCTCGGCGCTGGCCTCCAAGGCCACCGGCTTCCCGATTGCCAAGATCGCCGCGAAACTGGCCATCGGCTACACGCTGGATGAGCTCGACAACGACATCACCAAGGTCACCCCCGCCAGTTTCGAGCCTACCATCGACTATGTCGTGACCAAGATCCCGCGCTTCGCGTTCGAAAAGTTCCCCGGGTCCCAGCCCTACCTGACCACCGCGATGAAATCCGTGGGCGAGGCAATGTCCATCGGGCGCAGCTTCCACGAGTCGGTGCAGAAGGCGCTGGCGTCGATGGAAACCGGTCTGACCGGCTTCGACGAGGTCACGATCCCCGGCGCACCCGACAAGGCGGCCGTGTCCAAGGCGCTCAGCGAACAGACCCCCGACCGCCTGCGCGTGATCGCCCAAGCCATGCGCCACGGCTTCTCGGATGACGAGATCCAGGCGATCACCTCTTTCGACCCGTGGTTCCTCGCCCGCATCCGCGAGATCGTGGAGGCCGAGGAAGAGATCCGCAAATCCGGCCTGCCGGTGACCGAAGAGGGCCTGCGCAAGGTCAAGATGATGGGCTTCTCCGACGCGCGCCTGGCCAAGCTGACGGGCCGCGACGAAGCCAATGTGCGGCACGCCCGCGTGAACCTCGGCGTGACCGCCCAATTCAAGCGGATCGACACCTGCGCGGCGGAATTCGAAGCGCAGACGCCTTACATGTATTCAACATATGAAACCCCGGTCATGGGTGAAGCAGAATGTGAAGCTCGCCCCTCAAGTGCCCGGAAAGTCGTGATTTTGGGCGGTGGCCCCAACCGTATCGGCCAGGGCATCGAATTTGACTATTGCTGCTGTCACGCCTGTTTTGCCCTGACCGAGGCGGGCTATGAAACCATCATGGTCAACTGCAACCCCGAAACCGTTTCGACCGACTATGACACGTCCGACCGGCTCTATTTCGAGCCGCTGACCTTCGAACATGTGATGGAAATCCTGCGCGTCGAGCAGCAGAACGGAACGCTGCATGGCGTGATCGTCCAGTTCGGCGGTCAGACCCCTCTGAAACTGGCCAATGCGCTGGAAGAGGCCGGCATCCCGATCCTGGGCACCACCCCCGACGCCATCGACCTGGCCGAGGACCGCGAGCGGTTCCAGGATCTCGTCGTGCGGCTTGGCCTCAAGCAGCCGCGCAACGCCATCGCCTCGACCGACGACCAGGCCCGCGCGCGGGCCGAGGAACTGGGCTACCCGCTGGTGATCCGGCCCTCCTACGTCCTGGGCGGCCGCGCGATGGAAATCGTGCGCGACACCGCGCAGCTCGAACGCTACATCGCCGAGGCGGTGGTGGTGTCGGGCGACAGCCCGGTGCTGCTGGACAGCTATCTCGATGGTGCCACCGAGGTGGATGTCGATGCGCTGTGCGACGGCGAGAACGTGCATGTCGCGGGCATCATGCAGCATATCGAGGAAGCGGGCGTGCATTCGGGCGATTCCGCCTGCTGCCTGCCGCCGCACACGCTCTCTCCCGCGATCATCGCGGAGCTGACCCGCCAGTCGGTTGCCCTGGCCAAGGCGCTCAAGGTCGTGGGGCTGATGAACGTCCAGTTCGCGGTCAAGGATGACGAGATCTACCTCATCGAGGTGAACCCCCGCGCCAGCCGCACCGTGCCCTTCGTTGCCAAGGCCACCGACAGCGCCATTGCCTCCATTGCCGCGCGGCTGATGGCGGGCGAGCCGCTTTCGACCTTCCCGCTGCGCGCGCCCTACCCGGAAAACGCCAAGCCGGGCACCCTGCCCGAGGCCGATCCGATGACGCTCGCCGATCCGATGATGCCCTGGTACTCGGTGAAAGAGGCCGTGTTGCCCTTCGCCCGCTTCCCTGGCGTCGATACGATCCTGGGGCCGGAAATGCGCTCGACCGGCGAGGTCATGGGCTGGGACGTGTCCTTCCCCCGCGCCTTCCTCAAGGCACAGCTCGGGGCCGGCACCGTCCTGCCGACCGAAGGGGCAGTCTTCGTCTCGATCAAGGACGCCGACAAGGGCCCGGTGATGCTGGAAGCTGCGCAGATCCTGCTCGACCTGGGCTTCTCACTGGTCGCAACGCGCGGCACGGCCGCCTGGCTTGCGGATCAGGGCCTGCCCTGCGACACGATCAACAAGGTCTACGAAGGCCGCCCCAATATCGTCGACCTGCTCAAGGATGGCGGCATCGCGCTGGTCATGAACACCACCGAAGGGGCGCAGGCGGTCGAGGACAGCCGCGAAATCCGCTCGGTCGCGCTCTATGACAAGATCCCCTACTACACCACGGCGGCAGGCGCCCACGCAGCCGCCCTGGCGATGCGCGCCGCGCGCGAGGGTGACATGAACGTGCAAAGCCTTCAGGCCACGCCTGCGGCCTGATCGCCCGCTCCACGGAACGTGACAGGCCCGCGCCCACCGGCTGCGGGCCTTTCTCATGGATCAATTGGGGCGCAGCGGGGCCAGAAGCGCATCGGTGAACAGCGTGTGCTGCGCGCGGCCCCTGTGTTTCGAGGCATAAAGCGCCATATCGGCATCGTTCAGCATCCGGTCGGGGTCGGGTCTGTCGTAGCGCGATGCCAGCACCGACCCGGCACTGGCCGAAATCCGGCAGAGCTGCCCTTCGAATGCCACTGGCTCCTCCAGCCGTGAAATGAGGCGCGCCCCGATCGCCTCCAGCAGTTCAGGATCGTCGCAATCTCGAAAGAGCAGGACGAACTCATCGCCCCCCACCCGCGCCACCATGTCCCCGCCCCTGATCTCGGATCGCAGGACCTCGGCCACATGCGCCAGCACGTGGTCGCCCGCCGCATGGCCAAGGCTGTCATTCACATCCTTGAAGAAATCGAGGTCCAGATGCATGAGCCCGAAGCGCGGCACCGGATCATCCGCAAGCTCGGCCAAACGCGCATCCATCGCCCGCCGGTTGGCCAGCCCGGTCAGCGTGTCGGTCAGAGCCCGTTCCTCCGCCGCGCGCCTCGCCTGCTGCAACCGGTCCGTCAGCTTGCGCGACTCGCGCGCGATGGCGGCATTGGTCTCGCGAAGGTAGAGCAGGTCAACTGTCTGATCGCATGGGGAAAAGTCGCTCAGCGTCAGTCCACACTCGGTCACCGCCCTTGCAAAGGACAGGCCCAGGGACAGGTTCAAGAGCCCACCCGTGCCCGCGGGCAGCCCCACCACCATCCCCCGCAGCGGCAAATCGGACCGGGCGCGCAGGCTCAGGCTCAGCCGCGCGCTCTGCAGGGCCAGCAACGCATCCATGTCGCGGCTTGCGCGCGGGCTTTGCAGGTCCAGCACGTCGAAAAGGGGCCGTCCACGCAGGTCCTGCCCCGCGATCTTGGTCAGGGTCGGCCCCACCCGGTTGATCAAGCCGCCAGGTCCGATCCACAGATGCATCGGCATCAGCTGATCGAGCGCCCGCCCCGACAGGCCTATCACGCGCTCAGGGATCATCGCATCCCCTCCGCCAGGGAAAAGCTGCGCCCGGTGGCAAAGGCCGTGTCCACCAGTTCGATCGCGATCCGCTCCTTGCCGTCCTGGCCCTCCTGGGCGGTGAAGAACGCCAGGGTGCCATAGTCGTCCGCCATCGCCCGAAGCGCCCCGAGAAAGACCGGGCCCACGCCCGGCAAGCGCCAGTCGAGATCGAGAACGAAGTGACGGATGTCCTCCTGGCGCAGCCGCATCACCGGCATGTCCAGATCGGGCAGCGCCAGTTGCGCGCGGCCCGTCAGGTCCTCCAGCGACAGCAGGAAGTCCCGGAAACTGTCACCGCCAAACCGCATCAGCCGCCGAAGCCGTTCCTGGTTCGGATGCGACAGCAAGTAGGTGCCCAAATCCTCCAACAGCGCATGCTGATCCTTGTGCAGCAGGGCCGCCGCCGCCTCGATCGTCGCCGTTGTCAGCCGGTCCTCATAGACCAGCATCGATTCGAACCCGCCCTCCGGAACCCCCGCATGGCTGGCCACCTCCGCCCAGGTCTCCTGGCCATAGGTATCCGTCAGGAACCCCTGAAGGGCGCGGTTGACAAGACCATGCATGGGCGACGGACTCCGGCTCTCCTTTTTTCTCCTGATAGGACAGAACCGTTAAGGAAGCCTTGCCGTCATCGTTCCGGAAATATCCCGGGGGTCCGGGGGCAGCGCCCCCGCGCGGGCCGACGATCCCTCCCGCAAGGGAGGGTGAGGAGGCCCGCCCCCGGATCGGCGCCGAAGGCGGCGAGACGACCGGCCTCAGAAATCCGTGGGCGCACCGCCCTCGGCAATCCGGCGATCCACGAAGGCACGCAATTCCTCCTTCACCGCCGCATCCATCGCGGGGGGCTCGAAACTGCCGCTGATCTCCTTGTAGATCCTGTGCGCCCGCTCCGCGGTCCATTCGCCGCCGCCCGCCTCCCAGGCCTCGAAGTTGCGCCAGTCGCTTGCGAAGGGCGCATAGAAGGCGTCCTGGTAGCGGTCCTGGGTGTGCTGCACGCCAAAGTAATGCCCGTCCGGCCCCACCTCGCGGATCGCGTCGAAGGCGATGTCTTCTTCCCCGGTCGCCCACAACTGAGGCTCGAAATAGCGCTGGATCATCTGCAGGACTTCGCAATCCATCACGAATTTCTCGGGGCTGGCGATCAGACCGCCCTCCAGCCACCCGGCCGCGTGATAGACCATGTTGGTGCCCGACTGCACCGCCGACCAGAGCGAGTTGGAGGTCTCCCACATCGCCTGCCCGTCGGGCACGTTGGCCGCGCAGACGCCGCTGGCGCGCATCGGCAGGTCATAGAACCGGGCCATCTGCCCGGTCATCTGGGTGGCGCGCATGTATTCGGGCGTGCCGAAGGCAGGTGCGCCCGATTTCATGTCCACGTTCGAGGTGAAGGTGCCGATGGCCACCGGGCAGCCCGGGGCGATGAATTGCAACAGCGCAATCGCGGCCAGCCCCTCGGCCAGGCTCAGCGTCACCGCGCCCGACATCGTGACCGGCGCCATGGCGCCAGCCAGCGTGAAGGGTGTGACGACCACGCCCTGCCCGGCGCGGGCCAGGATCATCGCGCCTTCCAGCATCGGAAAGTCGTGCTTGAGCGGCGAGACCGAGTTGATGTTCGTATACATCCGCGGCGTGGCGCGGAACTCTTCCTCCGTCAGCCCGCCCGCGATGCGCACCATCTCCATCACGTCCTCGACCCGCTCTTTGCCGAGCGAATAGGCATGCGCCACCTTGTCTGTCAGCGTGAGCTTCTCGTAGAGGCATTCGAGATGCCGGATCGAGGCATGCACGTCGATCGGTTCGGGCGCGTAGCCCCCTGCGAAATGGATGCAGTTGAAATACTGCGTCAGTTTCAGGAATTCCTTGTAGGTCTCGAAATCCCCCGACCGCTTGCCGCGTTCCAGGTCCCAGGAATTGGGCGGCGAGGATACGTTGCCGAAGACGATCACGTCGCCGCCGATGATCAGCTGCCGCTCGGGATTGCGCGGGGTGATGGTGAAGGAGGACGGCGCACGGCGCACCATCTCCATCACGAAATCCTCGTCCATGCGCACGTTGGTGCCCGTCACCTTGCAGCCCGCCCGCGCCAGGTGCTCGCGCGCCTCTTCGTTCAGGAATTCGATCCCGATTTCCGACAGGATGCGCATCGCGCCCTTGTGGATCGCCAGGACGCCCTCTTCGCGCAGGGGTTCCACCGGCTTGTCGGGGTTGCGCGGCAACCGCCAGGGCATCTGGTCGATGACGGCGGTTCCTGCTCGGTCTGCGTGGCCTCTGCGGCCGCCGGCACGGCGGCGGCGGGGGGCTTGGTCGGTCATGGGTCTCTCCCGGATCTCGTTGGCTCCAGACTGGCCGAGCCGCCGGGCGAGGGGTTTTCAGATTGCGACGGAATCCGATTCCGTTTGCGTCGCTTTGTCGTCCCGACCCGACGCATCCAGCCGATTGGCGGAATCGAGCCGATCCAGAAGCGCGCCGATATCGGGCAGAACGACATCGGCATGAGGGGCCAGAACATGCGCCTCGGCCAGCCCGGTCAGCACGCCAAGCGTGCGCATCCCCGCCGCTGCACCTGCGTGTAGGTCATGCAGGCTGTCGCCCACCATCAGCACCTCGGCCGGCGGCAGGCCCATGGCTTCGGCAAAGGCCAGGCACATGCCCGGCCCCGGCTTGGGCCCAAAGCCGCTATCGGCACCAGCCACGAAATCGAACTGTTCCAGGATCCCGGCCTGTTCGAGATGCGCGCGCGCAGAGTATTCACTGTCATTCGTGGCCACGCCGATGCGCAGACCCCGCGCCTTCAACGCCGCGAGGAAAGGCACCAGCGGCACCGCTTCGGCCATCGGGGCGGTCGCCGCCGCGAGGCTGATCCGGCTGCGAAGCGATTCCGGCGTGGCCCCAGGGATTTCGGGCAGCAGCGCGGTGACGGTATCCTCGTCCGTCCCCGAGATCAGGTGGCTGTCGGGATGGAAGCCAGAGGTCTCCCAATCATAGCCGATCAGCGCCCCAAGCCGGGCCGCTTCACGGTCATCGCCCCCGGCCAGTTCGCCAAGAAACGCCCGCGCCCAGCCCGACCAGCTGACCTGGAAATCGAACAGGGTTCCGTCCTTGTCGAACAAAATGCCAGAAATCATTGCAACCTTCCCTCTAAAGTTAAATACTGCGCGCCAGTAACGAGTATGTCACGAGGTACCTCGCGGTTTTACATATCGCGACAGCAAATTGTCAGAGATTATCATGGATGGACAACGGCCAAGATATGGCTTGCATGAAAGCATCGGTTTTCATGCCACCCGAGCCGCCCGGCTCGTAGAGCGTCGGGTCGAGGACGGACTAAGAGAATTCGGGCTGACCCGGATCGGTTGGTGCATTCTGCTCGCCGTTGCCGAGGGCGGCCTCAAGAACCCTTCCGACATCGCTGCCTTCGTCGGCATCGACCGGACGGCGACGTCGCGCGCATTGCGCGCGTTGGAGTCCGAGGGGCTCATTTCGCGTGCTATCGGCCAGCAGGACCGTCGCATGACCGAGGTCACCATGACCGCGGCAGGCTTCGACCGGATGATCGAAGCCGTGCCCGTATGTTCCGAGAATATGGAACATTTCAACTCCAAGCTGACCCCGACGGAACAGCGGGAGTTGCTGCGGCTCCTGGGCAAGCTCTGCGAGGGTGAGCTCGGCGACGCCTGAGCCTTCCCGGTCCCGATCAGGTCCAATTCGGAAGCTCCCCCCCGGGGAGTTTCTGGCGTGCCTGCATGAGCGTCTCGTAAGACAGCGACAGCGCATCGCAACACGCCACGACCCAGGCATCGTCCATCAGGATGAAATCCAGCACCGAACCCAGGTAGGCCGGGTCGCTCGCCCCGTTGCGAAGATCCTCCGCCGACGCGCCGCTGGCCCCCAGGAAGACCGGCATCAGGTCGTCATTGCCCGCGAGCCAGCCAAGCGCCAGCAGCGCGATTTCCTCGGCACGATCCAGAATCATCCTGGCGCGAATCCCTCTCGTTAAAGGCTTTGTTAACCTTTCGGGAGCATGGATGAGAAAAGCCCGGAGATAAACAGTGGCGGAGCATTCGATGACAGGGCGCATTCTGGTTGTGGACGATGTGGCCACCAATCGCATCGTCATGAAGGTCAAGCTCGCGGCGGCCTGCTATTCGGTGTTGCAGGCCGATTGCGGTGAGGCCGCCCTCAGGCTTGCCAGGTCCGAACGTCCCGACCTGATCCTCCTCGACGTGATGATGCCGGACATGAGCGGTGTCAGCGTTTGCGAACGGCTGAAATCCGATCCCGAAACCGCCGATATTCCCGTGATCCTGATCACGGCCTTGTCCGACAGCGACAGCAAGGTCGACGGGCTCAAGCGCGGGGCCGACGATTACCTGACCAAACCGGTGGACGAGGTGACGCTGCTGGCGCGGGTGCGCTCGCTTCTGCGCTCCTCCGAGATCCAGCGTGAATTGCGGCTGCGCGAAGACTCCTATGCAGGTCTGGGCTTCGCGGAACCCACGACGGGCTTCGACTGCCCCGGCAAGGTGGCGCTGGTGGCACCGGATGCGGCCACGGGCATGGCCTGGAAGCGCGCCCTTGGCCCCGTTGTGGGCAACCCGCTGGAGGTTCTGCCGCGCGAACACGCGCTTCAGACCCGGGTTCAGGCCGCGCCCGACCTCTTCGTCATCGCCGCCGATCTGGCCACGCGCAACGAGGGGTTGCGGCTTTTGTCGGACCTGCGCTCGCGCCCGGCCTCGCGTCACGCGGCGGTGCTGATGATCCTGCCCCAGGGCGACACGGAACGGGGCGCCGTGGCGCTCGACCTGGGGGCGGGCGACATTCTCTACGATCCCTTCGACATCGGGGAACTTGCGGTGCGCATCGAAATGCAGCTTAAACGCAAGTCCCAGTCGGACCGCCTGCGCGCCTCTGTCGAAGCGGGGCTGGAACTGGCGGTGACCGACAGCCTGACGGGGCTTCACAACCGCCGCTACGCCCTGCGGCGGCTAGACCGGATGATGATGGCACCGGGACGCGGTGTGGCGGTGATGATGCTCGACCTCGACCATTTCAAATCCGTCAATGACAGCTTCGGCCATGCTGCGGGCGATCATGTGCTGGCCGCCGTGGCCAAGCGCTTGCGCAACCAGTTGCGGCCACAGGATCTTTTGGCCCGGCTCGGGGGCGAGGAATTCCTCGTCGCTGTGCAGGATGTCGGATCGGAAACCGCGCTCGACTGCGCCGAGCGGTTGCGCCGCGCCGTGGGCGAGGCTCCGATCACCGGGCCGGGTCTCGACTTGCCGATCCCGGTCACGATGAGCGTGGGCCTGGCGATGACCCAGACCCATGGTGAAACGGCGGAAGTCCTGCTGCAACGCGCCGACCAGGCGCTTTACGGCTCCAAGCACGAGGGGCGCAACCAGGTCACGGTCTCAGCCTCGGCGGCCTGAGCACCACCCATATCAGCGCCGGTCAGGCCCGGGGCGGTGGCGATCAAGCGCCTCGACCAGTCGTTCCGAGAAGGCCGCGCGTTCGGCTGCCGGCATGGTTTCCAGCTGATCCAGCAGCGCTCCGTGCCCGCGCGCCTGTAACGCCACGACCTGCCCGCGCTGCATTTCCAACGCCGCTTCGGCGGCCTCGCGATCGAAAGGCTCCGCGCGCACCGCGCGCGCGAAGGCCAAGGTCGCCTCAAGCAGATCGGCCCTGTGGCCGCGCAGCTCTTCGCGGTCCTGCCCGACGCGTTCGATGATGGCATTGCGGTCGCCCCGCTCCAGCGCACGGCCCATCGGTCCAAGCGCCAGCGTCCGGGCGATGTCGATCCGCTCACCCGGGCCCCCATCGGGCCGACCGTTCAGCACGGCCCCCCCGATCATGCCCAGGATCAGCAGGTTCACGGCAAGGCTCAGCCCCAGGGCGATCTTCACGCCCCGCCCGGTCCGGCCCGCCGTCTTGCCCGTGGTGGTGTTCGTCTCGCTCATCTCTCAGCCTCCCTGCCCGGGCAAGAGATCGCTCAGGCCCGGCAGAAGTTCGTCCCCGGTCACCAGACCAAAGGTCGACAATTGCCCGCCAAGCGCGGAATCAACGCTGTCAGGCGCATAGACCCCGATCAGGAGCCCCGCCATCGTCGCGGCAACCAGGCCGCCCGCGCCGAACCAGCCGCCGATATTGGACAGGACCCCGCCCAACAGCCCGCCGCCTCGCGCCGGTGCGCCCGGGGTCTCGGCCAATCCAGCCTGCACGCGATCTGCATCGGCCAGAACCCGCGCCACGAGGTCGTCGCCCGGGGTTTCGCCTCCGCGCGCCTCGGCAAACAGCGCCTCCAGCCTGTCCATGTCACCCGTCATAGCCCAGGGCCTCCTTCTGGCCTGCAAGCGCCTGCGCCAACGCGCGTTTGCCGCGCGCGGTCAGGCTCTCGACTGCCTCGACGCTGATCTCCAGCACCTCGGCGATTTCGGGGTTCGACAACCCCTCGATATGGCGCAGCACCACCGCCTGGCGCTGCCGTTCCGGCAGCCGGGCCAGCGCCGCATCCAGCGCCTGCATCCGCCCTGCCTGAACCATCTGTTCCTCGGCCCCCGGCCTATCATCCTCGGGCTCCGCGCCCTCGTCCAGACCCACGGAGCGGCCCGCCTTGCGCAGCCGGTCCACGGCCAGGTTGGCGGTCACGCGATAAAGCCAGGTCGAGGGCTTGGCCCCGCCCGGCACCCATTCGGCCGCGGCCCGCCACAGCCGCAGCATGGCCTCCTGCGCCACGTCCTCGGCTTCGGCCCGGTCCCCCAGGACGCGGGCAGCATGGCTCAGGACGCGAGGCAACAGGCGGGCAGTCAGGAGCCGGGCCGCTGCCGGTTCGCCATTGGCAAACAGCACCATCAGGGCATCGTCCTGAAGTTGGTCCAGATCGGCATCCAAGGGCTCCATACTCCTGTCCTAGCCCGCCTGCGCCCGGGGGGGAAGGGGGCCACCGGGACAATGGCCACCCTTCAGGGACGTCACTCAGCCTTCGTCGGATTGGCCCCAACGATGACCCTGCCCGTGGCCTTGACCCTGGCCATGCCCGCCACCGCGGCGCTGCATGGCATGGGCCTGGGCGGCCTCGAACTCTTCGGCGCTGATCGCGCCATCGCCATCGGCGTCCATCCGGGCAAAGAGCCGCTCCGGCCCCGGCCCGCGCGGGCGCATGTCGTCAAGCTCGTTGGCGCTGAGCAGCCCGTCCTCGTTATCGTCGAACCGCTCGAACTGGGCGTCGATCCGCTCTTCCACCCGGCCCATGGCAGCGGCGATCATCTCGTCGCGGCTGAGGTTGCCATCGCCATCGGTATCGGCCTCGGCAAAGCGGGCGTCACGATGGGCCAGCATCTCTTCCAGCGTCAGCGACCCGTCGGCATTGGCATCAAGCTCGGTAAAGCTGGGGCGCTCGCCCCCGGGGCCACCTGCGCCACCGGGACCCATGGCCGCCACCGGCAGGGCCAGCGCGAGGCCAACGGGGATCAGAACGCTCAGCATCAGGGCTTTCTTCGTAGACATCTGCACATCTCCTTTGCTTGCCTGTCTGATCGTTGAACGGGCCGGTCCGCGCTTTCCGTCGAAAAAAAATTGCGGGTGGTTTTGCCGCGCCCCGCCGGGGTTTTCGCAGGCCCCGCCCGAGGCTAGATACGTGGCAAGGACAAACGAGTTTGCGCGAAGGAGGCCGCTATGGCCGCAGAGACGATGATCGACGAGGGGGCCGAACGCCCGTTCTGGCCCTCGGTGCGCCGGGGCCTGCGCGGTCGCTGCCCGCGCTGCGGCGAAGGCCGCGTGCTGCGCGGCTACCTCAAGCTGCGCGATGAATGCGACTGCTGCGGGCTGGACCTGACCAAGACCCGCGCCGATGACGGCCCGGCCTATGTCACCATCCTGGTGGTCGGGCACCTGATGGTTGCGGGCATGCTTCATGTCTTCATGGCCTATCGCCCCGGCCCCTGGGAAATGGTGGCGATCTTCGGCTCGGGCACGGTGGCGCTCTCGCTCTTCCTTCTGCCGCGCTTCAAGGGCATGTTCGTGGGCATTCAGTGGGCCAAGAGGATGCACGGGCTTTGACGGAGGTTCCCATTCGCGATGCCGCCACCATCATCATGGTGCGCGATGCCGAAACGCGCCCCCGCGTGCTGATGGGCCAGCGCGGGCACGGGGCGGTGTTCATGCCGTCGAAATTCGTCTTTCCGGGCGGCGCGGTCGATGCGGTCGATGCCACGATCCCGGTGGCCAACCCCGCCGATGCCGACAGCCTGCGGCGGCTGGCCAACCAAAGCAGCACCGCGCCCGAGGCGCTGCTCAATGCCGCCACGCGAGAGCTTTGGGAAGAAACCGGGCTGCTGCTCGGTGCCGAAGACAGCCGCGCGGGCCAGATCGAGGCCCCAAAAGGCTGGCGCGGCTACCTGGCCACCGGTCACCTGCCCGATGGCGATGCGCTGAACTTCGTCTTCCGCGCGATCACGCCCCCGGGCCGGCCCCGCCGCTTCGACGCGCGCTTCTTCATGGCCGAGGCCGACCGGCTGACATCGGACCCCGATGATTTCACCCGCGCCGAAGACGAACTGAGCCACCTGCAATGGGTCGCGCTCGACGAGGTGCGCAAGTTCGACATGCCCTTCATCACCGAGGTCGTGCTGGCCGAGATCGGTGCGATCCTGACCGGCACCGATCAGCCCGGCGTCCCGTTTTTCAACAATCTCGACGAGATCAGCCGCTTCGAACGGTTGTGACCGGACAAACCGCGCCGACACAAGCGGCGAGCGGCCCGTCCCCGGGCCGCCGCCCGGTTCAGCCCAACCCGAAGACCCGCTCGCCGATCGCGATCCAGATCGGCATCGCGGCAAAGCTCAGCAGCGTCTGCACGGTGATCATCGCCGCCATCAGCGGCGCATCGCCCCCCAACTGCCGCGACAGCGTATAGGCCGCGACCCCGACCGGAAGCGCCCCGTAGATCAGCAGCACCTGCGCCTGGAGCGGATCGACCCCAAGCGCCAGCGTCAGCGCCAGGATGACGACGGGAAAGACCACCAGCTTGCCGATGGCCGACAGCGCAATCGGCAGCGCATCGCCCGACAGCCCGCGCAGCTTCAGGTTCGCACCCACGCAAAGCAGCATGATCGGCAGGGCTGCCGCCCCCAGCACCGCCAGCGCATCATGCAGCACCGGCAGCCGTCCCAGCCCGGCCCAGTTGGCCGCCAGCCCGATAAGGACCGACAGGATCAGCGGGTTGGTTGCGAGCCCCTTCAGCGCCGACAGGACGGGCCTCGCACCGGGTTTCGGCAGGTAGATGGCAAACAGGCCAACCACGGTCAGGTTCACCACCGGGATCAGCGCCGCCGCCGCCAGAACCGCCATTTGAAGCGCAGGTGCGCCGTAAAGCGCCTCGGCCACGGCCAGCGCGATGAAGGTGTTGAACCGGCCCACCCCTTGCAGAAGCGAGGTCACGACCGCCCCGTCGCGATGGATGAGCCACCCCACCAGCACGCCATAGCCCGTTGCCGCGAAGAAGGCGGCGTAAAGCACGCTGGCCATCGTCGCCAGCACCTCGCCCGACAGGTCCGCGGTGGAAATGCGCACGTAGAAAAGCGCCGGCATCAGCAGGAAATAGACCAGCCTGTCATTGAGGTTCCAGAACTCCGCCGACGGGATCCCCCCCCGGCGCAGCCCGTATCCCAGGCAGATCAGCACGAAGACCGGCGCGATGCTCAGAACGATATCCATGGCCCTACAACGCCCCCCAGACGATCAACAGCAAGCTGAGCACGATCAGCCCCGCGCCGCCCAGTTCCTTGGCCGATGACCGCTCTTTCAGCCAGAAGACCGAGAAGAGGAAGGTAAACAGCAGTTCCACCTGCCCAAGCGCCTTCACATAGGCCGCGCTTTGCAGGGTAAAGGCGGTGAACCAGCCCAGGGATCCCAGCATCGAGGTCAGTCCCACCAGCCCCGACACCCGCCAGCTGGCCAGCACCCGCCCGATCTCGTCCCGTTCGCGCCAGTATAGCCACGCCCCCAGCACCAGTGCCTGCACCGCCGTGGCCGCCCCCAGGGTGAACGAGGCGCGCAGGAAGACCGAACCCTCCTCCAGCGCCAGCGATGCCCCCCGGTAGCCCACGGCCGAGATGCTGAAGAGGAGCCCGGAGGCCAGCCCATAGCCCGAGGCCACGTTGAACAGCCGCGCCCGCCATGGCAGCGTCACGTCACCCTTGGGCGGGTCCGACAGCAGCACGACACCCGCGAAGCCGAAGCCGATGGCGACCACCACCGGTGTCGAAACCGCGTCCCCCAGCACGACGAGGCCCAGAAGGGCGGTCAGGATCACCTCGGTCTTGGCCAGCGTGATCCCCACCGGGAAATTGCGCCGCGCGAACAGCGCCACCACGCACATGGTGGCCACGATCTGCGCCAGCCCCCCCGACAGAACGAAGCCCCAGAACCGCGCATTGGGGGCGGGCAGGCCCTGCCCGGTCGCCCCCGATACCGCCAGCACGATCAGCGCCACCAGCGGCGCGGAATACAGAAATCGCGCCCAGGTCGCCCCCGCCGTCGACAGGCTGGTGACCTTCAGGTGCCGTTGCAGCAGAAACCGGAGGTTCTGCATGAAGGCGGCAAGGATCGTGACGGGTATCCAGAGGGGCATGGGCCTGTTTCACCCGGCCCCGGGGCCTTGGCAAGTCAATTCACTGGCGCGGCCACAGCGGATGCGGCACCGGGTCCTTCGCGCGCAGCAGATGGCGGCGGAAGATCTGCGCGTAGCTGTCATAGCGGTAGCCCTCGTTGCGGGTCAGGTATTTCTCGCGGTTCGAGAAATAGAGCTGCGGCAGCCGGTACCAGGGCGTGCGCGGATGCATGTGGTGCACCACGTGCAGGTTGTTGTTGAGAAAGAGGACGGCCAGCGGCCCCCGGTCCTCGATGATCACCGTGCGCCCGCGCACCTTCTCGTGGGCCTGGTGTTCCAGGAAGGTGCGGATCTTGAGCAGGGACAACCCCGCATAGGCAGAGGCCAGGTAGGCCCAGAGCGGCACCGCCGACAGGCTGACCAGCCACAGGATCGCGCCCATCATCACCGCGTGCCCCGCCCAGGATCGCAGGACGCGCCGATTGCCGGCCCGCACCTGCCGCCAGTCCCCCGCCATGAAGGTAACCTGCCCGATCGCCGGGCCTAGCAGCATCCGCCCCAGAAGCGTGTTGTTGAGCCGCAAGAGCCACTTCACGGGCCCCGCCAGCCGGCCCCAGACCGCCGGGTCGAGATAGTTGCTTTCGGGGTCGTCGTAAGGGTCGGTCAGGGTGCTGTCGAGGTGATGCGACAGGTGGGTATCGCGAAAGCGCCCATAGGGAATGGCCAGGTTCAGCGAGGCATAGACCAGCACCGCGCCCCATTTGCGCCCCGGGAAGGGATGCCCATGCAGAACCTCGTGCTGAAGCGAGCTTTGAAGCGCGATCGAGACGACAAGCGCCGCGATGGCCAGCGGCATCCAGATCCCCGGCAGCCAGTAAAGCCCCAGCGCCCAGACCACGTAACAACCCAAGATCAGCAGAAGCGTCGGCCATTCGACCCGCATGTTCGTCCCTCACTCTTGATGGTGCGTTTCCACAAGCTCCTATCAGGGCTTGCTTTTTCCAGGCAGTCCGGGAATTCTCAACATGAATTCAACATTGGTGACTTTTTTCAACAATGCGTATCAGCGTGAACAAGCTCGACCGGGCCGCCCTCTTCCGCGACCGGCTCGCCGAAGCAATGGCCCAGACCGGCACCAGCCGTGCCGCGCTTGCCCGCGCCGCAGGGGTGGATCGCTCGACCATCTCTCAGCTTCTGTCCGACGGGGATGCGCGGATGCCCGGCGGGCACCTTGTTGCGGCAGCGGCGGAAGCGCTTTCGGTTTCGACCGACTGGCTCCTCGGGATCTCCGACCGGCCCGAGGCCACCGCCGATCTGCTCACAGCCACCCTGACCGAAACCGAGCGCGCCAGCTCCGCCGATGACCAGATCTTCGCCTGGCACGAGGAGGCGGCAGGCTACAAAATCCGCCACGTGCCCGCGACGCTTCCCGACATGCTCAAGACCCATGCGGTGATGGACTGGGAATATACCCCGGCGATGAACCGCAGCCCCGGCCAGGCCATCGCGGCGGCCGAGGCCCGGCTCGACTGGATGCGCGCCTCCGAATGCGACTACGAAATCGCCCTGCCCCTGCACGAGATCGAGGCCTTCGCGCTCGGCCAGGGCTATTATGCCGGGCTGGATGCAGCTATCCGCCGGGACCAGATCGACTGGATCCTCTCCGTCCACGATCAGTTCTACCCCACGCTCCGGCTCTTCCTGTACGATGCCCGCCGCGTCTACTCGGCCCCGATCACCATCTTCGGCCCGAAACTCGCCGCGATCTATCTCGGACGCTACTACGTGGCCTTCCGCGACCGCGACCGGGTGCGCGCCGTCACCCGCCATTTCGACGGCCTGGTGCGCGAAGCCACCCATGCCGCCCGAGAGGTCCCGCCAGTGCTAGAGGCCCTGCGCTCATCTGTCCATCTAGAACACGGCCCTGGCCCCATGCACAATAGAGCTATGGAGTGAGCTCTTGTCAGCCTCAGTCACATGGTTATTTTTTGCAACTGACAGGCAACTCTGCATA
>NZ_CAXREX010000324.1:0-85972 GCF_964229645.1 Nioella sp. | reverse complement strand
GGCGAGCTTAGCCGCGCGGGCCTGCTGCACAACGAATGTCACACCGTGCATTCCAGCACCATGGGTGAGGCGATTGCCAAGTGGGATATCGCGGTGGCGAACAACCCCGAGGCGGAGAGCCTGTTCAAGGCAGCCCCCGGTGGCGTGCGCACGACGCAGGCCTTTAGCCAGTCGAACCGCTACAAGGAACTGGATACCGACCGGGAAAAGGGCGTGATCCGGTCCAAGGAGCATGCCTTCAGCCAGGACGGGGGTCTTGCGGTCCTGTTCGGCAATATCGCCGAGGATGGCTGCATCGTGAAAACCGCGGGCGTCGATGCCTCGATCCTGCAATTCACCGGCACCGCCCATGTGTGTGAAAGCCAGGACGAGGCCGTCAGCAACATCCTGACTGGCAAGGTCAAGGAAGGCGACGTGGTGGTGATCCGCTACGAAGGCCCGCGTGGTGGGCCGGGGATGCAGGAAATGCTCTACCCGACCTCCTACCTGAAGTCGAAGGGGCTGGGCAAAGCCTGCGCCCTGCTGACCGACGGGCGTTTTTCCGGCGGCACCTCGGGCCTGTCGATCGGCCACGTCTCGCCGGAAGCGGCGGAAGGCGGCGCGATCGGTCTTGTCCAGAATGGCGACAAGATCGAGATCGACATCCCCAACCGCACCATCAACCTCGCCGTGTCCGAAGAGGAACTGGCCAACCGCCGTGCCGCGCAGGAGGCCGCAGGGTGGAAGCCCGCCAAGCCGCGCGCCCGTAAGGTGACGACCGCGCTCAAGGCCTATGCGGCCCTCACCACCAGCGCCGCCAAGGGCGCCGTTCGCCAAGTCTGAGGAGACCCCGAATATGACCCGCACCGTCTATGTGAATGGCGACTACCTGCCGGAAACCGAAGCGAAGGTGTCTATCTTCGACCGGGGCTTCCTGTTCGCCGATGGCGTTTACGAGGTGACCAGCGTGCTTGGCGGCAAGCTGATTGACTTCGCCGGGCACGCCAAGCGCCTCGAACGCTCGCTGAACGAGCTGGAGATGGCCAACCCGATCAGCACCGAGGATCTGCTGGAGGTTCACCGTCAGCTGGTCGAGAAGAACGGCATCGTCGACGGGTTGATCTACCTTCAGATCACGCGCGGGGCGCCGGACGACCGTGACTTTGCTTTCCCGCCGGCAGACACCGAGCCGACCATCGTGCTCTTCACCCAAAACAAGCCGGGTCTTGCGGACGCGCCGCAGGCCAAGGTGGGGATGAAGGTGATTTCCGTCGAAGACCTGCGCTGGCATCGCCGCGACATCAAGACGGTGCAGCTGCTCTACCCCTCGCTCGGCAAGATGGCCGCCAAGAAGGCCGGGTGCGATGATGCCTGGATGGTGGAGGATGGCTTCGTGACCGAAGGCACCTCGAACAACGCCTATATCGTGACCAAGGACGGCACCATCGTCACGCGCCAGCTGTCCAACGACATCCTGCACGGCATCACTCGCGCCGCCGTCCTGCGCTTTGCCCGCGAGGCGCAAATGAAGGTGGAAGAACGCCCCTTCACCATCGCCGAAGCACAGGACGCCGCCGAGGCATTCATCACCTCGGCCTCGGCCTTTGTCATGCCGGTGGTGGAGATTGACGGAAAGCCCGTGGGATCAGGCAAGGTGGGCGAACTGGTGCCGCGCATCCGCGAAATCTACCTTGAGGAAATGCGCAAGGCGGCTGTCTGAATTTCGCCGTTCTCCGAATGAATAAGGGGCCGCGTGATGCGGCCCCTTTTTTCATGCTGCCGAGCGGCGGCGCTGCTTGTTGCGGCGCTGTTGGCGCGGCTTGCCTTGGCTCATGCCCTGACCGCCACCGCCACCCTGCGGGCGACGGCCGCGACCACCGCCGCCACCGCGCTTGGGCTTGTCGGCCTTCACCGGCTCGGGACGGTCACCGCTGGCCACGGGGATCGAGACCTTCATGACCTTCTCGATATCCTTCAGCTGGCCCACTTCCTCGGCCGAGCAGAAAGCAACCGCTTCGCCGTCGCGGCCCGCGCGGGCGGTGCGGCCGATGCGGTGCACGTAGTTGTCGGGCACATCCGGCAGGTCGAAATTGTAGACCACCCGAACATCGGGAATGTCGATCCCGCGTGCGGCCACGTCGGTGGCCACGAGGATCTTGATCGAGCCCTCGCGGAAGCCCTTGATCGCGCGGTCGCGCTGACCCTGGCTCTTGTTGCCGTGGATCGAGGCTGCGTCGAAACCGTCTGCCACCAGTTGTTTCATCAGCCGCTCGGCACCGTGCGTGGTGCGCGCGAAGACGAGGCTGAGGCTTTCGGGGTGGCGCAGCAGAAGCTCTTTCAGCTTGCTGACCTTCTCGCCCTTGTCGAGGAAGTGAATGGATTGGGTGATCTTGTCGGCGGCCTTGCCCGGGGGCGAGACCTGAACCCGGCGCGGGTTGCGCAGGTAGGTCGATGCGATTTCTTCCATCTGCTTTGGCATGGTGGCCGAGAACAGCATGGTCTGACGCGGACGGCCAAGCTTGGGGGCGATCTTGCGCAGTGCGTGAATGAAGCCCAGGTCCAGCATCTGGTCGGCCTCGTCCAGCACCAGGAAGCGCGCGGTATCAAGCCGCACGGCGCCCCGGTCCATCAGGTCGATCAGGCGGCCCGGCGTGGCCACCAGGATGTCGATCCCCCGCGACAGGAAGCGGATCTGGGTGTTGATGGACTGACCGCCCACGACCGTGCCAACGCGCAGCTTGGAGCCCTTGACGTAAAGGTTCAGCGCTTCTGCGATCTGGTTCACAAGCTCTCGCGTAGGGGCCAGCACCAGGGCCTTGACGCATTTGGGCTGCGGACGGCCCTCCATTTTCATCAGGTGTTCCACCAGCGGCAGACCGAAGGCGGCGGTTTTGCCCGTGCCGGTCTGGGCGAGCCCCATGATGTCATGGCCTTCCAGCGCGAGCGGAATCGCCTGGTTCTGGATCGGGGTCGGGGTGTCGTAGCCAGCGGCCTTCACCGCGGCCTGAAGAGTCGGCGACAGGCCGAGCATGTCGAAATCGAGCAAATTGGTCCTTTCCTCCGGCGCGTGGATCGCGCGCGGGGTCATATGATTCAGCACCCCTGGGATCAGGGGCAACGAGGGGTGCGGTCAGGCGCTCTGTCTGCCACGGGCGAGTCCCGGGCCACCGGCCAGACCGTCAGACCCTGCGTGATGGGGGCTGGGGAATTCTCGTGCCATGAACGAAGGGCGACGGCGTCGCATCCGGGGCGTTCGGCTCACGCGGCCAATGGGCACAGAGGCCACATGTTCGCAATTGCAGCATAAGTCAAGCCTGTTGGCCCTTTTGCTTTCCATTCCCTTGGGGTATGTGCGCCGCTGTTCCCAGCAAAGAGGACAAGATCATGGGCTACAGAGTTGCCGTTGTCGGCGCCACGGGGAACGTGGGCCGCGAAATGCTGAACATCCTGGCCGAGCGCCAGTTCCCGGTGGACGAGATTGCCGCGCTGGCATCGCGCCGTTCGCTCGGGACCGAGTGCAGCTTCGGCGAGACCACTCTCAAAACCCAGGACCTCGATACATTCGACTTCACCGGTTGGGACATCGCGCTGTTCGCCATCGGCTCCGAGGCGACCAAGCAATATGCGCCCAAGGCCGCCAAGTCGGGCTGCATCGTCATCGATAACAGCTCGCTCTACCGCTACGATCCCGAGATTCCGCTGGTCGTGCCGGAAGTGAACCCCGAAGCCGTCGACAACTACAAGAACAAGAACATCATCGCGAACCCCAACTGTTCGACCGCGCAGATGGTGGTGGCGCTGAAGCCGCTGCACGACCGTGCCAAGATCAAGCGCGTCGTTGTCTCGACCTACCAGTCCGTGTCCGGCACCGGCAAGGAGGCCATCGACGAGCTGTGGGACCAGACCAAGGGCATGTATGTGCCGGGCCAGGAAGTGGCCCCCAAGGTTTACCCCAAGCAGATCGCCTTCAACGTGATTCCGCATATCGACGTCTTCATGGAAGACGGCTCGACCAAGGAAGAATGGAAGATGGTCGTCGAAACCAAGAAGATCGTCGACCCTTCGATCAAGGTCACCGCAACCTGCGTGCGCGTGCCGGTCTTCGTGGGCCATTCGGAAGCGATCAACATCGAGTTCGAAGAGTTCCTCGATGAAGAGGAAGCCCGCGATATCCTGCGCGAGGCACCGGGTATCCTGGTTGTCGACAAGCGCGAGACGGGTGGCTACGTGACCCCGATCGAATGCGTGGGCGATTACGCCACCTTCATCAGCCGCATTCGCCAGGACTCGACCATCGAGAACGGCATCAACCTGTGGTGCGTGTCGGACAACCTGCGCAAGGGCGCGGCCCTGAACGCGGTGCAGATTGCCGAAACCCTCGGCAAGCGGGTGCTGAAGAAGGGCTGATACCCCCTTCGCAGACCGAACGACAGAATGCTCCCCGGGGTTCCCATGCCCCGGGGAGTTTCCGTTTTGGGACCGTCTCGGGGCTCCGAATGCGGTGACGCGCGGCGCGGATGGGGCTGGGGGCCTATCCCAAGGACTATCGCGCTGTGCGCCGGAGAGGCCACCATGTCCCTCCGGTCGTGGGACATGGCCAAGGACAGCGCCTAGACAGGCGGTGTGGGGCAACACAGAGCCCGGAGGACAAGACCATGTTCGAACGCATCGACACGACCAACGCCACGCCGCTTTCCATCAGCCCGTTTCGCCACGCGGCCTGGCCCGAGGCCCGCATATCCGGGCGGTTGGGTTCGGAAATGGCGGCCATGCTGACCATGACCGTGCGCCCGGTGATTGCCGCGGCCACGACCGAGGATCAGTTGTCGCGATCGCTGAGAGATATCGGGTTTTATGTCGCCTATAGCCGTGATGGTCTTTGCCTGTTCGACATCAACAGCCACGTGCAGGTATGCACCATCAAATCCATCGGTTTCAGCGCGCAGGACCTGGAACAACGCCTGTTTTCTCATTGACGACCACCGCTGCTGCGTAACCGGATGCCCCTCCGTGAAAGCGCATGTCGGCGGGATTTGACCGCTCCTTATCGCCACCTCTTCGCCAAGCTTGACCTTTCATCATGATCGGGAAACCCTCTCTGTATCGCTAGCAGGGAGGGTTTCCTTTGCGTTTTCATATATTTGCAATCAGCATTTTCGTGGCCAGCATGGCCCAGGCAGAAGATTTCGCACTGCGCGCCGATGTAACGGGCGCAGTGATCTATGGCGGCGGGGCCGAGGTGACGCGGCAGTTCAGCGTCAGCGTTCCGGCAGGGGCGCATCGTGTTCTGGTGCCGGTGCCTGCCTACATGCAGAACGGCCCGCGCATCAGCGTGACCCTGCCCGATGGTCGGGCGCTTGGCCCGATTGGCTTCGACACAGAGCCCGGCTTCGAGGATGGGTCTTTCGACACGAGCGCGCAGGCGGAGCTGCGTGCCCGAATGGACGCGATCGACGAGTCGATCGAGGACATCGAGGCGGCGATAGCCGGGCTGGATGCCGACATGAGCGTTCTGGCCGTTCAGCGCCGCTTCCTTGAAAGCTACGCCTCGGGCAGCGGCACGGAAGGCGTTGATCCGGGGGATCTGGGTGAAGTGCTCGGTGCCCTTGGAACGCAGATGCAGACGCTTGCAGACGCGATATACGACCAGGACGCCGCCCGCGCATCGCTGGAGGAGGAAATCGCCGAGCTGCAAGAAGCGCGCGCAGAACTGGAGCGCGCTCTTGCCGCGCTCTATCCGCTTGGGGCCAACAGCGTCGCGCTGGTCATTCCCGTCGAACTGAGCGAGGCCGCCGAGCTTGACCTTGCCATCGACTACTTCATCGACGGCCCGTTCTGGGAAATGGCCTACACGGCCCAGCTTTCCACCGTCGAGCACCGTCTGACCATCGAGCGCAGCGCCCTTGTGGGTATCCCGCTGCCGGATCGGTGGGAGGATGTCGCGCTGACGTTGTCGGGCGAAGAATGGGGGCAAGTTCTGGAAATGACGGGCGTGTGGCCCTCGCTTGCCCGCATCGAGGAAGAGCGCCCGGTCGAGGTCTTCTCCGATCGTGTCGCGGGCTCGGTAATGATGGAACCGGTGGTCGCGCCCATTGTCGTGATGGAAGATGCCGGCCTGTCCGGCTACGGGTTGGCTTATAGCGCCGAGGTCGCGTCACCCCAAACGCTGACCGTCGGTGAAGACACCTTCGTGCCCTTCGCCCCGCTGGCGCTGGACGCCGAGATCAGCATCGAGGGCAACCCGCGCCATGACCAGACGGCCTTCCTTGTTGCCCGCGCCGAGAATACGACCGGCGAGCCGATGATCATGGGTGACATGAGCGTCTATCGCGACGGGGCCTTCCTGTCCGACCGCTACCTCGACACCATTCCGCCCGGCGGCGAGGTGGAACTGCCCTTCGGTTCGGTCGATCACCTGCAACTCTTCTGGCATGACCTGTCGCGCAACGAAGGGGATGAAGGCTTCTTCAATCGCTCGAACATGCAGGTGCAGATCGTGGAGTTCGGGGTGACCAACCTGTCGGATCAGCCTGAAACCGTGCGCCTGATCTACGCCGTGCCCTATTCCGAGCAGGATGACCTGGACCTTGACCTCGAGCTGTCGATGGAGCCGAGCGAGGAAAACCTGGACGGCCGCCGCGGCATCCACGCATGGGATCTGACCGTCGAGCCCGGTGATATCCGCACCATCCGCATGGAAGCGCGGATGTCCTGGCCCGAGGGTTACGATCTCTACTGGCGTCCCTGAGCGTCAGACCTGGACAAACCCAGCCCGGGCGGGGTCGTAGCATTCGAGCCCGCCCGACGCGATATCCGTCCAAAGCCCGTGCAGGCTGAGCCGCCCGTCGCGAACGGCCTCTGACACGAAGGGGAAGCTCATGAGGTTCGCCATCGACACCAGGACCGAGCGTTTTTCCAGCTCTTGCTGACGTTCATGCGGATCGCTGATGCTGGCCGTGTCCTCGCAGGCAGGGCGCAGGATGTCCATCCAGCGGCCCACGAAGCTGTTGGGCTTTTCCAGTTCGGGCGCGTTGCCGGACACCATCTGGATACATCCGTTCACGCCTCCGCAGCTGGAGTGGCCCAAAACGACGATATGCGCGACCTTGAGCGCAGTCACCGCGTATTCGACCGCAGCCGAAGTGCCGTGGTGGTCCCCGTCGGGTGCATAGGGCGGCACGAGGTTGGCAATGTTGCGATGGATGAAGAACTCGCCCGTTTCCGCCCCGAAGATCGAGGTGACATGGACCCGGCTGTCACAACAGGAAATCACCATGGCGCGCGGGTGCTGTCCCTCGTCGGCCAGCCGGTGGAACCAGGCCTTGTTCTCGGCGTATTCCGTGGCTTTCCAGCTATGGTAGCGGCGGGCCAGATAGTTGGGCAGGGGCGATGCGTATTCCATGGGTCCTCCGTCGTCGCGGTCCCCCTGATAGGCGGGATTGTGTGAAAGTTCGAGGTTTTTTTGGCCGCAGGCTCAACCCTTTCTTCAACAAGCACGGCCAGAGTTCTCCGCATCCGTGGGGGCGGATCGTGGAGTGAGTGATGACAAGCAAAGTCGCCGTTTTGCGGCTGGAGGAACCGGCGCGGTTCAATCCGGAGCGGTTGGAACAACTGTGTGAAGAGATGGGTGAGGTCCGGGCAGAACATGAGGTCGCCCAGACCTTGCAGTCGATCAGCGAGCAGGTTCAGTCGCTTGTCGCGTTTGATCCCGGGGGTCGGCCCGAAGACATGGTTCTGAAAGTGCGGGCCCTGGCAGTGGCGGCCAGCAAGATCGGCATGGCAACTTTGGCGCGTGTCGCGCAGGATGTCCTGACCTGTATCGCGCAGCGGGACCAAGTCGCGCTGGCCGCGACCCGCGCCCGGCTGATCCGGGTTGGCGAACGGTCCATTCACGCGATCTGGGATCTGGAGGATGTCTCGGGCTGATCCGCCTTGCAGCCGCGGCCCGTCGCGCTAGGCTGGTGGCGTAGTTTCTTGACGGATCCAGCATGAACAGAGCCTTCGCTTCCGCCGACCGCGCGGCAATTTCCGTGACCTGTATCGACAAGACCGGGCTGGACGATGCCCTGTCGCACCTGCCGCCGGACCAGGCATCATGGGCAAGGACGACCGGCTTTGCCGCCGGGCTTGGCGAGGCCTGCCTGCTACCGACGACCGAAGGTGGCATCGCGCGCGTTCTGCTTGGGCGCGGCACGCCCGAGACCCGCGCGCGCAAGCGGTTTGCCCTTGGGGCGGCGCTGGCGAAACTGCCCGAGGGCACCTATCGGCTCGATCCGGGCCTGGAGGCTGGCGAGGAACGGGAAGCGGCGCTTGGCTGGTTGCTGACCGGTTACCGCTTCACCCGATACAAGGACAAACCTGCGCTGAAGGCGGGGTTGGTGGCCCCCGATAGCGTTGAGCCCGCGATGTTGGAGACCATTGCCGCGGGCGAATGGCTGACGCGAGACCTGATCAACACCCCTGCGGCCGACATGGGGCCGGACCAGTTGGAACACGCCGTGCGTGCGCTGGCCGAGCCTTTCGGCGCGCCGGTCTCGGTCATCACGGGCGACGATCTGCTGGCGCAGAATTTCCCGATGATTCACGCCGTGGGCCGCGCCGCCGCGCGTGCGCCCCGCCTGATCGAGATGACCTGGGGCGATGCCGGCCCACAGGTGACACTTGTGGGCAAGGGGGTATGTTTCGATACCGGGGGGCTCAACCTCAAGCCCGGCTCGTCCATGGCCCTGATGAAGAAGGACATGGGCGGGGCCGCGACGGTTCTGGGACTGGCGCGGATGATCATGGGGGCAGGGATGCGCCTGCGCCTGCGCGTCCTGATCCCGGCGGTTGAAAATGCCGTGTCGGGGGCGTCTTTCCGGCCCGGTGACGTGCTGACGGCGCGCAATGGCCTGACCGTCGAGATCAACAATACCGATGCGGAAGGGCGGCTGGTCCTGGCCGACGCGCTGAGCCTGGCGACTGAAGCCGAGACCGACCTGCTGATCTGCATGGCAACCCTGACGGGGGCTGCGCGCGTGGCGGTCGGCCCCGATATCGCGCCCTTCTACACGGATGATGATGGATTTGCCGGGGCTCTGTCGGGGGCGGCCCTGCGCGTGGGGGATCCTGTCTGGCGGATGCCGTTCCACGAGCCGTACGAGACCATGATCGAACCGGGAATCGCCGATCTCGACAACGCGCCGTCGGGTGGCTTCGCAGGCTCCATCACCGCCGCGCTCTTCCTGCGCCGCTTTGCCAAGTCCGCCCCGCGATTTGCGCATTTCGACATCTATGGCTGGCAGCCCGCCGATGCCCCGGCCCGCCCCAAGGGGGGCGTGGGGCAAGCTGCCCGTGCGATCTTCGAGGCTTTGCCGGAGGTGCTGAAGTGACGTTCGATCCGCGCATCACGCCCACCAATGGCCGCGTGGCCCATGTCAGCCTGCAAGGTCAGGTGGAGGCTGGGAAATTCGTTCAGGGCCGCCGAATGATGGTGACGCAGCCCATGGCCAATATCACCGACGAGCCGCGCGGCAAGCGTGTCAGCCAGCTCCTGTTCGGAGAGGTCTTCCACGTCCTTGAAAGCTTCGACGGCTTTGCCTTCGGACAGGCTGAGCGGGATGGGCAGGTCGGCTATGTGCTGTCCGGAGCGCTCGTCTCGCCCGAAGAGCCAACGCATTGGGTGGCCTCGCCCGCGACCCATCTGTACCCCAAGCCCGATCTCAAGGCCCCTCCCGAAGTGGCGATCTTTTTCGGGTCACGGGTGAAGGTCGTTGGCGAGCATGACAAGTACCTGCGCATTCACACGGGCCACTACATCCCGCGCCCGCATCTGCAACCCATGCGCGCCCGCTTCGCGGATCCCGTGGGCGTGGCCGACCTGTTTCTTGGATCGCCTTACCTCTGGGGCGGCAGCAGCCGGTGGGGTCTCGACTGTTCGGGCCTTGTTCAGATGGCGCTGATCGCCTGCGGTATCGACTGCCCCCGCGATTCGGACCAGCAGGCCGAACTTGGCAGAGAGCTTCACCACGGCGAACCCTTCCTGCGCGGCGATCTCGTGTTCTGGAAAGGTCACGTAGGGTTCATGGCCAACGAGCGGATGCTGCTCCATGCCAATGCCAGCCACATGGCCGTCGCCTATGAGCCGCTGAAGGACGCGGCCGCGCGTATCGAAGAGGCCGGGGACGGCCCGATCACGGCCCGCCGCCGGGTGCTTCAGCCCGGGTCATAGGAAAGGCCCTATTCGACGGATCGGATCAGCTTGCGTTCCAGAACACGCAGGACGGTTCGCAGGTCATGACCGCGTTTCAGAATACGCCCATCCATGCCGATCACGGCATACTGGCCCTGCCGCCCCGCCAGTTTCGGGCGCTTCTCGATCCGGTAGACCGGATGCTCTGCCGTGCGGCGAAAGACCGAGAAGACGGCCACGTCGCGCAGGCAGGAAATCCCGTAGTCCCGCCATTCCCCGGCAGCGACCATGCGCCCGTAGAGACCAAGGATCACGCCAAGTTCCGTCCGGTGGAACGCCACCTGGTCAGGTGCCTGAGGGCTGGCAGAGGGCTGAAAATGCATCACCATCCCTGTCAGCTTGACGCTCAATTTTGTTCAAATCAAGCGCCGCCATCGAAATGCCCGAAAAGGGCCGCGCCGATTTCGCGCGGCTTCCCTCAATTTGCCAATCCAACGCGGCACAAATGTCCTTGTAGTAGACGAGCAACGTCTCGCCCCGGCGGTGCGGTTATCTTGCCCCCACCCAGTCCGTGCCGTCGGGGACTACACCAGAACAAGAAAGGCCCCGCGCATCTCTGCCGGGGCCTTTTTTGTTTTTCGTGCCGAAGGGCTTATTCGCGCACCAGTTTCTCGTATCCGGCGGCGATGTCGCGGGCGATGGCGCCCACTTCGAAGTTGTAGTCGCCGATCTGGCCCACCGGGGTCACTTCGGCGGCGGTCCCGGTCAGCCAGCACTGCTGGAAGCTTTCCAGCTCGCCCGGCTCGATATGGCGTTCATGCACCTTGATCTGGCGGTCCTTCAGCATGCCCACCACGGTCTGACGGGTAATGCCGTTGAGGAAGCAGTCGGGCTTGGGCGTGTGCACTTCACCGTCCTTGACGAAGAAGATGTTGGCGCCGGTCGCCTCGGCCACATAGCCGCGATAGTCGAACATCATCGCGTCAGAGCACCCCTTGGATTCTGCGGCGTGCTTCGAGAGCGTGCAGATCATGTAAAGACCAGCGGCCTTGGCGTGGCTCGGGATCGTTTCCGGGCTCGGGCGCTTCCACTTGGAAATGTCGAGCTTGGCCCCCTTCATCTTGGCGTCGCCGTAATAGGCACCCCATTCCCAGGCCGCGATTGCAAGGCGCACCGGGTTGCGGGCCGAGGCGACACCCATGTCTTCACCGGCCCCACGCCATGCCACGGCGCGCACATAGGCGTCGGTCAGGCCATTGGCGGTCAGCACTTCCTGCTTGGCGGCCTCGATTTCGTCGACCGTGTAGGGGATCTGGAAGTCGAGCTGCCCGGCAGAGAAATGCAGGCGCTCGGAATGCAGGCGGCTTTTGAAGATCTTGCCGTTATAGGCGCGCTCGCCCTCGAACACGGACGAGGCATAGTGCATGGCATGTGTCAGGATATGCACATTGGCATCCCGCCACGGGATCATCTTGCCATCCATCCAAATCAGTCCGTCGCGATCGTCGTATGCAGCGCCCATAAGTGTCACCTTCAGCCGGGGGTCGTTCGGTAATTTTCGGTTTGTTGCGCAAAATAGGGCCGAACCGGACACAATCTTTCGCCAAACCGGGCATTCGGTAACAATTGATTCTTGGAAAGTCAACAAGGCTGACATAAACTTGGGCCGCGAACGGACAACCAAGGGGGAGGCGGCAGTTCAATGGCCGAACGGGGCGCGGCAAATCCTGTAAGCAGCGGCGAAAGCCTGCTTTTCCTCACCGATGAACAGCTTCGGCGCGGGATCGAGGCGATGTTCTTCGCCTATCGCGGATTTACCGCAGACCCGGACCGGATCCTCGAAAACTATGCCTACGGCCGTGCCCATCACCGCGCGATCCACTTCATCAACCGAAGCCCCGGCACGACGGTCAACAACCTGCTGGCCATTCTCGGCGTGACCAAGCAGTCGCTCAACCGGGTCCTGCGCACGCTTGTCGAGGATGGATTGGTCGAAAGCCGCGTGGGCACTCGCGACAAGCGGGAACGCCACCTCTACCTCACCGACAAGGGCATTTCGCTGGAACGCGAGCTGTCCGAGGCGCAGCGCACCAGGATGCGCGCGGCTTACCGTGTTGCCGGACCCGAGGCCGTGGCAGGGTTTCGCACAGTGCTGGAACAGATGATGGACCCGGAGCTTCGACACCATTACCTTTCCAATTCAGATGGGGGGTAAATGGGCGATCCGGCGGCACATCTTTTAATCGTCGATGATGACGAGCGCATCCGGGGACTTCTTCAGAAGTTCCTGATCCGTAACGGCTATATCGTCAGTGCGGCCCGCGACGCCGCTCATGCCCGTCGCCTGTTGGCCGGGCTGGAGTTTGACATGATCGTGCTCGACGTGATGATGCCGGGCGAAGATGGGATCAGCCTGACCAGATCGCTGCGTCAGGACATCGCCACGCCAATCCTGTTGCTGACCGCGCGCGGCGAAGCCGATGACCGGATTTCGGGCCTGGAAGCCGGGGCCGACGATTACCTTGCCAAGCCCTTTGAGCCGCGCGAGTTGCTGCTGCGCATCAATGCCATCCTGCGGCGCATGCCAAGCGTGGCAGAGGCGCAGGGAACCCCCAAGATGCTGCACCTGGGGCAGATCCGCTATGACCTTGAGCGCGGTGAGATGTGGAAAGGCCAGACACCAATCCGCCTGACCGCGACGGAATCGGCCCTGATGCGTATCTTCTCGGCCTGCCCCAATGAGCCGGTCAGCCGGGCGCAGCTGGTCGAAGATCTCGGGCGCGACAAGGGGGTTGGCAGCTCTACCAGCCAGGAACGCGCGGTCGATGTGCAGATCACCCGCCTGCGCCGCAAGATTGAGGCCGATCCGAAACAGCCGCGCTACCTTCAGACGGTGCGCGGCGCGGGCTACATGCTGGCCCCCGACTGAGGTGTCAAATGACGATCCTGATGACCAATGACGCCGGGCTTTCACACCAGATGCCGCCCGGCCATCCCGAACAGATCGCGCGGCTGGACCATGTCAACCGCGCGCTGTCCGCACCCGAGTTCGACGGGCTCGATCGCCGCCCCTCGCCCATGGCGGAAGAGTCCGACCTACTGCTGGCACACCCCGCGTCCCATGTGTCGGCGATCAGGAATGCGGCCCCCGATACGGGCTTTGCCGCGCTCGACCCCGACACGTCGATGTCGCCCGGCACCTGGGAGGCCGCGCTGCGCGGCGTGGGTGGCTGCCTTGCCGCTGTGGATGCCGTTCTGGCGGGCGAGGCGAAGAACGCTTTCGTTGCGACCCGACCGCCCGGCCACCATGCCGAAAAGGCCCGGGCCATGGGCTTCTGCCTGTTCGGAAACGTCGCTATCGCCGCCAAGCACGCGCTCGAACGGCATGGGCTGTCGCGCGTCGCCATCGTGGATTTCGATGTGCACCACGGCAACGGCACGCAGGACCTTCTGTGGGACGAGCCGCGCACGCTTTTCATCTCGTCGCACCAGATGCCGCTCTATCCCGGCACCGGGGCCGCCCATGAACGGGGCGCGCATGGCAACGTGATCAATGCCCCCCTGTCGCCCGGCACCGATGGGGTGACGATGCGCTCTGTCTACGGGTCGCGGCTTCTGCGAAGGGTGGAGGAATTCGAGCCCGAGCTCTTGCTGATCTCGGCAGGCTTCGACGCGCACGAGGATGACCCGCTGGCGAACCTCAACTGGTCGACCGAGGATTTCGCCTGGCTCACGCGGGAACTGTGCAAGGTGGCCGACGCTACCTGCGCGGGCCGCGTCGTGTCGTCTTTGGAAGGGGGCTACAACCTCGATGCCCTGGCCGCGTCGGTCGCGGTGCATGTGGCCGGGTTGATGGAGGCCTGAGGTGGGCACTGGGCTTGTCACCCATCCCGATTGCCTTGCGCATGTGACGCCCGCCCATGTCCACGAACAACCCGCACGGCTGGCCCGCGTTCTGCACGCGCTGGAGGGGTTGCGGCTTTTTCGTTACGAGGCCCCGCTGGCCAGTGATGGCAGCCTTCTGACGCTGCATACGCCCGCTTATCTCGACCACATACGCGCAAGTGTTCCGGCGCAGGGCTTCACGATGCTGGACCCCGACACCGACGAGGAAACCTTCCTGTCGCCCACATCCCTGCCCGCGCTTTACCGCGCCGTGGGGGGCGTTCAACGGGCGATCGACCTTGTGCTGTCCGGCGAGTTGACCAACGCGTTTGCCGCCGTGCGTCCGCCGGGCCACCACGCCGAGCAGGAATTGCCCATGGGGTTTTGCTTCTTCGGCAACGTGGCGATCGGGGCGAAACACGCGCTTGATTGCCACGGGCTGTCTCGCGTTGCCATCGTCGATTTCGACGTCCATCACGGCAACGGGACGCAAGCCCTGTTGTGGGACGAGCCGCGCGCCCTGTTGGTGACATCGCAGCAAATGCCGCTGTGGCCCGATACTGGCGATGTCAGTGAAACCGGCGCGCATGACAACGTGGTGAACGTTCCGCTTGCCCCCGGCACCGGCGGCAAGGCGATGCGAGAGGCCTATGAAGCGCGGGTTTTCCCGAGGCTGGAGGCGTTCCGGCCAGAGCTTCTGCTGGTCTCGGCCGGGTTCGACTGCCACGCCGCCGATCCGCTGTCGCAACTGGCCTGGGTGGAAGGGGATTACGAGTGGCTCACGCACCGGCTATGCGATATTGCGGATAGGCATTGCGGTGGCCGCATGGTCTCGACACTCGAAGGCGGCTATGATCTGGACGCCCTTGCAGCTTCGGCTGCCACCCATGTGCGCGTTTTGACGGAGAGAAGCAGATGAGCGACCAAAAACCGATCGAGGACATGAGCTTCGAAGAAGCGATCCGGGAACTGGAAACGGTGGTGGGTCAGCTCGACCGGGGTGACGTGGCGCTGGAGGATTCCATCAAGCTTTACGAACGTGGGGCTGCGCTCAAGGCGCGCTGCGAGGCGAAGCTGAAGGAGGCCGAGGAAAAGGTCGCGCAGATCACGCTGGATGCCAACGGGCAGCCCACGGGGGCGAAGCCGGTCGAGGGGCTGTGATCCTTGTTCAAGTTGCAACTGACTGACGCGCAGGACGCGATTGCCCGCGCCCTATCGGATCGCATGGCAGTGCTGGGGTCTGACCGGGTCGCCGAAGGCATGCGCTACGCGACGGCGGGCGGCAAGCGGTTGCGTGGATTCCTCGTGCTGGAAGCGGCGCGGCTGACTGGCGGCTCTGCTCGCGGGGCGATGCAGGCGGCCTGCGCCGTCGAATGCATCCATGCCTACAGCCTTGTTCATGACGATCTGCCCTGCATGGACGACGACGACCTGCGCCGGGGCCTGCCGACAGTGCACAGGAAATGGGACGATGCAACGGCGGTGCTGGTGGGCGACGCGCTGCAAAGCTTCGCGTTCGAGCTGCTGGCCGATCCGGCCACGGGTGACGCCGACCAGCGGGCAGACCTGGTGCTGACCCTTGCCCGCGCCTCTGGCCCGCAAGGCATGGTCCTGGGCCAGGCGCAGGACATCGCGGCTGAAACGGCGGATCGTCCCCTGACGCTCGACCAGATTACCGAATTGCAGGCCAACAAGACCGGGGCGCTTCTGGAATGGCCGGTGGTCGCCGGCGCGATCCTTGGCCGGGCCGATCCTAGCCCCCTGCGGCGCTATGCACGCGCCGTTGGCCTTGCTTTTCAGATCGCCGACGACATCTTGGATGTTGAAGGCGATGCCGAGAAAGCAGGCAAGGCGCTGCGCAAGGATGCCGAGGCGGGCAAGGCGACATTCGTTTCGCTTCTGGGTCTCGATGGCGCGAAAGCCCGCGCCCGCGCCCTGATCGACGAGGCGATTGACGCGCTCGATGCCTTCGGTCCGGACGCGGAAACCTTGCGGGATCTGGCCCGTTTCGTTATCGCCCGCGACCAGTAACCGAATTCGGAGACCTTCATGAGCGACCGCCCCGACACGCCCCATCTGGACCGGATCCATTCCCCGGCCGATCTGCGCGGGCTGTCGGTCTCTGAACTGCGCCATGTGGCCGATGATCTGCGCACCGAGACGATTGCCGCCGTCAGCAAGACCGGCGGGCACCTCGGCGCAGGGCTTGGCGTGGTGGAACTGACCGTGGCGCTGCATGCGGTTTTCGACACCCCGCGCGACAAGGTGATCTGGGACGTGAGCCATCAGTGCTACCCCCACAAGATCCTGACCGGACGGCGCGAGGCGATGCCGACCCTGCGCAAGAAAGGCGGGATTTCCGGCTTCACCAAGCGCAGCGAGTCGCCCTACGACCCGTTCGGCGCGGCGCATAGCTCGACCTCGATTTCTGCGGCGCTCGGCTTTGCCGTGGCGCGCGACCTGGGTGGGGTGATCGAGACCGGGCTAGGTGACGCGATTGCCGTGATCGGCGACGGGGCCCTGACCGGGGGCATGGCCTTCGAGGCGCTGAACAACGCGGGCCACCTGGGCAAGCGGTTGATCGTGATCCTCAATGATAACGAAATGAGCATCGCGCCGCCGACCGGGGCGCTCTCCTCCTACCTCTCGCGGCTATATGCGGGTGCGCCCTTCCAGGAACTGAAGGCCGCCGCCAAGGGCGCTGTGTCGCTGCTGCCAGAGCCCTTCCAGGAAGGCGCGCGGCGCGCGAAGGAACTGCTGAAGGCGGCGACCGTTGGCGGCACGCTCTTCGAGGAACTGGGCTTTTCCTATGTCGGTCCCATCGACGGGCATGACATGGAGCAGCTGGTGTCTGTCCTTCGAACCGTGAAGGCGCGGGCCGACGGGCCGATCCTGATCCATGCGATCACGAAGAAGGGCAAGGGGTTTCGGCATGCGGAAGGGCATGCGGACCGTGGCCATGCCCGCGCGCCCTTCGACGTGGTGACCGGCGAACAGCGCAAGGCGCCCTCGAACGCGCCCTCCTATACCAAGGTTTTCGCGCAAAGCCTGATCCGCGAGGCTGAAGACGATGACAAGATCGTCGCCGTTACCGCCGCGATGCCGGATGGAACGGGGCTTGATCTGTTTGGCGAGCGTTTCCCGAAGCGGACCTTCGACGTGGGCATTGCCGAACAGCATGCCGTGACCTTCTGCGCGGGGATGGCGGCAGGCGGGATGAAACCCTTCTGCGCGATCTATTCCACCTTCCTGCAAAGGGGCTATGACCAGGTCGTGCATGACGTGGCAATCCAGCGCCTGCCCGTCAGATTTGCCATTGATCGCGCGGGCTTAGTGGGCGCCGACGGGGCGACGCATGCGGGGTCTTTCGACGTGGCGTTCCTTGCCAATCTGCCCGGTTTCGTGGTGATGGCGGCGGCGGATGAGGCGGAGCTGGTGCACATGGTGGCAACTGCCGCGGTCCATGACGCGGGGCCGATTGCCTTCCGCTATCCGCGTGGCGAGGGTGTGGGTGTGGATATGCCAGAGCGGGGGCAGCCGCTGGAGATCGGCAAGGGCCGGATGATCCAGGAGGGCGCGCGGGTTGCGATCCTGTCTTTCGGGACCCGGCTGAGCGAAGTTCAGAAAGCTGCCGAGGCGCTGTCCGCGCGCGGGATCACGCCGACGATTGCCGATGCACGCTTTGCCAAACCCTTGGATTCAGAGCTTATTCTGAAGCTTGCCGCGGATCACGAGGCGCTCATCACCATCGAGGAGGGCGCCGTTGGCGGCTTCGGCAGCCACGTGGCGCAGCTCCTGGCGGACGAGGGCGTTTTCGACCGCGGACTGAAGTTCCGGTCGATGGTTCTGCCCGATAGTTTCATCGACCAGGCGAGCCCCGAGGACATGTATGCCACGGCGGCGATGAACGCCGAACATATCGAGGCGAAGGTGCTCGATGTGCTGGGCGTGGCGCAACTGAGCCGACAGGCCTGAGGCTCGAAAAAAGGGGGGTGCCATGCGTACACCCCCTGTGCACCCCCCGTACACCATGCGTGCAGACGACATCCGGTTTCGCCGCCTTCGGCGTCGACCCGGGAGCGGCCCGCCTCACCCCCCGGCTTGCGCCGGGAGCCTCGTCATGCCGCAGTTGCCACGGTGCCCCGGACAGGGAGGTGCCACGGTTTTTCCGGCTGGCCCGGCCGAGGGGAAAGGGTGCCACCGGCGGGAGTATTTGGACCAAGAAGAAGAGCGATGGCGCGGTCTGCCCGCTGGCCGGGGAGAGCGGGACTGCGCCGGGATCAAAGGCGTCGTTGCCAGAGCTCCCGGTCGAAGACCTGCCCGAACCTTCGCCAGCCCGGCTCGGAGTCCACGATCGCGAAGCCATGCGCGCGGTAGAGGGCGCGGGCGGCAGTGAGGCAGCTGTAGGTTTCGAGCCTTGCCCGGGTGAATCCGTGGCTACGGGCATGATCAAGGGCCGGTTGCATCAGGTGATGGCCGAGGCCCCTGCCGCGCGCCGAAGGCTCCAGCAGAACGAAATTGAGAAAGGCAGACCCGTCGCGGCTGGAGACGGCGATGGAGCCGATGCGCTGGCCCGTCTCCTCGGCGATCCAGAGCCGCTTCGCCGGGTCCGGCCGGGCGAGGAAGGCGTCGAGCTTGTCGGCAATGCTGTCACCGAAATCGGGGGTGAAGCCGAACTCTGCGCCATAGAGGCTGCGGTGGCGGGCGATCAGCCAGTCGCGGTCTGAGGGGGCGAAGGCGCGCAGGATCATCCCTGCCGGTCCAGCCGCGCCTCGATGGCCTTCAGGCGGTCCAGCACCTCGTCGCGATAGGCGTCGGTCTGGGCGTGTTCTTCTTCGGAATGGGCGTCCTGCATCGAGTTCACGATGAGACCCACCAGCAGGTTCACCACGGCGAAGGTTGTGATCATGATGAAGGGCACGAAGAAGGCCCAGGCATAGGGGTAGATTTCCTGCACCGGGCGCACGATGCCCATCGACCAGCTTTCCAGCGTCATGACCTGGAAGAGCGTGTAGGCCGACCGGCCGAGATCGCCGAACCAGTCGGGGAAGCTGTCACCGAAGAGCTTGGTCGCCATGACCGCGCCGATATAGAAGATGATCCCCATCAGAAGGAACACGCTGCCCATGCCGGGCAGGGCGCGCACGAAACCTTCGACCACCCGGCGCAGGCGGGGGGCGACGGAGACGACGCGCAGCACCCTGAGGATGCGCAGCGAGCGCAGCACCGCGAATCCCTGGCCGCCGGGGATGAGGGCCACGCCGATGATGGCGGCGTCGAAGAGGTTCCAGCCCGAGCGGAAGAAGCGGGGGCCATAGGCGATGAGCTTGGTCGACAGCTCCAGCACGAAGAACGCGAGGCAAAGCTGGTCGAGCCGCGTGATGAGCCCGCCCGCCCTGGCCATGACGGGGCCGGAGGTTTCCAGCCCCAGGATCACCGCGTTGAACAGGATCACGCCGATGATCGTGTTGCGCACCAGTGCCGTTTCCAGCCAGGTCCGAAGCCGTTCCTGCATCAAATGCCTCCCTCGAAATGCGGGTTACATATGTGGGCGCGAGAAGGCGTCGGCAATTTCGATATGCGGGCTCCAGCGGAACTGATCGACCACCTGCACCCAGTCGAGGCGATATCCCGCATCGGTGAGTATTTTCGCATCGCGCGCGAAGGTGACCGGGTTGCAGGAGACGAAGCCGATCCTGGCGACATCGGACGCGGCCAGTTCCCGCACCTGCGCCTCGGCGCCCGCGCGCGGCGGGTCGATGACGGCGGCGTCATAAGGGGCGAGATCTTCGGCCATCAGCGGACGGCGGAAGAGGTCGCGCTGCTCGGCGGTGACCTTCTTGATGCCGGTGGCATGGCGCGTGCCGTGGTCGAGTGCCGCGATCATCGCCCTGTCGCCTTCGACGGCGTGGACGGGCGCGGCAGCGGCGATCGGGAAGGTGAAGGTGCCCGCGCCGGAGAAGAGATCGACGACATGCCGCGCGCCTGCCACGGCCTCTTTCATGGCGGCGACGAGGGCGGCTTCGCCATCGGGGGTGGCTTGCAGGAAGCTGCCGGGCGGCGGGGTGACGGTGACGGTGCCGAAGCTTTGCGTGGGCGGGGTCTCGGTAAACACGGTCTCTCCGTCCCAGGTCAGGCGGGCGAACTGGCGGATGAATTGCGGCAGGGCGAGGCGCAGCGCCTCTTCGAGCGGCTTGCCACCGGTGACGGCGCAGTCGATGCCGTTTTCGGAGCGGGTGAGCGCGAAGGCGAGCGTCGCGCTGCGCGAACCGCCAAGGCGGGTGATCTGTTCAAGCGTCGGGAGCACGGCCACGAGGTCCGGGTGCAGCACGTGGCAATCGGTGATCGGCACGATCGTGTCCGAGCGGCGGGCGTGAAAGCCGACAAGCGCGCCCTTCTTGGTGCGGGTGCCCGCGAGCGTGGCGCGGCGGCGGCTGCGCGGGGGGGATATGTGGATGGGGCGGAACTCGGTCGTCAGGCCCTGCGCGGCAAGGGCGGTTTCGACGACCTCCTGTTTCCAGCGGGCAAGGAACGCGTCCGAGGCATGCTGCAACGCGCAGCCTCCGCATTGGCGGAAATGGGGGCAGGGGGCTTTGACCCGGTCGGGCGAGGGGGCGAGGATGCGGGGGGTGTCCATGCGGCCGTCCACGACATCACCGTCGACGGTTTCGCCCGGCAGAGTCAGGGGCGCAAGGATCGGGCCCTCGGCAATGCCGTCGCCCTTGTGGCCAAGTCTTTGAATCGTGATTTCCATGGGCAGCGCATAGCGCGGTTTGGCCCCGGCGGGAAGCGGTTAGGCCTTGGGGACCGCGGGGCTGAAGGCGTAGCCCTCGGGGCTGAGGATCGTGCCTTCGCGCAGACCGTGGGGCTTGTCGGCGGGGGGTTCCAGAACCATGTGGCCCGCGGCTTCGGCTTTTTCCGCGGCCTCATCGGGGTTTATCCCGAACAGGAAGAGTTGCAGGCCGCCGCCGCGCGGGGGCGATTCCGGCACGACCCCGAGCAGGGGGTGGCTGTGATAGGTGCCGTCGGAATGCAGCTGCATCAGCATCTGGCCGTGGCGGATGATGGCGAAATCATCGGTCAATTGATAGGCGGGCAGGCCGAAGACATCTTTCAGAAACGCGGCCAGCGCGCGCACGTCTGGTGACAGGAGGTTCACGCCGATGCCCGTCAGGGCGCGGCCGAAATCCTCGGCGGGAACGGTTTCGAGATCCATCTCGGACATGGGGCACCTCCTACTCGGCGGCTTCCCTGATCCCGATGAAGCCGCCCGATTGACGGTTCCAGTAGCGCGCATAGAGCCCGCCCGCGTCAAGCAGTGCGTCATGGGTGCCTTCCTCGACGACGCGGCCTTCGTCCAGCACGATGATCCGGTCCATCTGGGCGATGGTGGACAGGCGGTGTGCGATGGCGATGACGGTCTTGCCTTCCATCACGTCGGCCAGCGTGTCCTGGATCGCGGCCTCGACCTCTGAGTCGAGCGCGCTGGTGGCCTCGTCCAGCACGAGGACGGGGGCATCCTTGAGGAAGGCGCGGGCCAGGGCGATGCGCTGGCGCTGGCCGCCGGACAGTTTCACGCCGCGTTCGCCGAGGTAGGCGTCATAGCCCTTGCGGCCGGTGTGATCTTCCAGCCCGAGGATGAAGTCATGCGCCTCGGCCCGCCGGGCCGCCGCGATCATTTCTTCCTCATGCGCGCCGGGGCGGCCGTAAAGGATGTTGTCGCGCGCCGAGCGGTTGAACATGGCGGTTTCCTGCGTGACCATCGCGATCTGGCGGCGCAGGCTTTCCTGCGTCACCTCGCGCACGTCGTGGCCATCGAGCAGAACCCGGCCCTCCTCGGCGTCGTAAAGGCGCAACAGAAGCGCGACGAGGGTGGATGTGCCCGCGCCCGAGGCCCCGACGATGCCCAGCTTTTCGCCGGGCTGCACATCGAGGTTGAGGCGTTCCACGCCGCCCGTTTCCCGGCCATAGGCGAAGCTCACGTCGTCGAATCGGATATGGCCGCGCGCGCGTTCCACCTCCAGCGCGTCGTCGCGGTCGGTCAGCCGATGCGGGGGCGAGAGCGTGTTCATCCCGTCCTCGACCTCGCCCAGGTTGGAATAGATCGCCATCAGAACGAAGCTGACCCATCCCGTCATCTGCGCGATGCGGATCGACACGGCCCCGGTTGCGGCGATGTCGCCCGTGCTGGCGATGCCCCGGGACCAGAGCCAGACCGTGCCCCCGATAAGAAGGACGGGCAGCGCGCCCGCGACCGTCATCAGCGCCAGCCGGAACCCGGCCGAGATGCGCCCGAATCCAATGGCCTTTTCGCGGAAACGCTCCATCGCCTTCAGCGCCGAGCGGTCTTCGAAGGCGTGATGGGCAAAGAGCTTGACCGTCTTGATCTTGGTGAGGGTGTCGACGACCTGCCCCGACACTGCGGCGCGCGCCCCCGCCCGCGCCTTGGACAGCTTGCGCACGCGGGGCAGGAAGAAGCTGATCGTCGCGAAATAGAGGACAAGCCAGATCGCCAGCGCCCCGGCCATGCGCGCGTCGATGGTGAGCAGAAGCAGAAGCGACCCGATAAGCGAGGCCAGGGCGAAGGCGACCACGTTCACGAACTCCGTCACCACGTTGGTCACGGCACTTGCGGTCTGCATCTGTTTCTGCGCGATGCGGCCCGCGAAATCGTCATCGAAGAAGGTGACGGACTGGCCGAGCGTGTGGCGATTGAGCCGTTGCAGCACCAGAACGTTGACGGCGGGGCCGACGACAAGGGTGCTGGCCGCAGAAGAGGCGGCAAAAGCCAGCGGACGCAGCAGCAGGAAAAAGGCCGTGCCCGCCAGCAGAAGCGGCCAGTGGTCCCGGAACATCGCGGCGGGATCCGTGGCGCTGGCGGCGTCGATGACGAGACCCAGCATCAGCGCGGAGCCGACCTCGAACATGCCCGCAAGGCCCGACACCAGCGCCGCGCCGATCAGCACGGGCCAGGCGCCCTTGAGACACCAGTCGAAAAAGGCCAGCAGCCGGTTGGGCGGCGGACCCATAGCGGGGCGGAAGGCGTCGATCAGGTTGGCGAGGCGATTCATCATTCGGCAGCTTCCTCGGTGCCGATGAAACCGCCCGACTGACGCGCCCAGAAGCCCGCATAAAGGCCGGCCTGTGCCAGCAGCTCTTCATGTGTGCCGTTTTCCACGACGCGGCCATCGTCCAGAACGACGATCCGGTCCATATGCGCGATGGTGGACAGCCGATGCGCGATGGCGATCACGGTCTTTCCCTCCATCACACCGTAAAGCGTATCCTGAATGGCGGCCTCGACTTCGCTGTCGAGCGCGCTGGTGGCCTCGTCCAGCACAAGGATCGGCGCGTCCTTCAGGATCACGCGGGCGAGCGACACGCGCTGGCGCTGGCCGCCCGACAGTTTCACGCCGCGTTCGCCCACATGGGCGTCATAGCCCTTGCGGCCCTGCGGGTCCTCCAGGTCGAGGATGAAGTCATGCGCTTCGGCGCGCTTGGCGGCTTCGATCACCTCGGCCTCTGTCGCGCCCGGGCGTCCGTAGAGGATGTTTTCCCGCACCGAGCGATGCAGAAGGGAACTGTCCTGCTGGACCATGCCGATATGGCTGCGCAGGCTGTCCTGCGTCACCTGCGTGATGTCCTGCTCGTCGATCAGGACCTGTCCGCCCTCGGGGTCGTAGAACCGGAGCAGCAGCTTGACCAGGGTCGATTTCCCCGCGCCCGACCGGCCCACAAGCCCGACCTTTTCGCCGGGGCGGATGGTGAGCGTCACGTCCTGCAAGCCGCCCGAGCCGCGCCCGTAATGGTGGCTGAGTTGGGCCATCCGGACCTCGCCCTGCGACAGGGCCAGCGGCCTGGCGTCCGGGGCGTCGGTCAGGGTGATGGGCTGGGCGATCGTTTCCATCCCTTCGGCCACCACGCCGAGCGAGCGGAAGAAGGTCGAGAGCGCCCACATGATCCATCCGGTCATGGCATTGAGCCGCAAGGTCAGCGCGGTCGCCGCCGCCACGATACCGACGGAGGCCGTGCCCTGCATCCAGAGCCACACGGCCCAGCCCACCACGGCCACCACGAGGAAGCCGTTCAGCGCCGTCAGCATCACGTCCATCATCGTGTAGATGCGCATTTCGGCCGCGAAGGTGCGCCGCGTGTGTTCGATGGCTTCCTTGGCGTAGCTGATTTCGCTGTCGTGATGGGCGAAGAGCTTGACCGAGTGGATATTGGTGTAGCTGTCGACGACGCGCCCCGTGGTCATGGAGCGCGCATCGGAACTGGCCTTGGAGGCGGGGCCGACGCGTTTCATCGTCCAGCGCACCAGCATCGCGTAAAGCGCGAACCAGACCAGGAGCGGCAGCACCAGCCTCAGATCGGCATCGGCCAGCAGAATGGCTGCGCCGACAAGGTAGGCCAGCGAAAAGGTGATGGCGTCGAAGACCTGAAAGACGGCGTCGCCCGCGGCGGGCGGGGCCTGCATGATGCGGTTGGCGATGCGGCCTGCGAAATCGTTCTCGAACCAGCCCACCGATTGGCGCAGCACGTGGCGATGCGCCCGCCAGCGGATGAGCGTGCCGAAATTGACCAGGATCCCGTTGTTGAGCAGTGCGACGTCCAGCCCGTGCAGGATCGGGCGCAGGAACAGGATGAAGATGGCAACGGCCAGAAGCTCCCACCCGTGGGCGGCGATGAATGAGCCGGGCTCCGATCCCGTCAGCAGGTCTACCAGCCGTCCCATGTAGGAGATCAGCCAGATTTCCATGATCGCGACGACGACCGACATGATCGCGGTGACGAGGAACAGGCGCTTGAAGGGTTGGGAGTAGTCCCACAGGAAGGGCCACAGTCGGTTGGGCGGGCTGTCCCGTTCGGGATAGTCCGTGTAGGGGTCGACCAGCTTTTCGAAGAAGTGAAACATCTTGCGTCTGAAATGGCCCTGTTCCCGGCAGATATAGCCCGGACGTTACAGGAAGACCATGACGGCAGAGGCGGCAAGGGCTGCGGCCATGCACAGGCGGAACACCGTCCACGCACGCGGCGTGGTCAGCAAAAGCGCCAGAAGCGCGCCCGCGAAGCTCCAGAAGAGGCAAACGAAGAGGTTGATGCCGGAAAAGGCCAGCGCCAGCCGCTGCGCTTCGGCCCAGGGGCTTTGGCCAAGCCCGTAGCCCGCGGCGGCGGCCATGGCCACGGCCCAGACCTTGGGATTGACCCACTGGAACAGCACTGCCTGAAGCAGCGTGAAGGGCTTTTCGCCGGCCTTGCCCGCCGAGAGGTCAGACGCGCGCACCAGGCTGTAGGCCATCCACAGGATCCAGCCTGCGGCGATGATCTTGAGCACCAGCGCAAGCCCCGGCTGCGCCAGCAGAAGCGCACCGACACCCAGCCCCATGAGAGCCGCGATGACGCCCACGCCAAGCGCCACGCCCACCACATGCGGCAGCGTTGCGCGGAAGCCGAAGCGCGCACCGGAGGCGGTCAGCAAGATCACGTTGGGGCCGGGGGAAAAGAGTCCGGCGAAAACGAAGGCGTAGAGCGGGTCCAAGGGAAGGGTCCTGTTTGCGGTCGCGCGACAGGACGTCAGCGCGCGCCGCCTGTCAAGGCAGGAGCTGCGTGCGGGTCAGGGTGAAGCCCGAGCCGATCCAGCGCGTCTCGATCTCGCGCAGGCGGTCGCCAAGCGCGGGGCCTTGCAGGCCAAGCGCCATGAGGTCGGCAGGCTTCACCGGCAGCTGCAGCCCGTCGGCGGCCTCTGCGGCCTCCAGCTCGGCCTGTGCCAGTGGCTGTTCCAGCAGCGCCACGCGCAGCAGGAGCACGTCGCGCGCCGTGTCGAAGCCTTCGCGGTAGCCCAGTTCGCCTGCCCCCATCATCGAGCCAACGGCCTCGCGCAGCAGGGCAACGCGGCGGGCATCGGCCTTGGACAGGCGCAGCGCATCGCCGGGATCCTCGCCGCCGATCGCGGCCAGGCGGCGGCAATGGTCGGGCGCAATGCCAAGATCGTTCTCGGCATGGATCAGGATCGGCAGGGCCTTCGCGTCGGCCCCGGGCAGGGCATGGCGCAGGATGCCCGCCTGCGCCATGGCGGCAATGGCCGGGGCAGGATCGGCGGCGCGCAGGAGCTTGCGCATCTCGGCCCCGATCCGTTCACGCGAGAGATTGTCGATGCCATCGGCCATTTCGGCGCAAGCGGCCAGGCCCTCGGCATCGAAGCCTGCCTGCTGGTCGCCGTAATGGGCGTGGAAGCGGAAGAAGCGCAGGATGCGCAGGTAGTCTTCGCGAATGCGGTCATGCGGGTCGCCGATGAAGCGAAGCCGCCGTGCCCGCAAGTCGACAACACCGCTGCCCAGAGGGTCGATCACCCGGCCCGTGGCATCGGCATAGAGCGCGTTCATGGTGAAGTCGCGGCGCATGGCGTCTTCCTCCACCTCGTCGGCGAAGGCGATCACCGCGCGGCGGCCATCGGTTTCCACATCGCGGCGGAAGGTGGTGACTTCGTGAGGCAGCCCGTCGGCGATCACGGTCACGGTTCCGTGGTCGATCCCCGTGGGCACGGCCTTGAGCCCGTTGGCCTCGGCAATCTGCATCACCCGCTCGGGGCGCGCATCGGTGGAAATGTCGATGTCATCCGTGGGCAGGCCAAGCAGCCCGTTCCGAACGCAGCCGCCAACGAAGAGCGCATGGAACCCCTCGGCCTCCAGCGCCTTGCACAGTTTCTGCGTGCCGGGGTGATGCAGCCAGTCGGTGTCGAGGATCATGACGCCACCCGATCGGCCAGGCCCTTCAGCATCCGCGCCGTTGCGCCCCAGATGTAATAGGGGCCGTATGGCGCGGTGTAATAGGCCCGCCACATGCCGCGCCACCGGCGGCGTTCCACGCGGTAATGGCCCGGTTTCATCAGGAACGATAGCGGCACGGTGAAAACCTCGGCCACCTCGCCCGCCTCGGGCAGAGGCGTGAAGGGCGCGCGGATGCGGCCCACGAAGGGGGTCACGGTGTAGCCGGTCACGGTTTCATGGGCCGAAAGCTGGCCCAGGATTTCCACGTTGCCGGGATCGAGCCCGATTTCCTCGTGGCTTTCGCGCAGCGCGGCGGCGGCTGCGTCGGCATCGGTGTCGTCGATGCGCCCGCCGGGAAAGGCGATCTGGCCGGGATGATGCTTGAGCCGCGCCGAGCGCATGGTCAGGATCACCCGCGCGCCGGTGTCCGTTTCGATGATCGGCATCAGCACGGCGGCGGGTTTCAGCTTGCGCCCCTCGGGCAGCACGATGCCGGGGTTCAGGTCATAGTCGGACGAGGCCGGGGCAGACCCGGCCAGCCCCCGTTCTATGCGGTCGATGTCACTTGTCGCTGCCATCGGGGTTCTTCACCGCCTCGAAGCCGAGCGTCAGCGGATCGAAGCTGTAATGCGCACCGCAGAACTGGCAGTCGGCGGTCACGGTGCCGTCGTCCCTGGTCATGTGAGCGATGTCCTTGGCCGAGTAGATCGACAGGCTTTCGCGCACGCGGGCATCGGAACAGGTGCAGCCGAATTCCACCGGCATGGCGTCGAAGACGCGGGGGGCCTCTTCGTGGAAAAGCCGGTAGAGCAGGTCGGTGGGCGCGACCGAGGGGCCCACGAGCTCCAGCTCCTCGACCGTGTCCAGAAGGATGTTGGCGCGGTTCCAGTTCTCGCCTTCCTCGTCGTTCAGCAGATCCTCGGCGGCCAGCAGGCCATCTTCGCCGGACCCGCCTTCGCCGGTCACGTGGGGGCTGGCCTTGGGCATGTGCTGGATCATGACGCCACCCGCGCGCCAACCGCTGGCCCCGCCGGGCTCGGTGCTGTGGCCATAGGACAGCGCGAAGCGGGTGGGCAACTGCTCGGACTGGGCGAAATACGCCTCGGCACAAGCCGCGAGAGAGCCGCCCGCCACGGGCGTGATGCCCTGGTAGGGGGTGTTGCCCTTGCCCTGGTCGATCAGGATCGCGAAGTAGCCCTTGCCGATCTGGCCGAACGGGTCGGCGCCCTCGTCGTAGCGTTCCTTGTCATAGGAGGCATAGGCGCGGATGCGGGCCTTTTCGCCTTCCTTGGCGGGGGCGTAGATGTCGGTGGCGAGGATGCGCAGGGGGCCGTCGCCGCGCACCTGGAGCGACAACTTCCAGCGCAGCTTAATCGCCTGGCCGACCAGGGCCGTCAGCAGCGCCATCTCCGCGAGCATCGACTCGATCCCGCGGGGATAGTCGTGCTGCGCGAGGATCTGGTCCATGGCGCCATCGAGCCGCGCGACGCGCCCACGCACGTCGGACCTGTCGAGTTGAAAGGGCAGGACGGTATCGTCCCAGGCGATCTTGGTGCTGAGGGTCATAGGCTTGGCTTTCCTTCCGCCGCGGGGGCTGGCATACCGCGCCCATATATGCGGGGCAACCGCCTTGCCAACCCATGAACCGCCCGAAGCCCTGCAAGGAGCGCCCATGAACCGCCGTTTCGGACAGAAGCCGGAGCCCGGCCGATACTACCAGCCCCGGCGCGGCGTCTACGCGGTGATCCGGGCGGAAGGCGGCATCCTCGCCACCTTCCAGGAACGGCCTCTGGCCGAACTGCAACTGCCCGGCGGCGGGATCGACCCGGGCGAGTCGCCCTTGTCGGCGCTCTATCGGGAGGTGGTCGAGGAAACCGGGTATCGCATTCATTCGCCACGTCGACTGGGGATGTTTCACCGCTTTACCTACATGCCGGACTACGACATCTGGGCGCAGAAGCTGTGCACGATCTACCTGGCCGAGATCGGCCCGCGCCTGACCGCTCCGACCGAGCCCTGGCACCAGCCTGTGTTCCTGTCCTGGGACGACGCCGAGGCGCAGCTGGCGGTCGACGGGGACCGGTATTTCGTCAGCGCGCTGCGCCGGGCGCTTGGGGTGTGAAGTGCAGGCAAACGGCTGACACGTCGTCTTCGAATTCGGGCCTTGCGGCGTAGGCTTCAAGTGAACCGAGAAGCTTGGGCAGGAAATCCTCGGGCTTGCTGTCAACCTGACCGCTCAGCATCTCGGCCAGTCCCCGGTCGCCCAGAAAGCCCCCCGAGGGGCCGGAACACTCGGTGAAGCCATCGGAATGCAGCAGCAAGCGGTCGCCGGGCGACAGGGTGAATTGCACCGTGTCGAACCCCGCATCGGGCAAGAGACCGATCGGCATGCCGCCGGAACCAATCCAGTCGACGCATCCATCTGAACGCAGGATCGCCGGATGCGGGTGGCCGGCCTGCACCATCTTCACCTCACCGCTGGCAAGGTCCACATCGCAAAGGCAGAGCGTGAAGTAGAGATCGGTTTCCACCTCGGCGAACATCATGTCATTGAGCTTGCGGGCCACTGCATCGGGGGACAGGGCGGCCCATTGTCCGCCCCGTGTCTGCACCAGTGCCACGTTCTGTTCCGGCGCGGCGGTGCCCAGAAGCCCGGCCATACGCGCGGCCAGAAGCGCCGAGGTAACGCCATGGCCCGAGACATCGAGGGAAAAGATCCCGACACGGTCGCCCGGGATCGGAAAGAACCCCACGAGGTCGCCGCCCACATGCCCCGACGAGCGCAGCGTCAGCGCGACCGAGCCGTTGCGAACAGGCCGAAAGGTTTCGCGCACTAGCGATTCCTGGAGCCTCTTGGCCTCGTGCAGGTCACGGTCGAGCGCATCGTAGAGCGTGCGCAGTTCCGCCAAGGTGCTGCGAATCTTGCGGTTCTGGGTCACAAGCTCGCCCTGCATCGACACGATGCGCTGCCCCGCCTTGATGCGCGCGCGCAGTTCTGGCGGATAGACGGGCTTGGCCACGAAATCGTCGGCACCTGCATCGAGCCCCTGCGCGAGGTCTGCCTTTTCCGTTTTCGAGGTCAGCAGGATCACGTAGCCATAGCTTTCGCGCTGCATTGCCCGGAAAGCGCGGCAGAACTCCGGCCCGGTCATGTCCGGCAGGATCCAGTCGGTCAGCACAATCGGGATGTCCGAGCCTTCCAGCACCTCTAGCGCCTGCTTGGGGTGGTCGCAGATCGTCACCCGATAGCCCCATCGGCGCAGCATGGTGGCCAGAAGCTGCCGTTGCGCACGGCTGCTTTCCAGCACCAGCACGTCGCAGGGCGGCGCCCCTTGGCCATCGCCCGCGGCCCTGGCCGTCAGTAATGTCGAATCGTCGGGCAAATGCGCCCCTTCCTTTAGCGATCTGCCCTGGATGCCAGCGGGAGGTTAAGGGGGGATGAAGCCTAAAATGCCCCGCGTTTCGGGCGGGTCATCAAGACCTTCTTAAAGCCTTCCGGCCTAGGCTCGCGCAGATGGGGGCATCGCAAGCGTTGGAGGCAACCATGATCGACCGGGCCAGGCTGATCGAATTGAAACAGGAAATCGGCGAGGATGACTTTGCCGAAGTCGCGGCCATCTTCCTTGACGAGATGGTTGAAACCCTGACGCGGCTGTGCGCCGACCCGGCCAGTGCGCAGGCGGCCGACTTTCACGCCCTGCGTGGCAGTGCGCTCAACCTGGGTTTCGCGGATCTGGCCCTTGCCTGCACCGAGGCCGAACACAAGGCGCACGAGGGCAAGGCGGTCGACATGGTGCATATCGACTGGCTGTTTCACGAATCGCTCGCGGCCTTCGGCCCCGACCTGCCCCGGCCGGAAGCGGCCTAGATCAGGAACTCTGCCAGAACCTCGTCTTCGGTGATGTCGCGATAGGCGAAGCCCCGGGCTTCCATCCGCTCGAACAGCCCGTCGAAATCCCCCGCCTCGCGTGCTTCGATCCCGATCAGGACCGACCCGAAATTGCGCGCGGATTTCTTGAGATACTCGAAACGGGCGATGTCATCGCCTGGCCCCAGGAGGCCCAGGAAATCCTTCAGAGCACCGGGTCGCTGCGGCATGCGCAAGATAAAATATTTCTTCACGCCCCGGAACCGCATGGCGCGTTCCTTGACCTCGGGCAGACGTTCAAAATCAAAATTCCCGCCAGACGTCACGCAGACCACCGTCTGCCCCCGGATCGCGGCGCCAAGATCCTGCAAGGCGTCGATCGCCAGTGCGCCGGCAGGCTCCAGCACGATGCCCTCGATATTCAGCATCTCGGAGATGGTCACGCAGATGCGGTTTTCCGGTGCCGCCAGCACGTCGCCCGGATCGGTCGTGCCAAGCACCTCGAACGGCGCGTCCCCGATCCGCGCGACCGCCGCGCCATCGACGAAGTTATCGACCACTGGCAAGGTCACCGGGTGCCCGGCCTTGAGCGCTGCAGCAAGGCTCTTGCCGCCCTCGGGCTCGACAAGCTTCACCCGCGTCCCGGCGCGCCCGGCCTTGAGGTAGGACAGCACCCCGGCAGAAAGCCCGCCTCCGCCGACGGGCAGGATCAGGCGGTCGGGTGCGGCACCCAGTTGATCGAGCATCTCGACCGCGACCGAGGCCTGTCCCTCGATCACGTCGGGGTCGTCGAAGGGGGACAGGAAAACGCCGCCCGTGTCCGTGCAGAAGGCCTGGGCGGCGGCCAGCGTGTCGTCGAAATAATCGCCCACCAGCTTGATCTCGACCGCGTCACCGCCGAAGGCCAATGTCTTGTCGATCTTCTGACGCGGGGTTGTGACGGGCATGAAGATCTCGCCCCTGACGCCGAAGTGACGGCACACGAACGCCACCCCTTGCGCGTGGTTGCCCGCGCTGGCGCAGACGAAGAGCCGCCGGTCGGGGTCTTCGGCCAGCCGCTTGGTCATGGCGTTGAAGGCCCCGCGAATCTTGTAGCTGCGCACGGGGCTCAGGTCTTCGCGCTTGAGCCAGATCTCGGCCCCGTAGCGGTCCGACAGGAAAGCATTGCGCAAGAGCGGTGTGGGCGGGAAGAGGTCCCGCATGGCATCGGCGGCCGCGCGGGCCCTTGTGGCAAAGTCGGTCATGATGTCCCGATCAGTTCAGCGTGCGGCCCTGCACCTGCGTGCCGTAGAGCGTTGTCATCAGCGACAGGTTCAGAAGGATCTGGATCCAGTACAGCAGGCCCTGCGGAATGAAGCCGAGCACGCTGCCCTGGAACACCAGGTTCACGAGCCCGCCAAGCACGCTCATCGCCAGGGCGATGATGAAGAGGGGCACCAGCAGGTCGGTCGCCACCGGGGCCGTGGCGCGCCAGCTTTCGCCGATCGACATCGGTTCGCCCAGCGCGGCGGCCGGCAGGATCAGGCCAAGCCGGGTGATGACCCAGGACATGCCCAGAACCCAGCCCGTCACGACCAGAAGGCTGACCACGCCGGGCAGCGCAAAAAGCAGCCCGCCAAGAACCAGGCTGGACACGAAGGCGATCAGGAACACCACGATCCCCAGCAGAATCGCCCGCCCGATATAGGACAGCACGAAGCCTCCGTGCCAGCGCGGCACAAGCCCGTTTCCATATTCTTCCAGCAGCACGAAACGGTGCCAGCCCACGGCGGCCCAGCAATAGGTGATGGCGCTGACCACGATACCGGCCAGCACCAGCAGGAAGATCATGCCGGGGTTGGGCATGTCGCCCTGGCCCATGGACGGGTCCAGAGTTGCGCCGGTGGACAGGAAAAGCACGAGCAGCAGGCCCATCGGCAGGAAGGTCAGCAGAAGCGTCAGCCGGGCGGCTTGCCCGAAATTGCCGAAAACCTGCGCCACAACATGCCGCAACATTCGATAGCCATAGTCCATTCAACCACACTCCGCCTGACTTGCTTCCCCCTTGAAAACCCGGTATCGCCCCGTCGGTCAATCGAATTCCCGGGAGAGTCCAATGTCCGCGCCGAAGAAAGTCGTTCTCGCCTATTCCGGCGGTCTCGACACCTCGATCATCCTCAAGTGGCTGCAAACCGAGTATGGTTGCGAAGTGGTGACCTTCACCGCCGATCTGGGCCAGGGCGAGGAACTCGAACCGGCGCGCCAGAAGGCCGAGATGCTTGGGATCAAGCCCGAGAATATCTATATCGAGGACCTGCGCGAAGAATTCGTGCGTGACTTCGTCAACCCGATGTTCCGCGCCAATGCGCAATACGAAGGGCTCTACCTGCTTGGCACCTCGATCGCACGGCCGCTGATTTCCAAGCGCCTGATCGAGATCGCGGAAGCCACCGGGGCCGATGCCGTGGCCCATGGTGCCACCGGCAAGGGCAACGACCAGGTGCGTTTCGAGCTGTCGGCCTACGCGCTCAACCCCGATATCAAGGTGATCGCCCCCTGGCGCGAATGGGATCTGACCAGCCGCACCAAGCTGATCGACTTCGCCGAGAAGAACCAGATTCCGATCGCCAAGGACAAGCGCGGCGAAGCGCCCTTCAGCGTCGACGCGAACCTTCTGCACACCTCTTCCGAGGGCAAGGTGCTGGAAGATCCGGCGGTCGACGCGCCCGATTACGTCTACCAGCGCACCGTGCATCCCGAGGATGCCCCGAACGAACCCGAATACGTGGAAATCGGCTTCGAGAAGGGCGATGCGGTGTCGATCAACGGCAAGGCAGTCAGCCCGGCCGAGATGCTGACCCAGCTCAATGAACTGGGCGGCAAACATGGCTGTGGGCGGCTCGACCTTGTGGAAGGCCGTTTCGTCGGTATGAAATCGCGCGGCATCTACGAAACGCCCGGCGGCACCCTGCTGCTGGAGGCCCATCGCGGGATCGAGTCGATCACCATGGACCGGGGCGCGATGCACCTGAAGGACCAGCTGATGCCGCAATATGCAGAGCTGATCTACAACGGTTTCTGGTTCAGCCCCGAACGCGAGATGCTGCAAGCGGCCATCGACAAGAGCCAGGAACACGTGACCGGCACCGTTCGGCTGAAGCTCTACAAGGGGCTTGCCCGCTGCGTGGGGCGCTGGTCGGACCACTCGCTCTATTCCGAAGAGCATGTGACCTTCGAAGACGATGCCGGTGCCTACGACCAGAAGGACGCGGCCGGCTTCATCAAGCTCAACGCGCTGCGCCTTCGGCTGATCGCCATGCGCAACCGCCGGCTGAAGGGCTGAGCTTCCAGCCACGTCAGCATTGCCAGATTTCCTAAGCCCGCCCATCACCTTGGGCGGGTTGTTCATTCGGGGGCCGAGATGGCGTTGGAAGAGATTGCAGAGCGCATTCGCGCCGGCCTGGGGGGCAAGGCTTTCGACGGCTCGCTCAAGTTCGATTGCGGCGAGGATGGCGTGATCGTGCTGGCCGATGGCAGTGCCACGACCGAGGATCGGGATGCCGATTGCACCCTGTCACTAAGCCAGGACAACCTGGTGAAACTGCTGACAGGCAAGCTCAACCCGATGACGGGGCTGATGATGGGCAAGCTCAAGGTCAGCGGCAATCCGGCGGTGGCGATGAAGCTGAGTCAGTTGCTGAAGGGCTGACGCTCAGCGGAGCTTGGCCGAGGACAGGTCCTCGTAGAAGGGCAGGGCCTGAGCGACCAGGGCTGCGGCCTCGGCATCGAGCGATGGCAAGGGGCCTTCGGCGCCCGCGAAACCGGTGCTGTTCCAGACAGCGCCATACCAGTGCGGGGCCCAGACGCCGTCGCTGTCATGGCCGCCTGCGGGCCAGGAGAGCATGGCCTCGGAAAATGGCAAATCAATGGAATCGCACAGTTTTTCCAGCATGTCGCGCGGGTTCTCGCGGATGTCGTGACTGTCGATCACGATGGGCGTTCCGCCGAACGCCAGGACCTCGCGGTAAAGCTCGGCCTGCTGGCGGAAACCGATATCGTCGAGCGTCGGGTTCTCGCGCTTGGCAGCGTAGCTGGCGACGACGCGGGCGGGGTGGCGAATGAGGAACACGTTGACCACGTCGCGCATCCAGTCTCGGGGCACGCCCGCGATCATGTGCTGGGTCATATGTTTCTGATACCAATGGGCTTTTCCATCCGGGACCGGGCCGGACAGAGCCTGTGCAACCTCGGCAGGATCCTGCGGCTGGGCGGCGAGAATCTCGGCCCGCATCGGGTGATCGAGCCCGGTCAGGGCGAGGTAGGCGGCATAGAAAGGTTCGTCCACCACGGCGCAATCGGGCCGGTTCGCGAAGGCATACATCATGGCCGTCGAGAGGTTTCTCGGACCTGACCACATCGCGATTTTCATGGCAGCACCCCCCGTACACCGGGCGTACACCCCCGTACACCCCCCGTACATACGCAAGGGCGGTTTCGCAAGCTGACAGCGGAATTCACCGCTCTGTGAGCTCACGGGCAGTTGCGTTGTATTTCATCGGCCCCGGCGCGATGGGTGGAGCATCAGGAGGAAACCCATGCCCCGCATCCGCATCGCCCAGAACATCAAGACCGCCGCACTGGCCCTGAGCATCGCGCTGGGCGTGATCGCCCATCACGGTCGCGCCGAGGCGCAGGAGCTGCGGCAGACCGTGCTGGCGGGGGGGTGTTTTTGGTGCGTGGAGGCCGATTTCGAAAGCGTGCCGGGGGTTGTCGAGGCGGTCTCGGGCTTTGCCGGCGGCACGGTCGAGGCCCCGAGCTACCGGCAGGTGACGGCGGGAGGCACCGGGCACTACGAGGTGGTGCGGCTGACCTATGATGCCGAGGTGATCGGCTATGACGAGATCCTGCGGCTCTTCCTGCGTTCGGTCGATGTGACCGATGCAGGCGGGCAGTTCTGCGACCGGGGGCCGAGCTATCGCACCGCGATCTTCGTCGATGGCCCCGGGGAACGCGCGATTGCCGAGGCCGCGATTGCCGAGGCCGAGGCCGCGCTTGGACAGGCGGTGGTCACCCCCGTCCTGGATGCGGCCCCCTTCTGGCCAGCAGAGGACTATCACCAGGATTTCTACGCCAGCGACGCGCTGATCCTGACCCGGTTCGGACCGCGCCGCAAATCGGTGGCCTACACGCTGTACCGCGACTCCTGCGGGCGCGATGCGCGGCTGTCCGAACTATGGGGCGATGAGGCTGCCTTTGCCGGGGGTCACTGAGCGCACGGGTTTCGAATTGCTGCGCAATCCGACCCGCCGGGGTATTTCCACAAAGAAGAAGGGTCAGATGAAATACATCGCGTTGTTGCGGATCAGGATTTCCGCCGCGAAGAGACCCAGGATCACGATGAGCGGCGCGAGGTCGAGCCCGCCCATGTTGGGCAGCATCCGGCGGATCGGGTTGTAGACCGGGGCCAGGAGCTGATCGAGGCCGCGCCAGAGCTGGTTCACCAGCGGCTGGTGGATGTTCAGCACGCCGAAATTGATCAGCCAGCTCATGATGATATGGGCGATGATGATGAACTTGGCGACGCTGATCAGCATCAGGAGAATCTGGAAGAGTGACAGCATGGCCTTGCGCGCGCCCCTTGGTTTCTTGAGTTCGCCAAGAGGTAAGGGGGCAGGGCCGCGATGACAAGGGCGTGACGCGACGGACCGGGTTGACGCCCCCCTGCGCGGGGGATCAATGGGGCCGTCCACCCGTTGCAAAGGTTGCCCGATGTATCCTGTTGCCCGCATGCTTTACCAGTTGGCCGTGACCCGCCATGCGCCGCGCCTTCCCCTGACCGGAACCCATGTCAGCCGCCATCGCTGCTGGCCCTGGGATATCGACCTGTGGATGGAGCTCAATAACGGGCGCACGCTGACCTTCTACGATCTCGGGCGCATTCCGCTGGCCCGGCGCACCGGGTTGATCGAGATGCTTCGGCGCGAGCGCTGGGGCATGACCATGGCCGGGGCCTCGGTGCGATACCGCGCCCGCATCCGCACCTTCGAGCTGGTCGAGATGCGTAGCCGCTGCGTGGGCTGGGACGCGCGGTTCGTCTATATCGAGCAATCGATGTGGAAGGGGCAGGCCTGCTGCAACCAGATTGTCTATCGTTCGGCCATGACGGGGCCGGAGGGGATCGTTCCGACCGAGCGCGTGACACGGGCACTGGGGGTTGATCCGGTCTCGCCACCCTTGCCGGACTGGGTGCAGGCCTGGATCGAAGCCGAGGACAGGCGGCCCTGGCCTCCGCAGGAGGCGGAATTTATTTCCGTTGCCAAACAGGAGGATTGGCTGAATTCTGCCTGACAGGGAACAGGGAAGGGCAGGACATGGCCGGAATTTCTCCGACGAAGCGCATCTGGGGCTGGTATTTCTTCGACTGGGCCAGTCAGCCCTACAACACGCTGATGCTGACCTTCATCTTCGGCCCCTATTTCAGCCAGACCGCCGCGCAGTCCCTGATGGCGGGCGGCATGGCCGAGCAGGCGGCCGAGGCACAGGCGCAGGCGCTGTGGGGTTACGGGCTGACGCTGACGGGGATTACCATCGCCGTTCTGGCGCCGATCCTGGGCAGCGTGGCCGACAGTTCGGGCCGGCGGATGCCCTGGATCTGGCTCTTCTCGGCGCTCTACGTCATTGGCGCCTGGGGCACCTGGTACAGCGCGCCGGAGGATTTCTCGGTCTTCTGGGCGTTGCTGTTTTTCGGCATGGGCCTGATCGGGATGGAATTCGCCACGATCTTTACCAATGCCTACCTGCCCTCGCTGGGCCCCAAGGAAGAGCTGGGGCGAATCTCAGGGTCCGGCTGGGGGTTCGGATACGTGGGCGGCGTGGTGGCGCTGGCGATCATGCTGGCGCTCTTCCAGGCGGGCGACAACGGTCTGACCATGGCGGGGATGCGGCCGCTGCTGGGGCTGGACCCGGAAACCGGGGCCGATACGCGCGTGGTGGGGCCGCTGACGTCCCTTTGGTACGCGGTCTTCATGATCCCGTTCTTCCTGTGGGTGAAGGATGGCCCCCCGCCCGAGAACGCCCATTACCGGGTTGGCGAGGGCCTGCGTGACCTGGTGCGCACGATCAAGGGCCTGCCGCGCCACCCCAGCCTGCTGGCCTATCTCGGCAGTTCGATGTTCTACCGTGACGCGCTGAACGGGATGTACACTTTCGGCGGCATCTACGCGCTGGGCGTGCTGGACTGGTCGATCATGGAGGTGGGCATCTTCGGCATCCTGGCCGCGATCTCGGGCGCGATCTTTGCCTGGGTTGGCGGGCTGGCGGACCGCAAGTTCGGGCCGATGCCGGTGATCGTTGTTTGCTGCGTGGTACTGATCTTGACTGCCTGCCTGATCGTGGGGCTGTCGCCCGAGGCGATCTTTGGAATGCCGGTGGCCGAGGGTTCGGCGCTGCCTGACCAGCTGTTCTATGTCGCGGGTCTTTTGATCGGGGCGGCCGGTGGCGCGGTGCAGTCGGCCAGCCGCAACATGCTGACCAAGCAGGCCAATCCGCAGCGCATGACCGAGGCATTTGGGCTTTATGCCCTGTCGGGTAAGGCCACGACGTTCCTCGCGCCCTGGCTGATCGCGATTACCACGGACATCACGAACAACCAGAGGCTTGGGGTCACGCCCCTGATTGGGCTATTCTCCTTGGGATTGGTTCTGTTGATTTGGGTGAAGCCCAACGGGGAAGAGAGTTGATGATCCTGCGCGCCGCGCTTTTGTTCGTATCGGTGATTGCCCTTGGGTCTTGCGGGAGCGGAGACGGCTCGGAGGCGTTGAGCCCCGAGATGCAGGTCACGGCCAGCACGATGAGCGCGACGCCCGCGAGGCGGCTCTTTGGCCATGTCGACGCGCCATCCGACGGGCGCACTCGTGTCTACGGACGCATTTCCCGAGGCTGTATCCAGGGGGCAGAAGAACTGCCCGAGACAGGGCCGACCTGGCAGGCGATGCGCCTGTCGCGCAACCGCAATTACGGGCACCCGGAGCTTTTGGACTACCTTCAGGAGCTGTCGCGCTTCGCCGCGACCCTGCCGGGTTGGGACGGGCTCTATATCGGGGACATGGCGCAACCGAGGGGCGGGCCGATGCTGACCGGCCATGCCAGCCACCAGTCCGGGCTGGACGCCGATATCTGGATGCTGCCTGCGACCGACCTGAGCCTGACCGAGGCCGAGCGCGAGAGCCTGTCCTCGATCTCGACCCGGCGGGCGCGCGGGGCCTATGTGGGCGAGAACTGGACCGAGGCGCATTGGCAGCTGATGCGCGCGGCGGCGAGCGATCCGCGGGTGGCGCGGGTTTTCGTTTTCCCCGGCGCAAAGGTCTGGATGTGCGACAATGAAACAGGGGACCGCTCCTACCTGCGGCAGATCCGGCCCTGGTATGGTCATCACTACCATTTCCACGTGCGCCTTTCCTGCCCTCAGGGATCGCCCGATTGCGTCGACCAGGCCCCGCCGCCGCCGGGCGACGGTTGCGACGAGGCGCGGGAATGGCAACGCAACATCCTGAACCCGCCGCTGCCCGACCCGGATCCGAACCGGCCCGAGCCGGTCCGGGGAGAGATCATGCTGAGCGACCTGCCTGCCCAATGCACCCGCGTCTTGCTCAGCTCGCCCTGACGGCGGCGCTGGCGGGCGCGATTACCCTTTCTGCCTGGGCCGAGGGCCCCGCGCGCCTTCTGGGCGCCTTCGCGCTTGACGGGCCGGACCCGATGCTGGGCGGGCTATCCGCGATCGAGGTAACCGACGGCGGGCGCGGGATCGTGCTGCTCTCGGACCGGGGGGCATTGTTCCGGGGCACGGTCGCGCGGGGCGGCAGCGGCGAGGTGACGGGCGTGGCGCTGGCACCGGCCGCCTTGCTGATGGCGCGCAGCGGCGAGCGCGGCCAGAGGGGACAGCGCGACAGCGAGGGGCTGGCCATGGACGGGCGCGGGCGTCTGTTCCTGTCTTTCGAGGGCGACCATCGGGTGGTGATGCTGACCGAGGACGGGGCGGTGATCTTGCCCGCCGCCCCAGGCTTCGCCGTGATGGAGGCCAATGGCTCGCTCGAAGCGCTGGCCGTGGACGCGGAGGGAAGGCTCTACACCCTTCCGGAAGTGTCGGAAGGGCCAGAGATTCCCGTCTTTCGCCATGCCAACGGGCAGTGGCAGCAGGCGCTGAGCATTCCGCGCCTCGGGTCTTTCCGGCCCGTCGGGGCCGATTTCGACGACCGGGGGCGGTTCTACCTGCTGGAGCGGGATTTCAGCCTGCTCTTCGGCTTCGCCGCCCGGATCCGGGTCTTTGACTTGGGCCCTGAAGGGTTTTCGGGCGGGCGGATCGCCTGGCAGTCGAGCCATGGGGCCTTTTCCAACCTCGAAGGGCTGAGCATCTGGCGCGATGGCCAGGGGCGGCTGGTGGCCAGCATGGTCTCGGACGACAATTTCAGCCCGATCCTGCCCACCGAACTGGTCGAGGTGATCCTGGAGTGACCCGCCCAACGGGCGGGGAAGAATTTTCGAAAATTCTTGCAACGATCTTCGAAGATCGTTTCCCCGCCGCTGGTTCAGCGGCCGGGAATACCCCCGCGTCGGGCGGTGTCGCCCCAGCTGTCGAGCACATCGACCGCTTCCTCGGCGGTTTCCACGAAGCGGAAGAGATCGAGATCCTCCGGGCTGATCGTGCCTGCATCGGCCAGCGCCTGCCAGTTGATGATCCGTTCCCAGAAGGCGCGCCCGAAGAGCAGGAAGGGCACCCGTTCCATGCGTCCGGTCTGGATCAGGGTCAGGCTTTCGAACATCTCGTCCAGCGTGCCGAACCCGCCGGGGAAGATGGTGATTGCCTTGGCACGCATCAGGAAATGCATCTTGCGGATGGCGAAGTAGTGGAAGTTGAAGCACAGGTCGGGCGTGACGTATTCGTTGGGCGCCTGTTCATGCGGCAGCACGATGTTGAGCCCGATCGACACGCCGCCTGCATCGGCTGCGCCGCGGCTGCCCGCCTCCATCACGCCGGGACCGCCGCCGGTGACGATGATGTTGTCGTGCTGGCCGTTGCCGAGGCTGCGCTCGGTCATGATGCGGGCGAATGAGCGTGCCTCGTCGTAGTATTTCGACAGCTCCCTCAGCGTGTCTGTCCGGGCGCTGCCTGCCTTGGAGGGTTCCGGAATCCGCGCGCCGCCGAACATCACGATGGTCGATTTCACCCCGTACTCATCGAGCATCATCTGGGGCTTCAGCAGTTCGAGCTGAAGGCGCACCGGCCGCAGTTCGTCCCGGCACATGAAATCGTCGTCGGTGAAGGCCAGCCGGTAGGCGGGGGCGCGGGTCTGGGGGGTGTCGGGGACCTGGCGGGCGGTCTCGATATCGGTATGGGCGTCACGGAAAAGCCCGTCGCGGGGGTCGTCGGTCATCACTCGTATCCTTCTTGTCCTGCCTGTGGGCAAGGCTAGCGCGCCCCCCGCCCGGTTGAAAGCCGTCTTCGCGCAAGCGTGAAGCGTCGTATTTGCGGATTGAGCCGAGGGGGGCGGTCGGCTATAGCGCGCGGGACCAAGGAAACCGGAGGCCCCCCATGTCGAACGCCCAGCTCGAAGCTGCCATCGAAGCCGCGTGGGACGCACGCGACCAGATCACCCCCGCCACCACCGGCGAAACCCGTGAAGCGATCGAGGACACGCTGAATGCGCTCGACAGCGGCAGCCTGCGCGTGGCCGAGCGGCAGGAGAACGGCGACTGGCACGTCAACCAGTGGGCCAAGAAGGCCGTGCTGCTTGGCTTCCGCCTGAAGGACATGGAAATGCAGTCCGGCAGCCCGCAGGGCGGCAGCTGGTGGGACAAGGTCGACAGCAAATGGGCGACCTGGGGCGAAAACGAATGGAGCGCGGCGGGCTTCCGCGCGGTGCCCAACTGCGTGGTGCGCAAATCGGCCTATATCGCGCCGGGCGTGGTTCTGATGCCGTCCTTCGTGAATCTCGGCGCTTATGTGGACAGCGGCACCATGGTCGATACCTGGGCCACGGTGGGCAGCTGCGCGCAGATCGGCAAGAACGTGCACCTGTCGGGCGGTGTCGGCATCGGCGGCGTGCTGGAGCCGATGCAGGCTGGCCCGACGATCATCGAGGACAACTGCTTTATCGGGGCGCGGTCGGAAGTCGTGGAAGGCTGCATCGTGCGCGAGGGTTCGGTGCTTGGCATGGGTGTCTTCATCGGCAAGTCCACCAAGATCGTCGATCGCGAAACCGGCGAGGTCATGTATGGCGAAGTGCCGCCTTACTCGGTGGTCGTGGCAGGCTCTATGCCGTCGAAGAACGGGATCAACCTTTACTGCGCCGTGATCGTGAAGCGGGTTGATGAACAGACCCGGTCCAAGACCGGCATCAACGAGCTTCTGCGCGACTGAACCGCGAGCCGGGCGCCTCTTCGGGCTTTGCGAAAAGTCCGAGAAGGCGCGTTTTCGAAAACGCTGACCCCCGCGTCATTTTTCCGCTGTCTTGCGGGGCAACCGTGCTAGTCTCCCCCCGTCGAAACGGCGTGGAGCATGTGCATGCAAGGTTTGGGATGGATCGCGGCGATCGTCGTGGGCGGGTTGGCCGGATGGGGTGCCAGCACGTTCATGCGGGCGGAAACCGGCCTGGTCGCCAATGTCATTCTGGGGATCGTCGGGGCGATCGTGGCGAATTTCCTGCTGCGGCTGGTCGGCATCTCGGCCTCGGCCACGTGGATTTCGCAAGGTCTGGTCGGCTTCGCCGGGGCCTGCCTGATCATCTGGGGCGCGCGCCAGTTGCGCGGCAGATAGGCCGGTATCGGGCCAGTTTCGACGGAATTCTCAAGGCCGCGCGTTTGAGCCTGCACAGGATAAGTGCAGGAGGACCAACGCATGCTGAGACTGTTTTCCCTGAGCGCCCTCATCGGGCTTGCCGCGATGGCCGACGGGGCCTTTGCGCATGAAAACGAGGTTGATGTCAGGCTGGAGGGCGCGCAGCTTTGCGTCACGTCCAATTCCAGCCCGAACCATGACATCGGGCAGTTCCCCAACCGGGGCAATCCCAACAGCTTCCGCCAGCAAGCGACCCGCGTCTGTGTCGACGCAGACCCCGAGGTGACCGGGCGGATCACGCAAAACACCCAAAGCTCGGGCGTTTCGGTGACGGGCATTCTGTTCCGGCCCGGAACGGCGGATTTCTACGATGCCAACAGCCCGCGGGGCTTTTCCCGCGATCCGTCCTCGGGGTGGCGGCTGGAAGGCATGGGCGCGGCGGAGCTGCTGGGGATGGACGCGCAGAATGCGCATGTGGATCACCGGGGGCTCTACCATTACCACGGCGTGTCCGAGGCGTTGGTGGGCTCGCAGTCCGGTAGCCTGATCGGCTGGGCCGCAGACGGGTTCGAGATCCACTATATCGGTGACGCCGCCCAGTCGGGCTGGCAGTTGCGAGAGGGCACGCGCGCCTCGGCTCCGTTTGGCGCCTATGACGGCACCTACGAGGAAGACTGGGTGTTCGTGGAAGGGGCAGGCAATCTCGACCAGTGCAACGCCGCCGTGGTCAACGGAACGCTCACCTATTTTGCGACGGATACCTACCCGTTCTTCCCGCGCTGCTTTCACGGGACGGTCAGCAGCGATTTCATGGGCCGACGCTGATCGTACCGTCCCTGTCACGCCGGCCCATGTCGACCCCCACCCCCTGCCCAGGGGTGGGGACCGGGGTACTCAGATCACCCCTGACGTTGGGACACCGGGCAGGTATTGATGCCGAGGATCCGGTAGAGCGGGCAGAAGCCCACGAGGCCGGTGGCCAGCGGCACGATTCCGATCCAGCCCCAGTTGGTCTGCGGACCGACGAAGACGAGAGCGATGAGAACGATGCCCGCGATGATGCGCAGGGCGCGGTCGATGTTACCTTCGTTGCGAAGCATGAGACGGCTCCTTTCGGGTGCTTGCGTTATGAGGGGATCATAGCGCAGGCCCCGGCCCGGCAGCGGTGACAGAGTCACCATCAGTCTGCGGCAATCCGTTCCAATCCGGCGCGGTCGGTGATCCGCACTCCGCCGCGCAGCTGTTCGACCAGGCCCCGCCGGACGAATTCGGCCATGCGGCGGCTGACGAAGGCCCGGCCCGAGGCGGTTTCGACTGCCAGCGCGCTATGGGCGGCGTGCACCTCGCCCGCCGGGTCGGCCAGCCGCAGCAGGACCCGTGCCAGCCGGGCATCGAAGCCGGTCAGCGCCACGTCCTCGATCAGCCTCTCGTATTCGCCGAAGCGGTTGGCCACGGCGGAAAAGACGAGCGTGCGAAAGTCGGGATCGCCTTCCAGCCGGGTGCGGAACTGGTCGGGCGGCACAAGCTCGCCTTCCAGGTCGGTTTCGGCCACGCCCTCGGCCGAATAGCTGCGGCCTTCGACGAGGCAGGCAAAGGTTTGCAGGCACATGTCGCCGGGACTGACCCGGTAGAGAACGACCTCGCGCCCGTTGGCGGCGGTCAGCGTGACCCTGATCGTGCCCTTGTCGAGCAACACGAGACCCGGGCAGGCCTGGCCAGGCTGGAACAGGGTCGTGCCCTTTGGAAAGGCGATGCGGCGGCGCAGGTCACTCATGTCCCAAGTGGTGAAACGAAGCGCCGCCCGCGTCAATGCCCAAGGCCCCGCTTGACCGGCAGGGCGCAGAGGTCTAGGCGCAGGGCATGGCGAAAGAAAAGAAACAGCAGCAGGTCTATACGCTTGTGGTCGAGCTTGGCCGCAAGTCGGGCGATGGCCTGCCCAAGGGGGCGACCGGCGCGGCGCTGATGGTCTATGCCTCGGGCGTGGATGAAGCCGAGGCGGTGCGCGAAACCGTGGCGATCCTCAAGCAGGCCGACATGGCACCGCTTGACGTGCAGGGCTATGGCACGCTGGAGGAACGCCGCGAGATGGGCCACGAGATTTCCGACGAGGAAGTCGAGCTGATGCAGCGCGCGGCGGATGAAAACTCTGTCATTGTGGCGCAGATGACGCCTTTCTTCGGAGACGAGGACTAGGCGCGGTCAGGCGGCTGCCGGACGGTTTTGCGACAGCATCTCCAGCCACGCCTGCGCCGAGGGCCGGTCGATCATCGGCCAGGCACTTTGCCGGTCGGCCTGGTCGAGCCGCGCGGTGGACTTGCCTTCGGCCGCCAGGACATCTGCCAGCAAGTTCGAGGCCAGCGCGCTGCGCCCGGACATCAGGCAATCGTGGTCATCGAGCAGCACGTGGTGCAGCGTCACCACGGGCTGAGCAAGGCTGATGCGTGCGGCGCCCGCACGGCGGATATCTTCGACCTGCGCCAAGACCTCTTCGTGTCCGAAGAGGTATTCCACCTCGCATCCAGATAGCAGCAGCGGCTGATTGCGGGAGACCAGGATATCTTCGAACAGCCCGAAATAGGGTGCGCGCAGTAGCACGGGGGCGTCGCTGCCGCGGGCCATGCGTTCACTTTTCCCGATCCAGCGCACGGTCTGTTCGCGCCCGCTGCGTGTCAGAACTTTTGCCCCGACGCCCAGGCGTGCCACGGGCACGGGACCATCTGGGGTTGCCACCTTTACAGCCCCGTCGAGACCGGGCAGGGGGATGTCGGGCAGGGCATGGTTCGCAACGCCCGCATAGCTGACCGACAGCATCGGGCCGGGCGTTTCCGGCACGATCTCGGCCAGTTCGCGGGGGGCGTGGGCGCTTAGAAACGTGGTGCTTTCCGCGCCGGTCTGAAGGTTCTTGAGAACCAGTTGCCCACCGTGCCCGAGCCGGGACCAGCTATAGTGCAGATGCAGCGGTTCGCCAGACAACAAGAAACCGGGCTGCGTTTCGACAATCGACGTGCCATGTTCGAAGCTGACGGTTCCGTCGGGCCTGGCCAGGACGCGCAGGTCGCGCGCGGTGCCGGTGCGGCCCTGCCACAGGATGACAGGCGTCTGGATGTCCCCGCGAAGGTGCATCTCGAAACGGATCGTGCCCTCGCACAGCTCTGCCCTGCGCGCGTCGCGCGCCACATGTGTGAGCTTCCGCCCATCCCAGATCGCCAGCCAACCCATATCGAAACAATGCCCCACGTTATGATTGATTGGAGCTTATCCGTGGAGCTGGGGCCGAAGTTTTGCGGAAATGGGGAAAGAATGTGACCTAGGCCAGCAGGGCCGCCGCCTCGTAGCTGCGCAGGCTGGGACGGGCCGAGGCGCCATAGCCTGCGCCGGTGCCCGGATCGAGTTCGGGGAAGAGCGCAAACAGCTCGTCCCGCACCGCATCGTCGAATCCGGCAAGGGTCTGCGGGCCTGGGTGGAAGCTTTCCGTCAGAAGCCCCTCGGACCAGATGATCTGATGCTGGTCGAAAAGCAGGTGGTAGTAGTCGACCGTTCCGCCTTCGCGCACCCGGATCGAGCAGTCGTTGACCAGGTCCTTGGCCGCGACCAGCACCTCGTCCTCGCCGAACAGAAGTTCGGCCATGTGGTGACGCACCAGAACCCGATGCTGAGGCGACAGAACCAGCGTTTCATGAAAGCCCATGGTCCCGCGTTCGATCACGATCGGGGCGAACCTGCCGATTGCTTCCACGTGCCGGTGGCCAATCCAGCGAATGGGTTGCAGGCCGTTGTCGCGGGTCTCGACCATGTCACCAACGCGCAGGTCCTCAACCGGGATCTCACCCCGATCGGTGCGGATGCGGGTGCCCCTGGCAAAGCAGGGGATCGTGGTGATGGTGACGAAGGCCGTGTCGGAAATGCCGGCCCCGCCCCCGGCCGCCGCAGTGTAGGAGAAGGTGAAGTCTTCGGGCGTCGCGGGCAGGCTGTAGCCTGCGGGCGGCTCGACCAGTAGCGTCCCATCCGCCTGAAGCGTGATGTCGAACCCGTTGCTGAGCGTGATCGTGCTGCCGGTGGTCACGGCCTGGCCGTTGATATGGGTCACGACCATGGAATTGGGGGCCTGGTCATTGGCCAGCACATCCACCGAGATATCGCCATAGCCCGCCAATGTGCCGGTGTCGTCCTCTGCGAAAATCTGCCCCTGGACGGAGTTTGCGGCGATCAGCAGAGCGGAGTCATAGCTGCTGTCGGCCACGTCGGCGATGCCCAGCTTGATCGTGTTCACCGTGTTTGGATTGACATCCATCTTGACCGAAAGCGTGACGGTGTAACCGTCCATCTCGGTATTCGCGACATCGCCGGTATTGTCGACGTAGAGCGTTTCGTTCGACGAGTTATTGACGTTGTTGATGCGGGCGAATTCGAAGACCGGAGAGGCGACCTCGACCCCGTTGATCCAGATGCCCACTGCGTCGTTGAAGACCGACCCGACATATTCAGGATACTCTTCGGACGCGAAGATGAACTGCATCGTCAGCGTATCGCCATCGGGGATGAAACTGGCTTCCAGGATGGCCGCGTCATAGGTGGCGCGCCCTGCCAGCGTGTTGAAATCGGAATCGTTGTTCACCCCGCGCGTATTGGTCGAGGTGTTGCTGCGAACGTTGGGATCGCCCGAGGAGTTGGTGAAATCTGTCACCCGGCCCGTGGACAGGATGACGCCGGTGTCGGAGGGGGTTGCATCGGGCGAGATGGCATCGCCGTCTGTCCATATGCCCGAGGAATTCCGGTCACCGGAATAAGAGGCACTGATGACCTGCACCCCGTCACCGAAAATGGTTTCCGCCATTTCGGTCGCACTGGCGCGGTTGTCGATCGTCAATTCACTCGCCGTGACGGGCATACTGTTTACGTCCTGCTCAACTGGCAGAGCCGAAACCTTGGCGCGCGTGGGAACCCTGCCCGCGCAGTCATCTGCCTGTTCTCGATCTGCCGTCTTTTCTTGTTTGTGTCGAAAGATAGTCGTGTTTTTGCCACATGTTAAGGGGTGGCGCAGCAGAGCCGGGACTTGAGTCCGATCTGCCACAGGGCTATCGCGGAACTGTCCTGCCAGCGAGGAGACCGAAGATGACCGACCCGCAGATCCTGACCGCCGAACTGGTGCGCTGTGCCTCGGTCACGCCCGAGGAAGGCGGTGCGCTGGTGCTGTTGGACAAGGTGCTGAGCGAGGCGGGCTTCGCCTGCACGCGCGTCGATCGTGGCGGGGTGTCGAACCTTTTCGCGCGCTGGGGCGCGCAGGGCCACCCCCGGACCTTCGGCTTCAACGGGCATACGGACGTGGTGCCCATCGGCGACGAAGCCGCCTGGACCCATCCCCCGTTCGGGGCCGAGGAAGCGGAGGGCTGGCTTTACGGGCGCGGCGCGACCGACATGAAATCGGGCGTCGCGGCCTTTGCGGCGGCGGCGATTGATCTGGTGAGAGACGCCCCGCCCGACGGCGCGATCATCCTGACCATCACCGGCGATGAAGAGGGCGACGCGGTCGATGGCACCACAGCGCTTCTGGACTGGATGGACAGCGCGGGCGAGCGGATGAGCGTCTGCATCGTGGGCGAACCCACCTGCCCGGAGCAAATCGGCGACATGATCAAGATCGGCCGGCGAGGGTCCATGTCGGCCTGGTTCACGGTGAAGGGGAAGCAGGGGCATTCGGCCTATCTGCACAAGGCGCTCAACCCGATGCCTGCCGTCGCCCTGCTGGCCCATCGCCTGTCGAGCCATGTGCTGGACGAGGGCACCGATCATTTCGACCCTTCCACCTGTTCGGTCACCACGATCGACACGGGCAACCCGGCCACCAATGTCATTCCGGCAGAAACCCGCATGACGGCGAACCTGCGCTTCAACGATCTTCACACCGGCGCCAGCCTGACAGAGTGGTTGCAGGCCGAGGCCGACAAGGTGGCGGGCGAGACCGGCACGCGTATCGAGATGAAGGTCAAAATCTCGGGCGAGGCCTTCCTGACTCCGCCGGGGGAGTTGTCTGGATTGGTGAGCCGGGCGGTGACGGCGGAAACCGGGCTGGTGCCCGAATTGTCGACAACCGGCGGCACGTCCGACGCGCGCTTCGTGAAATCGCACTGCCCGGTGGTGGAGTTCGGCCTGGTCGGCCACCGCATGCACCAGGTCGATGAGCGGGTCTGGATCGAGGACATCCACGCATTGAAGCGCATCTACGGCCGCATCCTGCGCGATTACTTCGCCCAATGATCCGGCGAACCGTCGTCGTGATGGTGAAGGAACCGCGCCCGGGGCGGGTCAAGACCCGGCTGGCGCGCGGGATCGGGTCGGTGCCAGCAGCCTGGTGGTTCCGGCACCAGACCGCGCGTCTGCTGCGGCGCGTGCGCGATCCGCGCTGGCAACTGGTGCTGGCCGTGTCGCCCGACCCGGAGGGGCTGGCCAGCCGCGCCTGGCCTGCGGGTCTGCCAAGGCTGCCGCAGGGTCGAGGCGACCTGGGGGCGCGCATGGCGCGTCTTCTGGCCTTGCCCGGTCCGGTCCTGGTCATCGGCGGGGACATTCCCGGGATCACCCCCACCCACCTGGCCCGGGGCTTCGCGGCGCTCGCGACGAAGGACGCGGTATTCGGCCCTGCTCCGGACGGGGGATACTGGCTGATCGGGATGAGCGCGCGGCGCGCGCCGCCGGGGTTCCTGAAAAACGTGCGCTGGTCCACGGCAAATGCGCTGGCGGACAGCGTCGCAACCCTCGGAGGCAGGCGCATCGGCTTGATCGACACGCTGGACGACATCGACACCGAAGAGGACCTGCTGCGCGCGAAAGTTGCCGGAGCGGATCAAAGCCGCTAGGATTCCGCCCGAGCAGTGCCGGGGCAAAGACCCCGTTTTCATTCGTGAGGGCAGGTATGGGCAATACGGGCGAGATGCTGGCGAAGATCGAGGCGGGCGATATCTCGGTCTTTCAGATCAAGAGTCAGACAACGGTCAAGGATAAGGCAACGCTTCTGGCGGTGCAGAATTTCCTGCGCGGGGCCGTTGGGGACTACAGCTATATCGAGATCGGATCGCACCTGGGCGGCAGCCTCGTGCCCCATCTGGCGGACCCGGCCTGCACCCGGATTTCCTCGGTCGATCTGCGCCCCGAGGTGCTGCGCGACGAACGCGGGCGGGATGCGGTCTATGACGGCAACTCCACCGAACGGATGATCGACGGGCTGGCCGCTGTTTTGCCCATCGACTGCCTGACCAAGATGCGCACCTATGACTGCGACGCGAGCGACCTGAAGGATTTCGACGTGCCGAAGGATCATGTTCTGGGCATGATCGACGGCGAGCATACCAACACCGCCGCCTTCCGCGATTTCCTGAACCTGCGCAAATACATGGCCAAGGATTGCGTGATCCTGTTCCACGATTCCAACCTCGTGTTCGATGCGTTGCTGAACATCGAAACCCTGCTGCGCGACGAGGGCACAAAGTTCGCCAGCTTCTTCCTGCCGGGCATTCTCTATGGGCTGGCCTTCGGCAAGCTGCGCAAGCCAGCGAAGAAGGCGCTCGGCCCCATCGCGCACGACTCCGAGGCCTTCGTCGAACGGGCGCGGCGCGACCTTCAGGAACGGATTGCCAAGCACTTGTCGGCGGCCTGAGCCCCTTTGTTTTCCGCATGACGCGCCCCTCGGCCCGTGCTAGGCCGAGGGCATGAGCCAGATCCCCACCAAAGACCAGATCCTTGCCTGGATTTCCGACAATCCCGGCCATGCCTCGAAACGCGACATCGCCAAGGCCTTCGGGATCAAGGGCGCGGCGCGGATCGACCTCAAGCGCGTGCTGAAGGAGCTGGAGGCCGAGGGCCATCTGGAGAAGCGCAAGAAGACCTATCGCGACCCGGACCGCCTCCCGCCGGTTGCCGTCCTGCAGGTTCTGCCCCCGGACGATCTGGGAGATGTGTTCTGCCGCCCGCTGGAATGGCTGGGCGAAGGGCCCGAGCCGCGCATCCTGTTCAGCGCCAAGTCCACCGACCCGGCGCTTGGCGAGGGCGACCGTATCCTTGCCCGCATGCAGGAGGTCGATGGCGAAGATTACCAGTATGTCGCCCGCCTGATCCGTCGGATCGGGACCAACCCGCACAAGATCCTGGGGATCTTCCGCAAGGGGGCCGAGGGTGGGCGGATCGTGCCCATCGACAAGGGATCGGACAAGGAATGGATGGTGCCCGCCGGGGCCACCGAAGATGCCAGGGACGGTGAACTCGTCGAGGCAGAACAGGCCGGGCCCAGGAGCCGGATGGGGCTGCAACGCGCGCGCGTGGTGCAGCGGCTTGGCGACCCCGGCCAGCCCAAGGCAGTGTCCCTTATCGCGATTCACCAGCATGGTATTCCCGACGATTTCCCCGATGGGGCCATCGAAGAGGCCGACGCGGCGAAGCCTGCCGGCCTGTCGGGGCGCGAAGACCTGCGCGACATGCCGCTTGTCACCATCGACCCCGTCGATGCGCGCGACCGCGACGACGCCTGTCTGGCCCATGCCGATGATGACCCCAAGAACCCCGGCGGTTTCGTGATCTGGGTGGCCATCGCGGATGTGGCCCATTACGTGCGACCCGGATCGGCGCTGGACCGCGAGGCGCGCAAGCGCGGGAACTCCACCTATTTCCCCGACCGCGTGGTGCCAATGCTGCCCGACCGTCTGTCGGGCGACCTCTGTTCGCTGCACGAGGGCGTTCCGCGCGCCTGCATGGCGGTGCGCATGGTGATCAATGCCGAGGGGCAGAAGATCGGCCATCGTTTCGTGCGCGGGCTGATGCGCTCGGTCGCGTCGCTGAACTACCAGGAAGTGCAGGACGGCATCGACGGCCAGCCAAATGAAAAGGTGGCCCCGCTGGTTGACCCGGTGCTGAAGCCGCTCTTTGCCGCCTATGGCGCCCTGAAACGCGCGCGCGCCGTGCGCCAGCCGCTCGACCTGGACCTGCCGGAACGCCAGATCATCCTCTCGGACGAGGGGAAGGTGACCTCGGTCGCCTTCAAGGACCGGCTGGATGCCCACAAGCTGATCGAGGAATTCATGGTGCTGGCCAACGTGGCCGCAGCCGAGGAACTGATCCGCCTGCGCACGCCGCAGCTCTTCCGCGTGCACGAGGAGCCGAACCCCGATAAGATCGCCGCCCTGCGGGAAACGGCGCAGGCCAGCGGCTTCAACCTGGCCAAGGGGCAGGTTTTGCAGACCCGGCATCTCAACAGCCTGCTGGCCGCCGCCGAGGGCACGGAGTTCGACGAGCTGATCAACATGTCGACCCTGCGGTCGATGACGCAGGCCTATTACAGCCCGGAAAACTTCAGCCATTTCGGGCTGGCCCTGAAGGCCTATGCCCATTTCACCTCGCCCATCCGACGGTATTCCGACCTCATCGTGCACCGGGCGCTGATCACCGCCCATGGCTGGGGGCGCGACGGGCTGTCGGCCGAGGAGCTCGAACGGCTCGACGACATCGCCAAGCATATTTCGGAAACCGAGCGCCGCTCGATGATGGCCGAACGTGATACGACCGATCGCTACCTGGCCGCCTACCTGTCGGAGCGTGTGGGCGAAAGCTTCACGGGCCGGATTAGCGGGATTGCCCGTTTTGGGGCCTTCGTGAAGCTCGACGATACCGGGGCGGACGGGTTGTTGCCCATGCGGGCCCTGGGTCGCGAGTATTTCCACTATGACGCCGACACTCAAACCCTGATCGGCGCCGATACCGGGCTGACCATCGGCATCGGGCAGCGGGTGACTGTGAAACTGGCCGAGGCGGTTCCGGTGACCGGGGGCATGACGCTGGAACTGGTCGAGATCGACGGGAAATCGGTGCCGCGCGGGGCGCGCCACGGGCGCGGCGCCGGGCCACGGCGCAAGGCAGGCACGGCGCGCGCCAAGGCCGCCAAGGTGAAAAAGAAGGTGCTGCGCAAGCGCCGCTAGGCGGAAGGCCGCGCGGGCCCGATGCCCGTTGGCCAGTCTTCAGCAAGCTTTAACCGATCCGGCGCCATTCTGCCGGCAAGGCTCCGCCGACCTGCGGGGCGGGGTCCTTCTTTGGCGATGGGGAAGGGCGTATATTCGGCCTCAGAACAGAATGTCAGGCAAGAGCATGCGGGTACTTCTTTCGGTTTTCGTTATCCTGGCCTCGGCCCATGCGGCCCTGGCCAATACCGGCACATCCATGCGCCCCGTTCCACGTCCCTCGCTGGCCGTGTCCCTGGTGCCGGAGGGACCAAGCGACCTGGCGGTGCCCGCGTCGGTGCGGCCCACCATGCGCATGGCGGCATCGGTCATCCTGCCCGTCGCGGCAGAGTCGGACCCGGTGACGGAGGCGGGATTTCGGGCCTGGATCGCCGCGTTTTCAACCCGCGCCCGGACCGAGGGCATCAGCCAGCGCACGCTGGAACGTGCCTTCGAGGGGGTGCGCCTGAACGCGCGCGTGATCGAGCGGGACCGAAACCAGTCCGAGTTCTCGCGCACGTTGTGGGATTATCTCGACAGCGCGGCATCGCCCGCGCGGATCGAGAATGGCCAGGCTGCCCTCCGCGAGCACCGTGCGCTGCTGGAACAGATCGAGCGGGAGCATGGTGTGGAGGCCGAGATCGTGGCCGCGATCTGGGGTCTGGAAAGCGCCTATGGCACCTTCCGTGGCTCTGTCCCGATCATAGAGGCGATGGCAACCCTGGCCTATGAAGGCCGTCGCGCCGAGTTCTTCGAGACCGAATTGATGGCGGCCCTGCGCATCCTGGAGGCGGGGGATATCGTGCCGGGCGACATGCGCGGAAGCTGGGCCGGGGCCATGGGGCACACCCAGTTCATGCCCACGAGCTTCCTGGCCCATGCGGTGGACCATGATGGCAACGGCCGGCGCGACATCTGGGGAGATGACCCGGCCGATGCGCTGGCCTCGACCGCGCGCTACCTTGTGGAAAACGGCTGGACACACGGCCAGCCCTGGGCGCTGGAGGTCGACCTGCCGGAAGGGTTCGACTTCACCCAGAGCGGGGAGCTGATCCAGCACGATGCCGCCCATTGGAATGCCATGGGCGTGCGCCTGGCCCGTGGCGGTGGCCCGCTGCCCGAACATGGCCCGTCCTCGATCCTGCTGCCGGCGGGGCATACGGCCGTGGCGCTGGTGATCTACGAGAACTTCCACGTGATCGAGAGCTATAACCCTGCCGATGCCTACGTGATCGGGGTGGGCCACCTGGCCGACCGGATCGCGGGCGGCCCGGCTTTTCGCGGCGGCTGGCCGCGCCAGGACCGGGCGCTGACGAACGAGGAACGCTTCGAGTTGCAGGAACGCCTTACGGCGGCCGGGTTCTCGACCGAGCGGATCGACGGCATCGTGGGCCCGCTGACGATCCAGGCCGTGCGCGAATACCAGGCGGCCCAGGGCCTGGTGCCCGATGGCTATGCGTCGGAAGCCCTGTTGCGCAGGCTTCGGCGCGGCTGAGCGATTGCGCCCCGGCTTTGCCGGATCGCCCGGGGGGCGGCCCTCGTCACCCCCCGCATCCGCGGGGACCTCCTCGGGCCGCGGTGCCACGGAGGATGGCGCGGGACGTGCGTCGTCATGACGAGGGGATGGCCGAGAGGGCGGGTGCCTCCGGCGGGAGTATTTGGACCAAGAAGAAGGGATCAGCCCCTTTTGGTGGCCTTGACGCTGCTTTGCCAGTCGGGGTGGATCCAGGGCGCCTTGTTGGACCGGGGCAGCATGCCCTTGCCGAGGATGTGATCGGAGGCCTTTTCACCGGTCATGATCGAGGGGCCGTTGAGATTGCCGTTGGTGATGCGCGGGAAGATCGAGCTGTCGGCGACGCGCAGGGCCTCGACTCCGATCACGCGGCATTCGGGATCGACCACGGACATGGGATCGTCTTTCGCGCCCATCTTGCAGGTGCCGCAGGGATGGTAGGCGCTTTCGGCATGTTCGCGGATGAAGTCATCGAGCTCGTCATCGCTTTGCACGTCGGCGCCGGGCTGGATTTCCTTGCCGCGATAGGGATCGAAGGCGGGTTGGGCGAAGATCTCTCGCGTCAGCCGGATGCAGTGGCGGAAATCGGTCCAGTCATCGGGGTCGGACATGTAGTTGAAGAAGATATGCGGGGCGTCGTTCGGATCGGCGGAGGCCAGCGTGACCGCGCCGCGCGATTTCGACCGCATGGGGCCGACATGGGCCTGGAAGCCGTGGCCCTCGGCGGGCGCGGTGCCGTCGTAGCGCACCGCCATGGGCAGGAAGTGATACTGGATGTCGGGGTAATCCACCCCGGGCCGCGAGCGCAGGAAGGCCGCGCTTTCGAACTGGTTCGATGCGCCAAGCCCGGTATGTGTCGCCAGCCACTGGGTGCCGATGATGCCCTTGCTGATCAGGTTCCAGTACTTGTAGAGCGTGATGGGCTGGGTGCAGGCCTGCTGGATGTAAAGCTCCAGGTGGTCTTGCAGGTTCTGGCCCACGCCCGGGCGGTCGGCGATCACCTCGATCCCATGCTCTGCCAGATGCGCGGCGGGGCCGATCCCCGAAAGCATCAGGATCTTGGGCGAGTTGATGGCGGAGGCGGCGACGATCACTTCGGAGTTAGCCTTCACCACCTCGATCGTGCCATTGCGGTCGATCTCGACCCCGGTGGCGCGGCCGTCTTCGATGATCACCCGGCGCACATAGCACCGCATGAGGTTACAGTTCGGGCGCTTGAGCGCAGGCTTGAGATAGGCATTCGCCGCCGACCAGCGTTGACCCTGCCAGACGGTCTGCTCCATCGGGCCGAAGCCTTCCTGCTTCTCGCCATTATAGTCATCGGTCAGCTCGTAGCCTGCCTGTCGACCGGCTTCGACGAAGGCCTGGAAGAGCGGGTTGGTGCGGGGGCCGCGCGTGACATGGAGCGGGCCGCTGGTGCCGCGCCAGGCCGGATCGCCGCCATGGCCACCGTCGTGCCAGTTCTCCATCCGCAGGAAGTAGGGCAGCACGTCGGCATAGGACCAGCCGGTCGCGCCGCTTTCGTCCCAGTGGTCGTAGTCGCGCGCATGCCCGCGCACGTAGACCATGCCGTTGATCGAGGAGGACCCGCCAATCACCTTGCCGCGCGGGCAGACGAGTTCACGGTTGTTGAGGTTGGGTTCCGGCCGGGTTTTGAAGCCCCAGTCATACATGGCCATGTTCATGGGGTAGCTGAGCGCGGCGGGCATCTGGATGAAGGGCCCCTTGTCGGACCCGCCGAACTCCAGAACCAGCACGCTGTGCTTGCCATCCTCGGATAGGCGAGAGGCCATGGCCGAGCCTGCCGATCCAGAGCCGATGATCACGAAATCGGCCTGACGCGCCGTTGCCATCTGTCTTGTCCCCATGAGTGTGTTTGCGGGATCTGTCGACCGTTGACCCCGTCAGCTTCAGAATGCCCCGTGGGCCGATTGCCCCCCCGAGATTTTGCGACCGGTTATCCCGGTTTTGCGACTGTCCGCCAGAGGGGCGCGACGTCAGGGCGTCGGCTTTGCCAGGGTCTCCAGCCCCCGAGCCAGGGCCTCGGGCATCCCTTCGGCGTCCATGTGCTGGCGCAGGCGGGCGTTGTAGCCGCCGGGCGTGTTGAGCGCCTGCAACAGCGGAGACAGGTCATTCGCCATCAGGCTGGACCCGACGAGGACACGCAGGAAATCCTCGGCCTGCGCCGCCTCCTGCACGCGCGGAGCAAGCCAGCCCGCGGCGTCTGCGACCAGCTTCACGGCGGGCGACAGAACGGCCTGAGCGCAGAGATAGGCGGAGAGCTCGGCCTCGTCCGCGACGGTGTAGACCATGTTCGCAGGGCTGAAGATGTCTTGCACAAGATCCGTTGCGCCAAGCGCGATGATCGGTGACCCACCCTGCGCGATGCCGGGGAAGGGCAGCATGACGGCCACGGGATCGGCGGGGGCCACGAGGGCGGCGAGCCTGGGCAGCGGCACCCCGGCCATGAAGGAGATAACGCGCTGGCCCGGACGAAAGACGAGGCCGGGCAGAACCTCGGCGGCCTGTCCCGGCAGGAGGCCAAGGAAAAGCACATCGCCGGCATCGACTACGCCCTGATTGTCCGCAACCGCCACGCCGAACCGCGCGGCCAGGTCGGCAGACCGCGCCCGGCTGCGTTCCGAAACGGTGATCTGATGGCCGTCCTTGGCGATGCCCTCGACCACCGCGCTGGCGATGGTGCCTGTCCCGATGAAGCCGAGCCGCATGTCAGAGATCCTTCATCAGCCTGAGCGCATCGTAGATCGCCGCGTGAGTGTTGCGCGAGGAGACCGCATCGCCGATGCGGAAAAGCTGGAAGGCGCCGTCGGGATTGGTGCGGATCGCCTGCGGACGCCCGTTGAGAAAGGCGTCGTGATCCAGTTCGCCCCGGTTCACGGAGTCTTCGCGCAGGTCGAAGTAGAGATCGGCAAGCGGCCGCGTGCCGTAGTTCACCACCACCTGGTCGTAGCGTTGTTCACGGGTGTGGCTGCTGTAATCGGTGCCAATGGTTGCCACCAAGGCATTCCCCTCCCGGCGCACGCCCAGAAGGCGGCGGGTGACGGTGAAGGTGGTCTTCTTGTCCTGAAGCGCGCGCATGTATGGGACGAGGTTCATACCCATGATCTCGGGCGCGAAGCTGCGGTCGGGGGTCATGATTTCCACGGTCGATCCGGCGTTCGCCGCCACTTCGGCGGCCATCAGGCCGGGATGGTCGCCCGCTTCGTCATAGATCAGAACGTTATCAGCGGGCCGCACATCGCCAGAGATCAGATCCCACGCGCTGACAACAAGGTCGCTTTCGCCCGGCTGTTCATGCAGCGCGGTGGAGGGCAGGCCGCCTGTGGCGACAATGACGATATCGGGGGCCTCGGCGCGGATGTCGTCGGCCTCGGCCCAGGTATTGAACCGGAACTCCACATCACGGGCGGCACATTGGGCCATGCGCCAGTCGACGATGCCGATCATTTCCCGCTTGTGCGGGTTCTGTGCGGTCAGCAGCACCTGCCCGCCGGGGCGGTCGGCGGCCTCGAACACCGTGACGCGGTGGCCTCTCTCGGCGGCGACACGCGCCGCCTCGAGCCCTGCGGGACCAGCCCCGGCGATCACCACGCGTTTGCAATCGTCAGCGGGCGAGATCACCTGGGGCATGGTCAGCTCTCGCCCCGTGGCGGGGTTGTGAATGCAAAGCGCCTCTCCCCCGCCATAGATGCGGTCGAGACAGTAGGTGGCGCCGACACAGGGGCGGATGTCGTCCTCGCGCCCTTCGATGATCTTCTTCACGATATGGGGGTCGGCCATATGCGCGCGCGTCATGCCCACCATGTCGAGAAGCCCCGCCGAAACCGCGTGGCGCGCGGTGGCCACATCGGGGATGCGCGCGGCATGGAAGGTGGGCATGCCGGTTTCCGCGCGGATCGATCCGGCCAGGTCCAGATGCGGCGCCGATCGCATGCCCTGAATGGGGATCATGTCGGTCATGGCCGGGTCGGTATGGATGCGGCCCCGGTTGACGTTGAAGAAATCGACCTGCCCCGTGTCGCGCAGGATTTTCGCGATTTCGACGCCCTCTTCCGGCGTGATCCCGCCCGGCTCCGCCTCATCCGCACCAAGGCGGATGCCGACGATGAACTCATCCCCCACCCGCGCGCGGACCTCCGCCAGAATATCCAGCGTGATCTGAAGCCGGGAGCGCAGGCTTTCAGCCCCGTAAGGGCCGTCCAGCCGGTTGGTCAGGGGCGACCAGAACTGATCCTGCAAGTGGCCATGCGCGATCAGCTCGATCCCGTCCATGCCGCCCGCCTGCATGCGTTCCGCCGCATCGCCGTAATCGCGGATCACGCGGGCAATATCCCAGTCTTCCATCATCTTGGGGAAGAACCGATGCGCCGGTTCGCGGTCATCGGTCGGCCCGATGGAGGGCAGCCAGTCGCCCTTGCTCCACCCTGTCCGCCTGCCCAGATGCGTCAGCTGGATCATCGCCGCGCAGCCATGTTCGTGCAGCCCGTCGGTCAGGCGCCTGATCCATGGCACGACCTCGTCCTTGTAGGCCAGCACGTTGTTGAACGCGGGCGGGGAATCGCGCGACACCACCGCCGAGCCCGCCGTCAGCGCCATGGCCACGCCGCCCTTGGCCCGTTCCACGTGATAGGCGCGGTAGCGGTCCTTGGGCATCCCGTCTTCGGGATAGGCCGGTTCATGCGCCGTGGTCATGATCCGATTGCGAAGTGTCAGGTGCTTCAACTGGAAGGGTTGCAGCAGGGGATCGTTGCTCATGTCCGGCCTCGTGGGAGTGATGGGGATGATCGTTCGGTGGAATCGACATACCTGTCAAGTTGATTGCCCGGGTCGGTCGCCGCGTGCTACCGCTGAGCCATGACGATCCAGAAACCAGACAAGTCCAGCGGCTGGCGCGGCTCCGCCGACCTTTGGGTCGACGCGGCCTATCAGCTGCTTCTGGACGGGGGCGTCGAGGCGGTAAAGGTGATGCCGCTGGCCAAGGCACTTGGTCTGTCGCGAACCAGCTTCTACTGGCATTTCCCGGACCGCGAAGCGTTGTTGGAGGCGATCGTGGCAAGGTGGGAGGCCAAGAATACCGGAAACCTGGTGGCGCGCTGCGCCGCGCCTGCCGGGTCGGTCTGTGCCGCGGTCTTCAACCTCTTCGATTGCTGGATCGACGAGAACCTGTTCGACTCGCGTCTCGACCTCGCGATCCGCAACTGGGCGCAGAACGACGACACCCTGATGCCCCGCGTCAAGGCAGCCGACGCGACGCGGCTTGCTGCGATGCGCGCGATGCTGGAACGGCATGGCCAAAGCCCCGCCATGGCCGCGACCCGCGCCAACACGATGATCTTCACGCAGGTGGGATACTACTCCATGCGCCTGGGTGAGGCGGTCGCCGACCGACTGGACCGGATGCCGCCCTATGTGGAGGTGTTCACCGGCGACGTCCCCACCGAGGCCGAGATTGCCGAATTCTTCGCCCGGCATGGGCAGAAACGCTAGGGCGCGCTTGTGCGGCCCCTGCCTGTTGGCCTAGAGGACAGCCATGACCCCGCGCCGACTGCATATCCCCGGCAACTGGATGGCCGTGCTGGCCTGGCTCGCTGCCGGGCTGTGCTTGCTGCCCATAGGGGCAGTGGCACTGGCGGCGCTGACAGGCGGGTTCGAGACGGTAAGCGGCCTCGCGGGAACCGTCCTGCCCCGATACACGCGCACCACGCTGATGATGGTGGCGATCGTGGCAACCGGAACAGCCGTGATCGGGACGGGCACCGCCTGGCTCGTGACGATGACCCGCTTTCCCGGTCGGCGTGTCCTGGAAATCGCCCTGGCCCTGCCGCTGGCCTTTCCGGCCTACGTGCTGGCCTATGCCTACACGGATTTCCTCGATCATCCCGGTTGGGTCCAGACAACGCTGAGGGACCTGACCGGATGGGGCCCGCGTGACTACTGGTTCCCCGAAATCCGGTCCTTGCCCGGCGCGGCCATGATGCTGACGCTGGTGCTTTACCCTTACGTCTACCTGCTGGCGCGCGCGGCCTTCCTGCAACAAAGCGCGACCGCCTACCTGGCCGCGCGCACCCTGGGGCGCGGCCCCTGGGTGGCCTTTTTCCGGGTGAGCCTGCCGATTGCGCGCCCGGCCATTGCCGGGGGCGTTCTGCTGGCCATCATGGAAACGATCGCCGATTTCGGCACCGTCAGCTATTTCAACGTCCAGACCTTCGCCACCGGCATCTACCAAAGCTGGTTTTCCTTTGCCGACCGGGGCGCTGCGGCGCAGCTTGCCCTGTGCCTGCTGGCAGCGGCGCTGGTGCTGGCCGCGCTGGAGCGGCGGCAACGCGCGGGCCAGCGCCATCACGGCGCGGGGCGCAAGTTCGAAGTGCTGGACCCGCCGGTGCTGTCCGGCTGGCGCGCGACACTCGCCCTGACCTTCTGTGCCTTGCCGGTGTTGCTTGGCTTCCTGCTGCCGGCCGGATTGCTCCTATGGATGGGGCATGGCCGCTTCGAGATCTTCCTGACCGACCGCTACCTCGGGTTCTTGCAGAACTCGCTCACCCTTGCGTCGGTCGCGGCGCTTGTCACCGTGACCGCAGCGATCTTCCTTGGCTTCAATACCCGGCTTCATCCGACCCGCGCCAACAAGGCCGCCATCGGGATCGCGGGGCTTGGCTACGCGGTGCCGGGCGGGGTGATCGCCGTTGGGCTGCTGGTGCCCTTCGCGGCCTTCGACAATGCGCTCGATGCCTTCATGCGGGACCGGTTCGACATCTCGACGGGGCTGCTGATCACCGGCTCGATCTGGCTTCTGGTCATGGCTTACACGGTTCGGTTCATGGCGGCTGCCCTGTCGGCCTATGACGCGGGCCTGTCCACCATCAACCCCAATATCGATGCCGTGGCGCGCACGCTTGGGCGGACACCTTCCACCATGTTGCGGGGCGTTCACCTGCCGATCCTGCGGCCCAGTCTGCTGACGGCGCTTCTGATCGTCTTCGTCGATGTGATGAAGGAATTGCCCGCGACACTGATCATGCGGCCCTTCAACTACGATACGCTCGCGGTGCAGGCGCATCGGCTGGCGGCGGATGAGCGATTGGCAGAGGCCGCCGTGCCAAGCCTTGTGATCGGGGCCGTGGGCCTTTTGCCGGTGATCGTCCTGTGCTGGGGCCTGGGTCGCGAAGACCGGACCGAACACGAGTTCATCCCTGACCCCCAGATCGCGGACTGACGCCCGGAAAAATCTTCGGGAAGATTTTTTTGGGCGCCGGGAAAATTCTTCATGCCTGCGACGTTAAAAGGGCGCCCCGAAGGACGCCCTTTCGAATCTCTGCCGATCAGGCGATCAAGGCCAGCCGACCTCGTTGAAGATGCGCTGCGCGGTAGCAAGGTTGTCTGCCACGTCCGACAGGCTCACCGCGTCGGCCTGGAACTCACCAAGCCCTGCCAGTTCTGCGACCATGGGCACGCCTTCCACGGCCGGGTATTCGTTGTTGCCCGACGAGAAGTAGACCTGGGCGTCGTCCGAGGCGAGGTATTCGAGGAAGGCGACGGCGGCATCGCGGTTGGGGGCATTCACGGCCACGCCTGCTCCGGACACGTTCATGTGGGCGCCGTTGCCATCCTGGTCGGGGAAGACATAGCCGATCACATCCAGATGCTCGCTCACGCCATCCACCTGCTCGCGCAGGGCGCGCACGAAGTAGTAGGTGTTCGACACGGCCACGCCGCATTCGCCAGAGGCCACGCCGCGGATCTGGTCGGTGTCGCCGCCTTGCGGCGAGCGGGCGAAGTTGCGCACCACGCCAGCGGCCCAGTCCCGCGCGGCTTCCTCGCCCTCGTGGGCGATGATCGAGGCCAGCAACGTCTGGTTGTAGGTGTTGGTCGAAGAGCGGATGCAGACCAGCCCTTCATAAGCCGGATCGGCCAGGTCGGCATAGGTCGCGGGGGGCGTGTCGACCAAGTCGGTGTTGTAGAAGATGATCCGCGAGCGCTGCGAGAAGCCGAACCACAGGTTCTCGTCATCCTGAAGGTTCGCGGGAATGCGGGCTTCGAGCAGTTCGCTGTCGACCGGCTGCAGAAGCCCGGCATCGACCGCGCGGTTCAGGCGGGACACGTCAACGGTGATGAACACGTCAGCCGGAGAATTGCGGCCCTCCGCCTGCATCCGTGCCATCAGTTCGTCCGCGTCGCCTTCGATCCGGTTGATCGTGATGCCCGTGGCCTGTTCGAAGCCGGAATAGAGCGCTTCGTCAGTGTCGTAGTGACGCGAGGAGTAGATGTTGAGTTCCTGCGCGGTGGCCATGGCGGCCGAGCCGGCCAGAACGCTGGTGGCGAGCAGGGCAGAGATCGTGCGGGTCATCCTGAATGTCCTTGTTCCTTTAACCGAGTAATTCACTCGGATTAGTGCTGGAATACCACGCCGCGCCGGGCTGTCAAGCATTCCCAACAAAATTACTCGGAAAAAGATTCCCGCTTGTGCACCTGTTAACCTTCGGTGCAGGGTTGCCCGGCTTTCGAGAGGGAGGAAAGCATGACCCCCGGCATGATTTTCCTGGTGCTGGCCTATGTGCTCAGCCAGTTTTACCGTGCGTTCCTGGCGGTTCTTTCGCCCGTTCTTGCGACCGATATCGGGGCAGGGGCCGAGGATCTGGCCATGGCCTCGGGCCTTTGGTTCGTCGTCTTCGCGGCAATGCAGATTCCCGTGGGATGGGCGCTCGACCGGATCGGACCGCGGCTGACATCGTCGGTTCTGCTGGCCCTGGGCGGTGCCGGGGGCGCGGCGGTCATGGCGTTGGCACAGGGGCCAGGATGGGTGACGGTTGCGATGATGCTGATCGGGATCGGCTGTTCGCCGGTCCTGATGGCCAGCTACTATATCCTGGCCCGCGACTACCCTGCCGCCGTTTTCGCGACCTTCGCGGGGGTCATCCTTGGCACGGGCACGCTTGGAAATATCGGCGCGGCCCTGCCGCTGGCCTGGGCGGTCGCGTCCATCGGCTGGCGAGGCACCATGTGGGGCCTGGCCGGGGCGACCCTTCTGGTCGCGATCCTGCTGGCGCTGACGGTGCGCAACCCGGCCCCGCACGAGGGCAACCAGAAAGGATCCGTGCTCGACCTTCTGAAGATTCCGGCCCTATGGCCGATCTTCGTGATCATGTTCGTGAACTATGCGCCGGCGGCCGGCACGCGCGGGCTCTGGATCGCGCCCTATCTTGGCGATGTCTACGACGCCGATATCGGCCGGATCGGCAGCGCGTCGCTGATCATGGGGCTGGCGATGATCGCGGGCAACTTCTTCTACGGCCCGCTCGACCGCCTGTTCGGCACTCGAAAATGGGTGATCTTCCTGGGCAACCTGGTGTCGGGCCTGGCGTGCCTGGGGCTCTGGCTCTGGCCCGATGGGTCCGAGGTCCGTTCCATCGCCCTGGTGGCGGCGATTGGCTTCTTCGGGGCGACCTTCCCCGTGATCATCGCCCATGGGCGCAGCTTCCTGCCGCCGCACCTTGTTGGCCGCGGTGTGACGCTGCTCAATCTTTTCGGGATCGGTGGGGTCGGGGTGATGCAGTTTGCCAGCGGCCCGGTCTTCGTGCGCCTGTCGCAGGATGCGGCCCCTGCCCAGGCCTATAGCCAGCTCTTCGGTCTGTTCGGGCTGATGATCCTGGCAGGAACGATGGTCTACCTGTTCAGCCGGGACCGCACAGGGTAGCCATTCCCCCCATGCAGGTCAGGGTTTCGCCGCAATGCAGCGGGATTCCGGTGGTGTTTCGGAGCCGGGGCAGGTATGGGCGCGGGCAACGCGAACAGATCCTGACGGAGACTTCCCCCCATGTCCCCGGACTTCCTTCCCCGGATGCGGGCCGAATGGCTCGGCAACATCCGCGCCGACCTGCTTTCCGGCCTCGTCGTGGCGCTGGCCCTGATCCCCGAGGCGATTGCCTTTTCGATCATCGCGGGCGTCGATCCCAAGATCGGGCTTTATGCCTCGTTCTCGATTGCCGTCATCACCGCCATTGCGGGCGGACGGCCCGGCATGATTTCCGCCGCCACCGCCGCGACGGCCGTTCTGATGGTGACGCTGGTGCGCGATCACGGGCTGCAATACCTGCTGGCCGCCACCATCCTGGCTGGCGTGTTGCAGGTCGGCGCGGGCCTTTTGAAACTGGGCAGCGTGATGCGTTTCGTGTCGCGCTCGGTCATGACGGGCTTCGTCAATGCGCTGGCGATCCTCATCTTCATGGCGCAGCTGCCCGAACTGATCGGGGTGCCTTGGCTGACCTACGTGATGGTCGCGGGAGGGCTCGCCATCATCTACCTGTTTCCCTATGTCACCACCGCGATCCCCTCGCCGTTGGTGTGCATCATCGTGCTGACCGCGATAGCGCTCTTCTTCGGAATGGACCTGCGCACCGTTGGTGACATGGGCGAACTGCCCGATACGTTGCCGGTCTTCCTGCTGCCCGACATTCCGCTGAACCTGGACACCCTGATGATCATCCTGCCCTATTCGGCTGCCGTGGCTGCCGTGGGCCTGCTGGAATCGCTCATGACCGCTCAGATCGTGGATGACCTGACCGACACCACCAGCGACAAGAACCAGGAATGTATCGGCCAGGGCGTGGCCAATTTCTGCACGGGCTTTATCGGCGGCATGGCGGGATGCGCCATGATCGGCCAGTCGATGATCAACGTGAAATCCGGCGGGCGCGGGCGGCTGTCCTGCTTCGTGGCCGGTATTTTCCTGCTGATCCTTGTCGTGGTGCTTGGCGATATCGTGTCGATCATCCCGATGGCCGCACTCGTGGCGATCATGATCATGGTCTCGGTCGGTACGTTCAGCTGGTCCTCGATCAAGAACCTGCGCGACCACCCGCGCAGCTCCTCGATCGTGATGCTGGCGACCGTCATCGTCACCGTTTACACGCACAACCTCGCTATCGGCGTGCTGACCGGCGTGCTGCTGTCCGGCATCTTCTTCGCGGGCAAGATCGCGCAGCTTTTCGCGGTCACGTCCGAGCTGTCGCCGGACGGACGCACCCGCAGCTACCACATCCACGGGCAGCTTTTCTTCGCTTCCGCAGATCAGTTCTCCGCCGCCTTCGACTATGGCGAGGTTCTGGACCGTGTCGTCATCGACGTGACCCGCGCGCATATCTGGGACATTTCCTCGGTTGCGGCGCTGGACATGGCCGTGTTGAAATTCCGTCGCGAGGGGGCCGAGGTCGAGCTCAAGGGCATGAACGAGGCCAGCAGCACCATCGTCGACCGGTTGGCGGAACACGACAAGCCGGGCGCGATGGATCGCCTGATGAGCCACTGAGGAGAGCGATATGGGCAAGATCATCGCATTGGTAGATGGCTCCATCTATTCCGAAAGCGTCTGCGACCACGCGGCCTGGGTGGCGCGCGGCAAGGGCTGGCCGGTCGAAGTGATCCACGTTCTGGGCCGCCGCGATGAAAGCGCGGACCCCCGCAACCTGAGCGGCAATATCGGGCTCGGGGCGCGCACGGCGCTGCTCAATGAACTGGCCGATCTGGATGCGCAGCGCGCCAAGCTGGCCCGCAAGCGCGGGCAGGCAATCATCGAGGATGCGGTCGAACGGATCGGGGCGGAGGGCGTCGAGGTGACGGGCCGCCTGCGCATCGGCGACCTGGTGGAAACCCTGCGCGAAGCCGAGGCCGAGGCAGACCTGGTCATCGTCGGCAAGCGCGGCGAGGCCGCCGATTTCGCCTCGATGCACCTGGGCAGCAACCTTGAGCGCGCGGTGCGCTCTTCGAAACGCCCGGTCCTTGTCGCCTCGCGGGCCTTCCAGCCCGTGCGCAAGCTCCTGGTTGCGTTCGATGGCGGTCAATCGGCGCTCAAGGCGGTGGATCACATTGCCAGGTCCGAGCTCTTCGCGGGGCTTGCCATTCACCTTCTGACCGTCGGCTCCGAGACCACCGAGGCCAAGCGCGCGATCGAGGGCGCGGCGGCGCTGTTGAAGGGGGCCGGCTACGACGTGACCTCGGAAATCGTGCCGGGCCAGCCCGAAACTCTGATCGCCGAACGCGCCGAGGCGCATGATTTCGATCTGCTGATCATGGGCGCTTACGGTCACAGCCGCATCCGCAACCTCTTCATCGGCTCGACCACGACCGAGATGATCCGCGCCTGCAAGGTGCCCGTGCTGCTGTTTCGTTAACGGGCTTTCGCCGCCTGCCGATTGCCCCTATCGTTCCCCGGTTGGGTGCAACCGGGGGACATTGGGATGACGGGCCATACGGACAGGTTTCTGCTGCTGTCGGACAGCGTGCTGGAGAGCCTTGAGATTTCTGGCCGCGACGTTGTGGACGCGATCGAGGCCGCGATCCTGCAGGATGCGGCGGGCCAGATCCTGACCGCGCCGAAATCCGCCGTGGTGCCTAATGACGGGCGCTACATGATGACCACGCTGTCGACCTCCGATGCGCCGGACCTGACCATCGTGAAATCGGTCATGGTCAGCCCCCGCAACCCCGACCGGGGCCGCCCCGGAATTGATGGCGCGATCCTGATCCAGGACAGCGAGACCGGGCAGATGCGCGCGCTTGCCGAGGCGGGCTGGATCACCGGGGTTCGCACCGCAGGCCTGTCCGCCGTTGCCGCGCGCCGGCTGGCCAACCCCGCCTCGCGGAGCATAGCCTTCATCGGCTGCGGCGTGCAGGCGCGCAGCCACCTGGCGATCTTCGCGGATCTCTTCCCTCTGGCCGAGATTCGCGCCTATGGACGGGGGCAGGCCAATATCGACCGGCTCTGCGACATGGCGCGGGGCATGGGATTGCAGGCCACCGCCCACGACGACCCGCGCGCCGCCATCGAGGGCGCCGACCTGATCGTGACCTCGGTCACGCTGAACTATGCGCTCGATCCCTTTCTCGATGCCTCCTGGGTCAAGCCGGGGGCTTTCGCGGCCATCACCGACCTCGCCCTGCCCTGGCATCAAGCCAGCATGTCCGCCTTCGGGCCGCTCTTCGTGGATGACCTGGTGCAGGAGGAGGCGAGCCCGAAAAAGCTGGTGGAACCGTCGCTGGTCGGGGGCGATCTCAAGACCCTTCTGACCACAGGCCCCGGCCAGTTCGACCCCGACGCCCGCCGCGCCTTCGTCTTCCGGGGCATCGCGATCGGGGATTTCGCGATTGCGCGACTGGCGTATCTCAGGGCCGCCGAGTCAGGCGCAGGACAGGAGGTCGGCTGGCCCGGCTGACCGCCACCGCCTAGCCAAAATCGCCCTGGCAGAACCAGCCGCCCGATATCGCCCCCCCGTGGGCGTAGAACAGCCACAACCGCTCTCCGCTGGCCGTTTCCACCCGCCAGTAATCGCGCACGCCGCTACGCCAGTTGGGATCGTCCAGCCACCATTCCGGCGCGATCCGTTCCGGGCCCATGGCGCCAAGGGTCTCGAAGCGGCGTCCCCGCCAGCGGAACTCTGCGGGCAGGTCGGGCCGGTCCTCGGCCTGAACCGGCTCGGGGCGGAACAGCGTCAGGGGCCGGGGTCGGGGACGGCGCGGCCAGTCCTTCGCAGGTTCGGACCAGGCGGCGGCCAGCGTGATCGCGGTCTTTTCCGGGATATGGCTTTCGGCCGGGTGCTGGCGCGTGATTGCCTCCAGCCCCACGCGGGCCCCGATCCGGCCCATCAAGTCCTCCAGCCCCGTATCGCGCCCCTGGCGCGCGGCGGCTTCCTCGGTGGCGGCCATCCCGCCCTTGAGCTGCCGGGCATGCACGGGTTCCGTCACCGGGGCCACCAGCCGCAGCATGTCGACGCCGAAGCCGGGGTCGATCCCCCCCAGCTTCATCGCCAGCAGGGGCCGGATGCGATCGGGTTCCGCCCCGGGCCGGGCCAGCCCCACCTCGATGGCCTCGGTGCGCCCTTCGGCCAATGACAGCTCCAGCCGCACCCTGCGCGCCCCGCGTCCCTTGGCGCGAAGCTTGTCGCACAAGGGCGGCAACAGGCGGTCGATCCCGGCCAGGATGTCCTCTTCCAGCCCGATGGGCTCGGGCAGGCTCAAACGCAGGGCGAAATGCGTCTCGGGCCTTGCGGGAGCAATCGGTTCAGGCTCCAGCCCCAGGGCCTGGTCCAGCCGCCGCACCAGCCCTTGCCCGAAGCGCCGCGCAAGCGTGGCGCGCGGCGGGCCGATCAGGTCTCCGATTCGGTGCAGGCCAAGCCGGTTGAGCCCCGCTACCGTGGCCGCATCCAGCCTCAGCGCCGCGACCGGAAGCCCGCTGATGGCGGCCCGGGTCTGTCCCGGCGGGGCAATGGGGGCCGCGCTGCCGATGACGCTGCGCGCAGGGGGCGCGCCCCCCTTGGTCCAGTGCCGCCGCTTGCCCGCCCGGGACCGGGTCGCGCGCGCCTCCTGGTCGATCGCATCGCCGCTGCGCGTGTGGGCGGCACCCTGCCCGGCATAGCGCGCCCGGGCCCAGGCTGCCCCGCCCGTATCGGCCAGCCCCGCCCGCACCGTCAGGCGCAGCGCGGCGCAATCGGTCTCCACCTGCGCCAGCAACGCAGCCTCGCCGCCGAAAAGATGTGCGCAGCCCGTGAGGTCGATCATCAGCCCCTCGCGCCCCTCCTCCGACACCCAGGGCGAGAACTTTCCCGCCCATCGGCGCAGAAGCGCCAGGAACCCGGCCTCGCGCAGCCGGTCGGCGGGACGGGTGTGCAGATCAGGGCAAAGTGCCCGTGCCTCGGCCAGCGGCAGCCCAAGCGTCAGCCCCGCGACCGCCGCCTCGTGCGAGAGCGAGGACAGCACCCGCGCATTGCCCTGTTCCTCGACCACGGCAAGCGGCCTGTCGCACAATCCCCGGTCCAGCCGTTGCAGATGCTCGGCGGCCAGCCGTGGAAACCACAGCGACAGGATCCGTCGGCGCGGATCAGGGCGAATGGGCGCGGTTGGGTTCATGTGGCAGCATGATGTTCATGTAATGTTCTTTTCATCTAGCGCGCGCCGGGGCTGGAGTCGAGTCCGCCCTCGTGCCACGCTTGTCCCATGGAAACCCTTGCCAGCCTCACGGCCCGCTTTCCCCGTCCTGGCCGCATCACGTGGATCGGCCTGCGCCCGGCCCGACGCAGCGCCATGCAGGCCGTGGACCGGGCACAGGCGGCACTCTCGGGTCTTGCAGGCGACCACGCCCGCGCCGGCAAGCGGGCGGTGACGCTGATCCAGGCCGAGCACCTGCCGGTCATCGCGGCGCTCGCGGGTCTGTCCGAAGTTTCCCCCGAAACCCTGCGCCGCAACCTGGTGGTTTCAGGCCTGAACCTCTCCGCAACACGGGGCCGAATCCTTGCCATCGGTGATGCCCGTCTCCGCGTCACCGGCCCCTGCGCGCCCTGTTCACGCATGGAACACGCGCTTGGTCCCGGCGGCTACAACGCGATGCGGGGCCATGGCGGATGGTGTGCCGAAATCCTGGCTTCCGGCGACATCGAAACCGGTGCCCCGGTCACCGTCCTTGCCGATCCCTGACTTCATTGTTCCCCAAATATCCCCGCCGGAGGCATCCAACGGCGCAACCGGCACCACCCCGGGGCATGGGTCCCCGTCGGGGCCAGTTGTCCATGGCAATGCGGCCCGAGGAGGTCCCCGCGTCAGCGGGGGGTGACGAGGGGCGCTCCCGGGTCGACGCGCGCAAGGCGCGCGGCGAAATCGCTCATGCGTCTGTACGGGGGGTGTACAGGGGGTGTACGGGGGGTGCACGCCCGGCAAGGGGCAAAAAACCCCTGCCGTTTCGCCGCCACTTGCGCTAAGCGACCTGACATGACCGACACGAACCCCGACCTGATCCGCCAAACCGCCGCCCGCGTTCTGCGCACCGAGGGCGCGGCCGTCACCCGCATGGCCGACGCGCTGCCCGAGGATTTCGAGGCCGCGGTCGAGGCGATCCTGAACGTAACTGGCCGCGTGATCCTGTCCGGCATGGGCAAGTCGGGCCATATCGCGCGCAAGATCAGCGCCACGCTGGCTTCGACGGGAACGCCTTCCTATTTCGTGCACCCCGCCGAGGCGAGTCACGGCGATCTTGGGATGATCACGCCCGAGGATCTGTGCATTCTCATCTCGAATTCCGGGGAAACCTCCGAACTGGGCGACATGGTCGCCCACGCGGCCCGCTTCGCGATCCCGATGATCGGGGTGTCGAAGAACCCTGACAGCACGCTGATGAAAGCCGCCGATCTGCGGCTGACCCTGCCCGATGAGCCCGAGGCCTGCATCATCGGCATGGCCCCCACAACCTCGACCACGCTGACGCTGGCCCTTGGCGACGCGCTGGCCGTGGCAGTCATGGAGCGCCGCGGCTTCGTGGCCGAGAATTTCCGGACCTTCCATCCCGGCGGCAAGCTCGGGGCTCAGCTGGCCAAGGTATCCCAGCTGATGCATGCGGGTGCGGCCCTGCCGCTGGTCGATGCAGACTTGCCAATGCCAGAGGTGCTGCTTGTCATGACCGAGAAGGGGTTCGGAATTGCCGGCGTGACGCGGAACGGCGCGCTTGCCGGTGTCATCACCGACGGGGACCTGCGCCGAAACATGTCGGGCCTGATGGAGCGCAACGCGGGCGAGGTTGCCACGAGCAACCCCCGCGTCATCGCCCCAGACACCCTGGCGGTAGAGGCCGTGGCGATGATGTCGGGGCGGATCACCGCGCTTTTCGTCGTGGAGGAGGGCACGCCTGTCGGTCTGATCCACCTGCACGATTGCCTGCGCGCAGGCGTTCTCTAGCCGTCAGGCGGTGTAGCCCACCAGGAAGCGCCCAAGGAGCGGCTGGCTTGCTGCGCCGAGGGCGCGGGCATCGGCTCCCACGGTTCCGGCCTCCACGGCGGGCCGTTCCAACCCGGTGAAATCCATCTGGTCGAACCGCGCCCTGACCTGGTCCACCAGGTCTTCACGCAGCCTCTTGGGGATCCAGCCATCGATCTTGACCGCTTCGAAGTCGATGACTCCCATGGCGGCATGGGTGGCATGGGCAATCGCGTTGGCGGCCTCTGCTGTCCATTCCCGCAGAAGGACATCGGGCACATCCCAGGTCTCGGGGTTTTCCCACAGCATCCCGCTATCGAGCCCCATCTGCTCCAGCCGCCGCTCCAGAACGACGAGCGAGGCAATGTCCATCAACTGGCGCCGGTTGCCGGACAGATCGACCGCTGGCAGGGGGCCGATGGCCCCTGCGCTGCCGGTCGGTCCGGGGAAAAGGGTGCCATTCAGAACCACGCCGCCTCCGACGAAGAAGGCGATGAAGACATGCAGGAAGTTGGCGGGCTGTTCCCCGGTCCCGAAGACCAGTTCCGCACTGCAGGCCGAGGTCGCGTCGTTTTGCAGGTAGACCTGAAGCTCCAACTCCTCTGACAGCTCCCTCTGCAAATCCCTGTGCCGCCACGCGGCCATCTTTTCCGCCTCGACACCCAGCACTTTCGCCCAGTCCCACAGCAGGAAGGGAATTGCGATGCCAAGGCCCGAGATGCGCGGACGAGAGGCATCGGGAAGCCCGCCCGTAAGCTCTGCAACCGATGCCAGGGCGAAGGCTTTCACCTCGTCGTAGTCGGGATAGGCATAGATACGTTTGCGGCGTGCGACGATCGTTCCAAGGAAATCGGTCACGATCATCTCGGCGGAACGCCGGCCCACCTTCAGCCCGAGGAAAAGCGCCCCGTCCGGGTTCAGACGCATGGGCACCGAAGGCTGGCCCACCTTGCCCCGCTGCGGCTCGCCCTTCAGCAGAAGGCCATCTTCTTCCAGGCTGCGCATGATCACGGACACGGTTTGCGCCGAAAGCCCGGTGAGCCGCGCAATCTCGGCCTTGGCCAGCGCCCCGTGACGACGAATCAGGGTCAGAACGAGGCGCTCGTTCTGCGCTCGCATTCCCATCTGATTCGTGCCGCGCGTTTCCTTGCCGGCAAGCGCGGGCGCGGGTTTTTCGGTGATGTCGCTCATGGTGGCCTCCCAACTGGAATAATGTGGAGCGCAAGGCAACCCGTCAATAATTAAATAAGAGTGATTTATTTATTGACACCGATCCGGGACTCAGGGCATTGAAGTGGTCATGGGGCGATGAGGCGCCCTTGGGTAACTTTACTTTTCGGGAGGAAAACCATGACCAAGACCTTCAAGGCCCTTTTGATGGGTGGCGCTGCTGCCGTGTCGATGACCGGTATGGCCCATGCGGATGCGCATGGGGATGCGATCACCGCTTGCCTGATCACCAAGACGGACACCAACCCGTTCTTCGTGAAGATGCGTGAAGGCGCGACCGAAGCCGCCGAGGCCGCTGGCATCAACCTGCAAACCTATGCGGGCGCCATTGACGGTGACGTCGAAAGCCAGGTGGCCGCCGTTGAGACCTGTATCGCGGCAGGCGCATCGGGCATTCTGATCACCCCGTCCGATTCCCGCGCCCTGGCGCCGGTCATCGGCCAGGCCCGCGAGGCCGGGCTTCTGGTGATCGCCCTCGACACTCCGTTCGAGCCGGCGGACACCGCTGACGCCACCTTCGCCACCGATAACTTCGAAGCTGGCCGCCTGATCGGTGCATGGGCCGCCGCCACGCTTGGCGACGGTGCTGCAGATGCCCGTATCGCGCTGCTTGACCTCAATGCATCGGAAGTGTCGGTGGACTACCTGCGCGACCAGGGCTTCATGACCGGCTTCGGCATCGACGTGAACGACCCGACCGACATCGGCGACGAGGACGATCCGCGCATCGTTGGACATGACGTGACCAACGGCAACGAAGAGGGTGGCCGCACGGCGATGGAGAACCTTCTCCAGATCGATTCCTCGGTCAACGTGGTCTACACCATCAACGAACCGGCCGCTGCCGGTGCTTACGAGGCGCTGTCCGCCTTCGGTCTTCAGGACCAGGCGATCATCGTATCGGTTGACGGTGGCTGTGCCGGTGTCCGCGACGTGGCGGCTGGTGTGATCGGCGCGACCTCGATGCAGTTCCCGCTGCGCATGGCGTCGCTCGGTATCGAGGCGATTGCAGCCTACGCCGCCGATGGCAGCCTGCCCGAGAACTCTGAAGGGCTCGACTTCTACAACACCGGTGTGATGCTGGTCACCGACAGCCCGGTCGAGGGCATCGACTCCATCACCTCGGAAGAAGCGCTGGAACTCTGCTGGGGGTAATATCCCGCAGCTCTCCCCGGGGCGGTCTGCGGGCCGCCCCACCCCTTACCCCCAAAATCATTGCCGCGCCCCAGCCCTTTGCCCCATGGTAGAGGCCCTGCGCGCGCGTGATCGGAGAGGATGACATGGCGGAGCAAACCAACGCCACCGGACAGGAATTCGAGCGGCGGTTGAGCGAAAGCGATACCGCCGTTGCGGAATTCCATACATCGAACCGGGGGATGGTCGGAACGGTTCAGCACCTTCTGCATGCCAACCCCACCCTTGTCCCCGTTATTGTATTGGTCGTGGCCGTTCTGGCGTTCGGCCTGATCGCGGGAGAACGGTTCTTCACACCCTTCAACCTGACCCTCATCATGCAGCAGGTCTCGATCATCGGGATGCTGGCCGCCGCGCAAAGCCTGGTCATTATCACGGCGGGCATCGACCTGTCGGTTGCGGCCATCATGGTTCTGATGAGCGTGATTTCCGGCAAGCTGGCCGTCGAGTTCGGTCTGCCCGCCCCGCTTGCGCTGATCGTGGGATTTGCCGGTGGTATCGCCGCTGGCTGGTTCAATGGCCTTCTGGTCACGCGGGTCAAGCTGCCACCTTTCATCACCACGCTTGGCACCTGGAACATTTTCTTCGCGCTAAACCTGTGGCTGTCGGGTGCCCAATCCATTCGCGGACAGGATATCGACGCCGCCGCCCCCCTGCTGAAGGTCTTCGGGCTCAGCATTGCGGTCGGCTCGGCCCGTGTCACCTATGGCGTGCTGCTGATGATCGTGATCTTCGTGGTGCTCTGGTACATCCTGAACAAGACCGCCTGGGGTCGTCACGTCTACATGATCGGCGATGACAAGGAGGCCGCCGAACTAGCGGGCATCCGCACCGACCGCACGTTGCGCCAGGTCTACATGCTGGCAGGCTTCATCTGCGCGCTGGCGGCCTGGGCCTCGATCGGACGTGTGGGGTCGATTTCGCCGCAGAGCTTCTACGAGGGCAACCTTGAAAGCATCACCGCAGTCGTGATCGGGGGCATATCGCTCTTCGGCGGGCGCGGCTCGATCATGGGAGCCCTGTTCGGTGCCCTGATCGTGGGTGTGTTCCAGTCCGGTCTGCGCCTCGCTGGCGTGGACGTGCTGTGGCAGGTCTTCGCGATCGGCTGGCTCATCATCATCGCGGTCGCGGTTGACCAATGGATCAGAAAGGTTTCGGCATGACCAACCCAATCTTGCAAGCCCGCGGACTGGTCAAACGCTATGGCCGTGTCACCGCGCTGGACAATGCCGACTTTGACCTGATGCCGGGGGAGATCCTCGCGGTGATAGGCGACAACGGGGCTGGGAAATCTTCGCTCATCAAGGCGATTTCCGGCGCGGTCACGCCTGACGAGGGCCGGATCACTCTGGAAGGGCAGGAGGTCAGTTACAGTTCCCCCCTACAAGCACGCGAAGCCGGGATCGAATGCGTCTACCAGACGCTTGCCCTGTCGCCCGCTTTGTCGATCACCGACAACATGTTCGTGGGCCGCGAGCTGAAAAAGCCCGGCTTCCTGGGCAAGTACATGGGGATGCTCGACCGCAAGGCGATGGAGGATTTCGCCCGGGAAAAACTGTCTGAACTGGGCCTGATGACGATCCAGAACATCAACCAGGCGGTAGAGACCCTGTCGGGTGGTCAGCGTCAAGGCGTTGCGGTGGCGCGGGCTGCAGCCTTCGGGTCCAAGGTCATCATCCTCGACGAACCCACGGCGGCGCTTGGCGTCAAGGAAAGCCGCAAGGTGCTGGAACTGATCCAGGACGTGCGGTCGCGGGGCACGCCAGTGGTTCTGATCAGCCACAACATGCCACATGTGTTCGAAGTGGCCGACCGGATTCACATTCACCGCTTGGGCAAACGCCTGACGGTCGTGAACCCAAAAGAGGTCAGCATGTCGGACGCTGTGGCCCTCATGACAGGAGCAATGCAGCCTGATGCCGTCGCGGCCTGAAGACACTGCCCAAACCACGCTGCCGCATCTTCTTGCACTTCAGGGCTCACGCAAGTTGATCGCGGTCGCGGGGCCGCCGGGATCGGGGAAGTCCTCGGTCTCGGCGGCTCTGTGTTCTGCCCTGCAACAAGTTGGCCATAGCGCGGCAGTCGTGCCGATGGACGGGTTCCATCTGGACAACGGCATTCTGATGCAGCGGGGCCTTCTGGAACGCAAGGGATCGCCGCCCACCTTCGACGCGGCGGGCTTCGTGCATCTGGTGCGCCGGATCGCGGCGGGCGAGGATGTGGTTTACCCGGTTTTCGACCGGGATCGCGACATTGCCGTCGCGGGGGCCGTGCACCTTCCCGCGGAAACGGAGTTCGTGATTTTCGAGGGCAACTACCTGCTGCTGTCTGACAGCCCTTGGTGCGATCTGCGTCCGCTCTGGACATTGGCCATCGCCATCGACACCCCGCGTGAGGTGCTGGCGCACAGGCTATTGCAGCGCTGGCTGGATCAGGGCTTGCCGGAAGTGCAGGCCACGGCGCGGCGCGATCAGAATGATCTTCCAAATGCGGACCTGGTGTTGTCCCATAGCGTTCCGTCTGACCTGACCATTCCCAACTGAAAAAAGAGTGTGCCCATGATCCTGTGCTGCGGTGAAGCCCTGATCGACATGATTCCCAGCCCCACGACCGAAGGGGGGCGTGACGGTTTCGTTCCGCATTCTGGCGGCGCGGTCTTCAACACTGCGATTGCTCTTGGGCGCCTTGGTGCGCGTGCCGGGATGATCACGGGTCTATCGACCGACATGTTCGGACAGCAACTGGATGCGTCCCTGCGCGCAAGCCACGTTGATACGTCGCGTGTCATCCGTTCCGACCGGCCCACGACGCTGGCCTTCGTCAAGCTGACCGACGGGCACGCCACCTACTCCTTCTTCGACGAGAATTCCGCCGGGCGGATGATCGGGGCCGAGGATCTGCCCGCTCTCTCCCAAGAGGTCACGTCGCTGTTCTTCGGCGGGATCAGCCTGGCTGTTGAACCCTGTGCAGACACCTATGCCGAACTGATGGCCCGCGAAGGCGCGACGCGCGCGGTGATGATGGACCCCAATATTCGCCCCGGCTTCATCAAGGACGTGAACCGGTATCGCGAACGGCTGGCGCGCATGCTGACGCTGACAGATATCGTGAAGGTCTCAGACGAGGACCTGAACTGGATCTATCCGGGCGCGGAGGCGCTGCAGGACAAGCTGGATATGCTGCGTGGGGCGGGTCCCCGGTTGGTCGTGCTGACCAAGGGCAGCGCGGGCGCGACCGCCTACCTGGCCGATGGCCGCTCTGTCGACGTTGCCGCGCAGAAGGTGATGGCGGTCGATACGGTTGGGGCAGGGGACACGTTCAACGCCGGAGTGATGGCAAGCTTGTCGACCCAGGGGTTGCTGACCAAGGGTGCAATCGCCGATCTCACCCCCGACCAGGTGCGCACGGCGCTGGATCTTGCGGCCAGGTCAGCTGCGATCACGGTCAGCCGGGCCGGTGCAAATCCACCGTGGCGGGAAGAGTTGGACGTCTGAGGTCGCTATTTCCAGCGACGATGCAGCCAAAGCCACTGGCCCATGTTTTCCCGAACCACGGCTTCCAGCTGGTCGTTGAGGGCCTGTGTCATGTCGATGGCGTTGGAATGCGGGATCGGCGCCTCTGCAATCACCCGGAAAGAGACGCCATCCGGCTGGCGGATCGCGTAGATCGGGATCAGGTCCACGTCGAGTTTCAGCGCCAGTTCGGCCGCGGATGTCGGGGTGAGCGCAGGCTGCCCGAAGAAGGTCAGGGTTTCCCCTTGATGCGCAGCCTGATCGAAGCCGAAAGCCACCATGCCGCCAGAGCGCAGGAACCGCAGCATCTGGCGCACTTCCGTATCCCGCGCGAATAGAGGCTCTCCGATCCGCTTCATCGCCTCAACATAGTGGCCGTTGAAAGCCTTGTTGTTCATTGGCCTGTAGATCGCGCCGACGCGGAAGCCACGACGGAACAGGGCAGAACGCCAGGCGTCGTAATTGCCGAAATGGGATGCGGCCAGGACGACAGGGCGGCCTGCGGCATGTGCCTGGTCCAGGTGGGCAAGGCCGGGCCCTTCGATAGGCGTGTCCTGAACATGCTCAACGAACTCTTGCCCCGAATAGAGCTCGGCCAGGGAGCGTCCGAAGTTATTGAGGACAGCCTTGGTAATGGCGCGGATTTCACTTGCTTCGATCGTCGGATCAATGAGCAGCAGGTTATCCCGGACCCGCCGGTTGACGCCCGAGAGCGGCCCCAGGACACGCGACGCAAACCACCCCGACAGGGAAATCCTCTGCCGATAGGGCAGCCTGCGAAGGCAAAACTGAAGACCAACGAAAAGGCCGTTCAGCAGCCGGTCGCCAATCGTCGCTCTATCTTCAGATGCCATTTGCCCGCCTATTGTCACGTCCCGCGTGTTATCGCGTTGCATGCGCACAGACAACAAACTTGCGCACCGCCAATCAGCGCCCCATTTCGATGGCGTCCAGCAGAACGGCTCTGACCTCGGACGCCGAGAGTTGCCTGGGGTTGGTGCCAGCGGCGCTGTCCTCCATTGCCTTCGCGGCCACGCGGTCTGCACAGTCGGGCGGCACGCCGATCTCGGCCAGCGTCTCGGGAATGCCGAGGTCGTCGAGCATGGTGCAAATCGCCTTGTCAAATGTATCGAACCGCGTGTCGGGCAGGCCCATGGCCTGCGCCATCGGGGCGATCTGTGCTTCGATGGACGGCGCATTGAAGCGCAACACCGACGGAAGCAGGATCGCGTTGGTCAGGCCGTGATGGGTATCGTATTCCGCCCCGACCATGTGGGACAGGGCGTGCACCAGCCCCAACCCCTTGAGGAACGCCACGCCCGCCAGGCAAGAGCCGACCAGCATGCCCCCTCTGGCTTCCAGGTTTGCGGGGTCTTCTACTGCGTCGGGCAACCAGCGGCTGATCAGGCGGAGCGCCTCTAGCGCGGCCCCGTCACACAAGGGGTGAAAGCCCGGAACGACATAGGCCTCGATTGCATGCACCAATGCATCGGCCCCGGTCCACGCTGTCAGGTTCGGGGGCAGTCCAATCGTGATTTCAGGGTCCAGCAAAGCCAACGCAGGTTTCAACTCGGCGTGCCACACGCACCACTTCATCCACCGCTGCGTATCGGTGATCATGGCGGTGCTTTCTGTTTCAGCCCCGGTTCCCGCTGTCGTGGGAATGGTAATCAGGGGTGGAAATGCCGGGTGAGCAGACATGTTGGGGGCCGGTTGTTCGAATTCGAATGCCCAGAGATCCAGATCGTTGGTGGCCGTCAGCGCGATGGCCTTCCCGCCGTCCATCCCGCTGCCGCCACCGATTGCCACGATCCCATCATGCCCGCCGGACCTGAACATGGCCTTGCCGCCGGCAATCTCAGTGTCCCGGGGATTTGGCGAAATCTCGGAATACAGTGCACGGCCCAGCCCCACGCCTTCCAGGCAATCAAGAAGGCTTGCTACGAAAGGCAGGCTGGCGCTTCCGCGATCCGTCACGACAAGCGGTTTCTGCATGCCGTTCTGTCGGCAGAGTACAGCGATTTCAGCGATGCGTCCGGGGCCATAGGCGATCGGGACGGGAAAGCTCCAGTCAGAGGAGGAAAGCAGTGAATTGGTCATGAAGAACTCTTGCAGCATTCATGGCCGACCGGCGAGTAGAATTTTCGCCAGGCCCTCGCCCATGGATCAGCTGGCTTTGTTGGCCATGCGAGAGATTCGGCTTCTGTAGATCGCGCGTGACACTTCCCTGTGCAGACGGTCCGGAAAGGACCTGCGGGCCTTGGACTGTGCGACGGAACCGCCAAAGTCCTCTGGCCAGTCGGATACGCCGGATGGGCTGGCACATAGAACCCGCACACCCGTCGCCCAAGGCATCTGCAAGAGGCTATCCACTGGGCGGTCGAATTGTTCGGTAACCGACAGAAGCTGCCGTGCAGCCTCGCGCCCGATGATCTGGCCCGAACATCGAAGAGGTGTTGGGGCGAACTGGAGCAGGCTGCAATCTTCATGTGAAAAGACGCACTTCCCCCCCGACGGCAATGGCCGTGTCTGCAAGCTGACGAAGTCAGACAGGTTTCCGAAGGCGGCATAGCCAGACACGGCCTTACCGATGTCGACTAGATCAATGGCCGTGTCGTCTTCCAGCACGATGCCGAAGTCGAGATTTCGTTTCAGGATTTCCTTCCAGGTATTGCGGTGGCTCTGAAAGCAGGCAATTTCTCCGCGACCCAAGGGAAAGGGATAGCGAGGTTCGAAGAGGGCGTGGCCGGGATACCAGGCCGCAACTTCGGCGTCTGAGAGCGCTTGTCCATCAACGGCATCCATGACCGTTGCCGGCATGCCCACGTTTCGCACGGCCGCCTCAACTGCCTCCTTGCGGCTCGTGGCGCGAGCGAGATGAATGATGAACGCTTCACATGCCATCTGACGCCCGTTCCCTGCTGTCTATTCCCCAAGAAGCCTGCTACATACGCCCGCGAAGTGCAAACGGGCAATGCCTTGCGCAAAGGCCCTTCGGCAGACAAGACCATAGGTTCTCGATGCAGAAAGAACAGACCGCGACCTTGCCCAAGGTGCATGTCTTCACAACCGTTGAGGACGTATTTTTCAGAAAGCAGTTTCCAGGCTTTTCCAGCCAGCTTGGCGGGTTCGAGTTCACGTTCGGAACGGACGTTCCCGATGACACGGATGTGCTGATCGTTCACACGCGTGCCAGTTATTCCATCCCCACTTGGCTGCCAAAAGAACGCACGGTCTTCTTCGCCGGAGAGCCTGACGTCATCCATCCCTACAGCACGGCGTTTCTCAATCAGTTCGGACAGGTCGTATCGACGACCACCAAGGACCTGGCGACGGACTTGATGCGTTACCCCTTCTGCGCGATCTGGTTTGTCGGGTTCGACATGACGAAACCACGCGACGAGGACCACCTTCTTGGATACGACTGGTTCAAAGAGCAGGCCTGCCCGCCGAAGCTCGACAAGATCTCCATCGTCACATCCAACAAGACCTTTACACCCTATCATCAGAAGCGATTGGAGTTCATCCGAGAGACCGTCGAGTTGATCCCCGACCACGTCGAGCTGTTCGGACATGGCCACCGGTCGGTCGACGACAAGAAGGACGCCTTGCTGCCCTATCGCTACCACCTCGCCATTGAGAATGGCGAAGGCCGAGATGTCTGGACGGAAAAGCTCTCTGACCCCTACCTGTGCTGGTCCTTCCCGTTCTACTCCGGATGCACCAATGTCGCGGACTATTTCCCTGCCGAGTCCTTCCACGAAGTCGATCTGGACAACCCGAAGACGGCAGCGGCCGAAATGGTGCGCATGATGGAACACGGGCATTGGCAAAGCGTTTATCCGGCCATCGAAGACGCGCGTCACAAGGTCCTCGAAGAGTACAATTTCGCCAATCTGCTGGTGCGAATTGCGCAGATGGTTCTGGAAAAGGATGCTCCACCCCGCCCCAAAAAGCTGCGCATGATCTGGTCGGAACGGTCTTACTGGCCAGAGCCGGGCAGCAAGGGAAGCATTCCGGAATGGATGTTGCGCAATACGCTGCTGCTGTTGGACAAGAAGGTGGAACTGCGCACGGCCAAACTGCAGAAGGCCATTGAAGCCAAACGTGGGGCGCGGCGGGTTGCCAAGCGGCTGGCAATGGAAGCGAAGTCCAGGTCAGGCGAGTGACGGACGCGGAAGAGCTCAGACCTGGCGCAGTTCGGCCTCGTTGGCCTTGAACCATTCGTAGGTCTGCTCGACACCGCTTCTCAGATCCGTGCTTGCCGTCCAGCCCATGGACGACAGCCGGGACACGTCCATCAGCTTTCGCGGAGTGCCATCGGGTTTGGAGGTGTCGAATGACAGGCGACCCTTGAAACCGGTGACGTCTGCCAAGAGCTCGGCCAGTTCCCGGATTGACACGTCTTGCCCCGTTCCCACGTTGATATGGGACAGCATGGGCTGGGTGTTCGCCTCGTAGGCTTCGCGGTCGAGGTTCATGACGAAGAGGCTGGCCTCGGCCATATCATCGACATGAAGGAACTCTCGCCTTGGCGATCCCGTTCCCCAAACCGTCACCTCATTCAGGCCGTCCCGCGCGGCTTCATGGAAGCGACGCATCATTGCCGGCATGACATGGCTGTTTTCCGGGTGGAAGTTGTCGCCGGGCCCATAAAGGTTTGTCGGCATGACCGAGCGGTAGTCGGTGCCGTGTTGGCGATTGTAGCTTTCGCACAGCTTGATCCCCGCGATCTTGGCGATCGCGTAGGGTTCGTTCGTGGGCTCCAGAACGCCTGTCAGCAAGGCATCCTCGGCCATCGGCTGCGCAACGGCCCGCGGATAGATGCAGGACGAGCCCAGAAACAGCAGCCGACACACCCCGGCCGCGAAGGACTGGTGGATCACGTTGGCCTGGATCATCAGATTCTCATAGATGAACTCGGCCGGGTAAGTGTTGTTGGCGTGAATGCCGCCCACCTTGGCGGCTGCCAGAACCACGGCGTCGGGACGTTCCGCCTGAAGAAAGTCTCGCACCGCCGCCTGGTCCGTCAGGTCCAGCTGCGAATGGGAGCGTGTCAGCGTTTCAACACCCTGCGCCTGAAGACGGCGAAGGATTGCGCCGCCAACCATTCCCCGGTGTCCAGCGACATAGACTTTCATCCGTCAGTTCTCCTGCGAGACCGGCAGGTCCAACCCGTGGTCTTTCAGAAGCCGATGGCGCTTGGCGGTCTTCAGATCTTCGGCCACCATTTCCCGGCACATTTCCTGGGCGCTGATCTGCGGCTCCCATCCAAGCTTTTCCCGCGCCTTGCTTGGATCGCCCAACAGCGTTTCCACCTCTGCGGGGCGGAAGTAGCGGGGGTCGATCCGCAGGACGACCTGGCCGGGTCGCACGGCATGGGCTTCGTTGGAGGTGACGGATTCGACAACGGCGATTTCATCGACGCCCGAGCCTTCGAAGCGCAGTTCAATGCCGAGTTCTGCCGCCGTCCACTGGATGAATTCGCGCACCGAATACTGCTTGCCCGTCGCGATCACGAAATCTTCGGGTGTTTCATGCTGCAGCATCATCCACTGCATGCGAACAGAGTCCTTGGCATGTCCCCAATCCCGCAGCGCGTCGATATTGCCCATATAGAGGCACTCTTCCAAACCTTGCGCGATATTGGCCATGCCACGCGTGATCTTGCGGGTCACGAAGGTTTCGCCCCGCCGGGGGCTCTCGTGATTGAAGAGAATGCCGTTGCAGGCGAACATCCCGTAGGCCTCGCGGTAATTCACCGTGATCCAGTAGGCGTACATCTTCGCCACGGCATAGGGGCTGCGGGGATGGAACGGGGTTGTCTCGCGCTGCGGCACTTCCTGGACCAGGCCGTAAAGCTCGGAGGTTGAAGCCTGGTAAAAGCGGGTGACTTTCTCCATTCCGAGGAAGCGGATCGCTTCCAGCAGCCGCAGCGTGCCGATGGCATCGACATCGGCGGTGTATTCCGGCGCCTCGAAGCTGACGGCAACATGGGACTGCGCCCCGAGATTGTAGACCTCGTCCGGTTCGACCTCCCGCAGAATGCGGGTGAGGTTCGAGGAATCCGTCAGGTCGCCATAATGCAGTTTCATGCGCGCATGCGGGCGGTGCGGATCCTCGACGATGTGGTCGATCCGGGCGGTATTGAACAGCGAGGCGCGCCGCTTGATCCCGTGCACTTCATACCCTTTTTCAAGCAGGAACTCCGCCAGGTAAGACCCGTCCTGCCCGGTAATGCCGGTGATAAGAGCGCGCTTGGCCATTAGGCGACCCCTTCAAGGTTCAGCGAAACAAGTGTGCCGTTTTCCTTGTCCATGTGGGGCATGTAGGCCTGGGAATAGTCATCGAGCCAGCTGTGCTCGGTCGTCCGCCAATCCCAGGGGCGCACGGTGGAGAAGCCTGCCTCCTTGAGCGCCCGCGTCAGGTCGGCCTCGTCAAAGATCATGCCGTGAAAATCGTACTTGTCGCGTTGCCCGCCAGAAACCAGGCCACGCACGTCCTCGATCCCGCGCGGAAGTGTGCCGGACATGTAAAGGCGCGCTGCTGCCCCGAAATCGGGCACGGCCAGACGCAGCACGCCACCTGGCTCAAGAACCCGCCGCCATTCCTTGAGAACGTCGAGATAAGTCTTGCGACCGAAATGCTCCAGCACGTGAGCCGCGTAGATCAGGGAGACCGACCCGTCCGCGATGAAAGACAGGTCTTCGACAGGGCCGCGATGATCAATGTGTTCGAAATCGAGCGCATCCACATGAAACCACCCGGGAATATGCTTCACCCCGCAACCGAGATGCAGCTTCTTGATATCCGTTCTACCCATGCACTCTTGTCCCCTGAACTAGCACAGGCAGCTTTAAAGGCTGGGGCCAGTCGTATCAACCCGCATTTCTCAAGCAGCAAAGCGGCTTTTCTTCGAGGCGCGTCGGGTTCATGTTATCTTCCGGCACGTTAGTTGGCGATGGAGGTCGAAGCAATGGATGCACCCTACGGGTGCAAATTCTAAGGGCAATTTTAGGCTCGATTTTAACCGTCGCGTTCGGCTTGAGTTCCATGGCTCCAGGATTACCTCCGATGGCGGGCTGCTGCCGTTTCGTGAACTGGATGAGGCTTAGGGGCTTCATGATCTCGCAGTGCGGTTTTTGCGCGATACGCGGCGCGGGAAGAATGGGGTTCACACGCTCATCGGACTTTTTCGCCAATCTACCTTTGGGCGTCTGGCCGGATACCCTGATGTGAACTCGGCAGGGCGGCTCGCACGTGACTCTGTGATGCACCAGATCGTCGGCGGTCGTGCGTTTGATGGTCAAGCTGCGTCCACCAGCCAGATGGCGCTGTTCGAGACAGACATTCTGGCATCCGCCCACAACCGCGCTGCCTTGGCTGATCTGCCGGATCAATGGATCGATGCCATGTACGATGCACAGCCGCCCAAGAGGATCACCTTGGATATGGACAGTTCTGTCAGCCCCACGCATGGCGATCAGGAAGGCACAGCGTGGAACGGCCACTTTGGCTGCAAGTGTTACCACCCGCTTTTTGTATTCAACCAGTTCAGCGATCTTGAACGCTGCGCCTTGCGCAAGGGCAATGTCCACAGCGCCGATGGCTGGAAGGACGTTCTGGCTCCGATCATCGACCGCTACAAGAGCCGTGATCTGATGCGCTTCTTTCGCGCTGACGCGGCTTTTGCCATCCCTGAGCTTTATGAGATGCTGGGGCGGAGAGCTACTTCTATACCATCCGCCTGAAGGGCAACGCGGTTCTGCAGGACGCCGTAGCTCACCTGGTGACGCACCCCGTGGGTCGCACACCCAACCACGTTCGCCGCGTCTACCATGACTTTGAGTACAGGGCCGCGTCATGGAGCAAAGCACGCCGGGTTGTTGCCAAGAGGAATGGCACCCCGGCGATCTTCTCCCCCGCGTGGGTTTTGCCGTCACCAACCAGCCGATGGAACCGGACTGGATCATCCGCTTATACAATCAACGCGGCACCGCAGAACAGCACATCTAGGAAGGCAAACATGCGATCAACTGGACACGCCTGTACCGCAAGCGGTTCCGCGACAATGAAGTCCGGCTCCAGCTTCACGCTCTGGCCCACAACCTTGGCAGCTTCTTACAACGTGTAGACTTGCCCGAGGATATGGCCGACTGGTCGCTGACAAGTATCCAAAGCCGCCTCATCAAGATCGCCGCGCGGGTTGTGCGCCATGCCCGCAAGAACACATTCCAGTTGGCTGAGGTTGCCGTGCCGCGCAACATCTTCGGACAAATCCTTGCAGCTGTCCGCGCCCTCAAGCCACCGCCGAGGCCTGCGTTACGGGGATCATAACGAAACCAGCATAAAAGCGGCTCGATAGGTGCGTCTCGGCGCGGCCAAAATGGACCAAAATCCGAGAATCGCGCGCGAAACACACGTGTGAAACCCTCACAATCGATGATCTGGCACTTGAAACCGCCGTCAAAGTTGAAACCGCCGACCAAAACGGGCAAGCTAGCGGAAAAACGAAGCTACTTGGGAAATATCGGATGAAGCAGTCAACACTCTGTGTCCGGAATGCCGGATTCGGAGACATGCTCAGCCAGGTGAACACCTTCTTTCATCTTGCAGATGTGTTTGGTTTCGATCCCAGAGTTTTCATCCCGGAGAACAACCGACGCAACGGCCTCGGAAACCGCGATTTCTTTCACCAACTCGGTTTCAAAAGTATTATGGCTCCAAAGCCTGCTATCGCGCGCAAGCAGGCGACAAGCTTGTCGATGATCGCTTCCGACACCTCTGACACCTACGCCTTTGATCTGGGCAGCTACAACAACCCGGATATCAAACGTGCTCTTGGCGACAGAGGTAAGGAAGGCCACCCAAAACTGCGCCAGTTGGCTCGCAATGGCCGCCTTTTCGAAGAGATTTCAAAACACAAGACCGGCGCGGGTGGCATAGTCGTTCATGTGCGGCGCGGTGACGTTGCGCAGATTGAAGCAAACGACTTCCCCGACCTTTTTGACATGGCCGTGGCGGCAGACAAAATCCTGCATAGACGTGGGGTCTTTACTTATTTGACACTGCAGGCTGATGTGCCATGGTCCGCTCGGCACAGGTTTGTAGATACGCCAACACACTTGAACGTCCTGAACCAGGTGAAACAGGACGTTGGCATCTCTTCGCACATCCTTGTCTCCGATGGCTTTACAAAACTCGCAGAACAGCTTGTTGAAGGCCACCGGGACCTACTGATCGACAAAACCATGACCGCACAGGCCTTGGAACAGGCGCTTGGCAAAGAACTCCGCCATCTAGGAGGGGGGGGGGGGG
>NZ_CAXREX010000323.1:0-2613 GCF_964229645.1 Nioella sp. | reverse complement strand
CGCCGATCGGGATTCGATGACGTGGAAATTGACCGTGCCCTCGCCACGCGTCAGCCCGAGGATCAGTGGCTTGCACGCGCCAACTGGCGCGACCATGACCATCGGTCGCGGCTACGTGTCGCCTGAGTGCCCCTTTTCCTGACCTAGATCAAAGCTTAATGAGGGAGTCGGCTTTACTGAGGCCGCAACTGAAGACATGACCGAGCATAGACCTGTGACCGAAGCGACCGCATCGCCTGTGAAAGTTCCCACCCTGCCCGACGCCCAGACCGTGACCGAGGTGCAGCATTACACCGATCGCCTGTTTTCCTTCCGCTGCACGCGTCCGGCATCGCTGCGCTTCCGCTCGGGCGAGTTCGTGATGATCGGCCTGATGCAGACCGACCCCAAGACGGGTAAGGAAAAGCCGCTGCTGCGCGCCTATTCCATCGCCTCACCCTCCTGGGACGAGGAACTGGAATTCTACTCGATCAAGGTCCCCGACGGCCCTCTGACCAGCCGCCTGCAACATATCGAGCCGGGCGACCAGATCATCCTGCGCCCCAAACCCGTGGGCACGCTGGTCCATGACGCGCTGCTGCCGGGCAAGCGGATCTGGTTCTTTGCCACCGGCACCGGCTTTGCCCCTTTCGCGAGCCTCCTGCGCGAGCCGCAAACCTATAGCGATTATGACGAGGTCATCATCACCCATACCTGCCGCGAGGCGGGCGAGCTGACCTATGGCGCGGGCATCATCGACAACCTCAAGGACGACGAACTGCTCAACGAGGTGATCGGCGAAGGCTTCTGGAAGAAGATCAAGTACTATCCCACCACCACCCGCGAAGAGAGCCCCAAGATGGGCCGCATCACCGACCTGATGCGCTCGGGCGAGGCTTTCGAGGATCTGGGCGTGCCACCGCTCAACCCCGAAACCGACCGCGCGATGATCTGCGGCAACCTCGCCTTCAATCTCGAACTCAAAGAGATGCTGGAGGAATACGGGCTGGAGGAAGGCGCGAATTCCGACCCCAAGACCTACGTGGTTGAAAAAGCCTTTCTCGACTGACCAAGGCTGCACCCGGACACGCGACAGGGCCGCCGATTGGGGCGGCCCTTTTTGCTGGACCTAAAGCCCGCCATGCACGCCGAGTGCCTCTTCGAGTTCGTCTTCTTCATAGCCGAAATGGGACCGCACCACCCGTTCCAGTGCCTCGAAGGTCTGACGCGCCTCGTCGAAGGCGTCCGCCCCCGGATCCTGCACCAGCCGCACCGCGTCGGCATAGAGCCGTTCCAGCAGGGCATGCACGACCTTGTGTTCCTCGCGCAGCTTGGCGATGACCTTGCGCAGCCCGTCGCTGCCGCGCGCCTCCAGATGCGGGAAGACCTGATGCTCTTCCGCCCCGTGGTGGTAGTCCAGGAACTGGCATTCCTGCCCGCACAGATTGCCGAATTGGCGGTAGTTGCGCAGCATCTCCATCTGCGGCACGGCCTGCGCCAGCGCGGCGGGGGCGACGGTGCCCGTCGCGATGCTGTCCATCATCCGGCGCACCTGGCCCATCTGTTGCAGATGCATCCGGTGGATCGCCGCCAGTTGCCGTCCGTTGCGCCGTTGCCAATCGGTGACCCCCTCGATGCGCGGGGCTTTCGGGCGCGCCGCTTCGTCGAGGTCGGCGACATCGGGCCGCCGGTTCATGCCGTCATCCATGTCCTGCCCCTCTTTTCCGTTGCCCAAAGGTGTAACCCGGTCTGCGCAAAAGAAAAGGGCGCGGCCCTTTCGGTCCACGCCCCACGTCGTCGGATGCCTGCCGTGGCTTATTTCGCCGGGCCGATCATCATCACCATCTGGCGGCCTTCCATCTTGGGCATGTTCTCGATCTTGCCGATCTCCTTCACGTCCTCAGCCACCCGTTCCAGCAGTTCCCGGCCCAGGTTCTGGTGCGCCATTTCGCGGCCGCGGAACCGCAGGGTCACCTTCACCTTGTCGCCGTTTTCGAGGAACCGGAACACGTTGCGCATCTTGACCTCATAGTCATGCGTGTCGGTGTTCGGACGGAACTTGACCTCTTTAACCTCGATGGTCTTCTGCTTCTTGCGGGCTTCGGATTCCCGCTTCTGCTGTTCATACTTGAACTTGCCGAAGTCCATGATCTTGCAAACGGGCGGGGTCGCGTTGGGCGAAATCTCCACCAGGTCAAGACCGGCTTCGGCGGCCAGATCCATCGCGCGGGAGGGCGTCACGACGCCAACATTCTCTCCGTCTGCGCCGATCAGGCGAATTTCCGGGGCCCGGATGCGATCGTTGATGCGGGGGCCGGTGTCGCGCTGCGGGGGCGCGTTATGGGGTCTGCGGGCTATGTTGAATATCCTTCTGTTGCCACGAGTTGAGGTGCCCGAACCTAACCCCGCCTCACCCATGGTTCAAGGCGAATCCCGGCCATTTGCCGCAGGAAATGCAGGGGGTGATGCGTTCTCGTTGCACTGCGGCATCACCAGGCGTATGGGAAGGGCCGATATCAACACGCCGGAGTATCGGAGTACCCAATGTCCCGCGCCCTTTATGTCATTATCATTCTCGTGGGCCTCGGCCTGATCGGCTACACCATGATGCCGACGCCCGAGCCCGAAGAAACC
>NZ_CAXREX010000322.1:0-4366 GCF_964229645.1 Nioella sp. | reverse complement strand
TGGTGCCCGGGGGCGGAATCGAACCACCGACACGAGGATTTTCAATCCACTGCTCTACCCCTGAGCTACCCGGGCACGGGTGCAGGAGTCGTCTCCTGCGGGTGGGGGCGTTCTAGGGGGTTCCGGCGGGGCTGTCCATAGGGTCTGGGAAAAAATTTTGGGTGCGTTGGCCTGCCTTGTGAAAACCCTCAAGGCCGCGGGCTGCGACCGGGGCTAGGCCCTTCTTTGCAAAGGAAAAGGCCGGGCATTTGCCCGGCCTTCCCCATCGATCATTGCAAGGGTCAGGAGCCTGCCTGACGGCGCATGTCGGCGGCGTCGATGCCCGCCACGGCGACGGGTTTCTTCATCGCGTCGCGGCGGAAGGGTTCGCCCAGTTCCTGGTTGATCATCGCCTCGATCAGGGTGGTCTTGCCGGCAGCCTGGTCCTTCAGGGCCTGGTCGAGCGCGTCCGACAGCTCGTCCATCGTGCGCGCGATCACCCCGTTCAGGCCACAGGCCTTGGCGATGCCCGCATAGCTGACCTGCTCATCGAGCTCGGTGCCCACGAAGTTGTCGTCATACCAGAGCGTCGAGTTCCGCTTCTCGGCCCCCCACTGGTAGTTGCGGAACACCACCTGGGTGATCGCGGGCCACTCGCCGCGACCGATAGCCGTCAGCTCCGTCACGGCGATCCCGAAGGCCCCGTCGCCCGAGAAGCCCACGACCGGCGTGTCGGGGCAGGCGATCTTGGCGCCCACGACGGCGGGCAGGCCGTAGCCGCTGGGGCCGAAGAGACCGGGGGCGAGGTATTTGCGCCCTTCCTCGAACGACGGGTAGGCATTGCCGATGGCGCAGTTATTGCCGATGTCGGACGAGATGATCGCCTCTTTCGGCAGGGCGCGCTGGATCGCACGCCAGGCCATGCGGGGGCTCATCCAGTCGGGTTTGTCGGCACGGGCGCGCTGGTTCCAGGTGGTGCCGGGATCGTCATCCTCGTGGTCCATCGACGACAGCTGCTGCGCCCAGGCCGACTTGGTCTGCGCGATCTTGGCCTTGCGATCGGCGCGACCTGCGTCGCCCGCAGTGTCAGACAGCTGAGCCAGGATCGAGCTTGCCACCTTCTTCGCGTCCCCCACGATGCCGACGCTGACCTTCTTGGTCAGGCCGATCCGGTCGGGGTTGATGTCCACCTGGATGATCTTGGCGTTTTGCGGCCAGTAGTCCATGCCGTAGCCCGGCAGGGTCGAGAAGGGGTTGAGGCGCGTGCCGAGGCAGAGCACCACGTCGGCCTGGGAAATCAGCTCCATCCCCGCCTTGGACCCGTTGTAGCCAAGCGGCCCGGCGAACAGCGGATGAGAGCCGGGGAAGGCGTCATTGTGCTGGTAGCCCACGCAGACGGGCGCATCCAGCCGCTCGGCCAGCGCCATCGAGGCCGGGATCGCGCCGCCAAGGACCACGCCCGCGCCGTTCAGGATCACCGGGAAGTTCGCCTCGGACAGAAGCCGTGCGGCTTCCGCCACCGCCTCCTCGCCGCCGCCGGGGCGCTCGAACTCGACCATCGCGGGCAGGTCGATGTCGATCACCTGCGTCCAGTAATCGCGCGGCATGTTGATCTGGGCGGGCGCCGAGGCGCGCTTGGCGTTCAGGATCACGCGGTTCAGGACCTCGGCCACGCGGGACGGGTCACGCACCTCTTCCTGGTAGGCCACCATGTCCTTGAACAGCGCCATCTGCTCCACTTCCTGGAAACCGCCCTGCCCCATGGTCTTGTTGGCGGCCTGCGGCGTGACCAGCAGCAGCGGCGTGTGGTTCCAGTAGGCGGTTTTCACGGCGGTCACGAAATTGGTGATGCCGGGACCGTTCTGGGCGATCATCATGCTCATCTTGCCCGAGGCGCGGGTATAGCCATCGGCCATCATCCCGCCCGAGCCTTCGTGGGCGCAGTCCCAAAAACGGATGCCGGCCTGCGGGAACAGGTCCGAAATCGGCATGAAGGCGGAACCGATAATGCCGAAGGCATCCTCGATGCCATGCATCTGGAGCACTTTGACGAAGGCTTCTTCGGTGGTCATTTTCATTGGGATCACTCCGGGGAATCTGGGCGAGGCGCGGCCTCGGGTCAGAGGCCAGATTAACGGCTCGCCCTGCCCCCCGGTTAGGGCCAGATTTCAGGCCTCGCTATGGCCAAAGATTGCGATCTCTTCGGCGATCCGGCGGATGCCCTCGCCGATCTTTTCCGCCGCGATCGAACTGTAGGCCAGCCGGTAGTAGCGGTTGGGGCTGAGATCGGCGGCGAAGAAGCCCCTGCCCGGCTCGATCACCACGCCACGGGCATAGAGCCTGCGCGCCAGTTCCTCGGTATCGACGCCTTCGGGGGCCAGCATCCAGAAGCTCGACCCGCCCGTGCCCACGGCACCTGAAATCGTCAGCCCGTGGCGCGCGATCGCCTCTGACATGACCCTGCGCCGCGTTTCGTAGGCTTTGCGCATGCGGTTGATCTGCGCGTCGTAATGGCCGAGCGACAGGAAATAGGCGACGGTGCGCTGGATGTGACCGGGCGGGTGGCGCAGCACCAGGGCGCGCAGCGCACGCGCCTCTCGGATGAAGTCCTCGGGCCCGACCAGGTAGCCAAGCCGCAAGCCGGGAAAGAGCGACTTGGAGAAGGAGCCGATATGCACGACGCAGCCTGCGTCATCCATCGACTTCAGCGACGGCGACGGCGCGCCCTGGAAGGACAGTTCGAATTCGTAATCGTCCTCGACCACGACGAAGCCCCGCTCGGTGGCCATGTCCAGCAGCCGCTTGCGACGCTCCAGCGGCATGGTCACGTTGGTCGGGCAGTGATGCGACACGGTGGTAAAGACCACGTCGGTGCCCTGCGGCAGCGCCTCGGGCGGCAGGCCGCCGGCATCCACATCGACCGGCACCAGGTGACAGCGCGTCTGGCTCAGGATTTCCCGCAGGCCCTGGTATCCGGGATTTTCCATCGCCGCCGTGCGCCGCTGCGTCAGCAGGATCTGTGCCGTCATCCACAGCGCGTTCTGCGCGCCCATGGTGATCAGGATTTCTTCCTTGCGCGCCGCGATGCCCCGGCGCGGCAGGATATGACGCTGGATGTGTTCCAGAAGCCGTTCGTCATCCTCCTCGTAACGGTCGGCGGTAAGGATCTTGAAATCCTTCTGCCCTAGCGCCTGCAACGCGCATTGCCGCCAGGTCTGGTGCGAAAAGAGCGACGGGTCCGCCTGTCCGTAGATGAAGGGGTAGGAAAACTCCTGCCAATTGGCCGGCCTGAGCGGCAGCGCAGGGCTGTCGAAACGCTGACCAATGGCGCGCGACCAGTCGATCGCGGGCTTTTCCCCCCGCCCCGGCAGGTCGAAGGCCGGGGGCGCAGGGGCCGTCTGCGACACGAAATAGCCGGACCGCCCACGCGAATTCAGGTAATCGTCGGCCACCAGTTCGGTATAGGCATTGGTCACGGTGATCCGGCTTATGCCCAGATGCTGTGCCAGTTTCCGGCTCGACGGCAGCTTCTCTCCGGGCCGGAATCGGCCCGAGAGAATGCCCTCGGCCACCAGCCGTTGCACCTTTTGTTGAAGGGTTCCCTCGGCCTCGGGGTCGAGGAAGAAGGACTCCACCGGGATCGACATATCTGGACTTACCCCGCGATGCGAATTGCCTTAAGTCCAGATGAGGTGCCAGGGTGCCTCTTGTCAATGCACTGGCGCTATCTTTGCCGCCGCTCTGGCCCTACCTGTCGGGGCAGAGTCCCGGCACTCTTGCGAAAATCCGTTTCCTAGCGGGAGATCCCCATGAACACCCCCTTCAACCCCAATGACCTCAGCCACGTAATCGAGGCCGACCGCGCCAATGTCTGGCATCACCTGGTCCAGCACAAACCCTTCGAAACCGGCGAGCCGCGCATCATCGTCGAGGGCAAGGGCATGCGGGTCTGGGATGCGCATGGCAAGGAGTATATCGACGCCGTCTCGGGCGCGGTCTGGACCGTGAACGTGGGCTATGGGCGTGAGCGCATCGCCGATGCGGTCCGCGACCAGCTGATGAAGATGTGCTATTTCGCCCAGGCCGCGGGCTCCATCCCCGGTGCGCTCTTCGCCGAGAAGCTGATCGAGAAGATGCCGGGCATGAGCCGCGTCTACTACACCAACTCCGGCTCGGAAGCGAATGAGAAGGCGTTCAAGATGGTGCGCCAGATCGCGCACAAGAAATACGGGGGCCAAAAGACCAAGATCCTCTATCGCGACCGCGATTACCACGGCTCCACCCTTGCCGCGATGTCGGCTGGCGGCCAGGACGAACGCAACATGCAATACGGCCCCTTCGCGCCCGATTTCGTGCGCGTCCCCCATTGCATGGAATACCGCAAGGA
>NZ_CAXREX010000321.1:0-13718 GCF_964229645.1 Nioella sp. | reverse complement strand
GACATCCGCGTCGCCGGCAAAGCGAACCCGCGCCGTATCGAACAGGTTGCCATGCACCCTCGAGCCGAGGCGGCGAGACAGCCAGGGCTCGAAATTCTCGAACAGGTCGTTGAACCCGTGAAACACGGAATAGGGCGCGGCTGTCTTGCCATTTTCCCAGTCGGGGTTCGGGAATCGGCTGTGCATGTACATCCCGGCGCGGCCCCGCGTTCGCCGTTCCAGCGCCTTGGCAAAAACCCGGTCGATCTTGCCCGGCGCAGGCTCGGCCATCACGGTGCCGCGGTCCTGATCGGTCAGGAAAGTATCATAAAGCCGATTGGCCCTTGGCCAAATCTTGCGGGCCACGAAGCAGTCGGACCGGCGCAGCAGGTGCAGGTGATCGTCATAGAACACGTGCGGCTTTCCCTGAAAGTCGAACTTGGAGAGGGTCAGCGATCGGCTCTCGATATGGGTCGAGTACTTGCGCACCAGCGTCTGGTAATAGCTTTCATCCGGGATCCAGACCAACTTGAAGTAGCGATCATGCGCCGTGCGGGCGGGATCCTGCAAAATGGCAGACAGCGTCTGACGCGTCAGGCACCACCACTGGCTGCCAAGATGTGGCACCAGACCTTCGGGTATATTGCGGGTAAAGCCGAACCGGCGCTGCAATTCTACATAGCCATCGAACAACCGCCGGTGCCGTTTCCACGAGAATGGGAAGCGAAGCTGGAACCGCTCCGCATGCAGGCCATCAACCGTCCATTCCACATCTTCGGTTGTCACGCTTTCAATGAAATCGGTCCGTGGCCGAGCGGCCAGATAGGCTTTCAGCTCTTCCACCGGTCGCAGTGGCAGGCAGGATCCACTGGCCAGGAAGACGTGGCGAACCTTGGGAAATTCGGCCAGCATCATCTCGGATGCGGTCTGCGACGCCGCGACAAGCGACCAGGTGCCCCATTCGCATTTGTGCCGCCCGCAGAACTTCACGTTGGGCAGGTCTGCCAGGTCATTCCTGAGCCCGATGAAGGCCTTGTCAGATACACGTTTGTCGACGTGGATCACGACGGGGCACTCACGTTCTGCCCAATGCCGGGCAACTTGCGCCGCGCGGTGCAACGCCGTGTGGCAGAGCATGACGAAGCCAACACTCATGCCCAGTTCCCCTTGGACATGAGACCCAGGATTTCCAGCTGCCGCCAGTTGATGTAGCGTTCGGACCACTTGCACCAAAGGTTCGGGTCCTGTTGCAGGCCGGCAGCATAGGCCTTGTATTCATGGCTGTTCGCGTAGTGCTGCTTGCGTTCCAGCTCTTCCCTGGCTTTGTGCGTGAAGGTGTCGAGGAACTTCGCATGCAGAAGAACGCCCGACGCCTTTTCGCCCCCCCATTCGTCGAAAACGAGGTTCAGCCCACGCGGCAGCAGCATGTGGGTCGAACTGGCGAAGGCGTAGTGCTTTTCCCATTTGACCAGGGGGATCTTGTTCAGTGCAGGGGCCCGCTCCGGCTTGTCCGGGAAGAAGAGCCTCGCGCGAGGCCCTCCCTGAATCCAGAGATTTCCGAACTCCCAGTTGCGGTCAATCATGTAGTTTCCGCTGTCGAACCAGCAGGCGATATCGAACGGGTTCTGCCCCTCGGCATAGGGCTGTGCGGTGATCGGCCCCTTGGGATACATGTCCAGCAGCATGGCCCCGAAACTCTTGATCGAGCTGCTTTCAAGCCAGTCGGTCAGCGCAGGGATCGGTCTCGTGTCGCAGAAGGGATACAGCAGGAATTCATCCGGATCGACGACGACACACCAGTGACCTGACCCGTATTGGCGCAACAGGGCATTCAGCCAGTCCATGCCAAAACGGGATCGCTTGTAGCTGGCGGGTGTCGTCCAGACCGAGCAGTCCTTCTGCGCGGACAGGTATTCGCGCGTGCCATCCGTGCTGTCGTTATCGACGAAGACGAAATGTGCCACTCCCCGTTCGCGGTAGTATTGAAGGAAGTAAGGCAATCGGATGCGTTCGTTGCGCAGGGTCACGAAGCAAAGAACATCGCTGGGACGGATCATATCTGTGCGATCCGCGACGAGCAGCAACTCGCGCGCTTTGCGCCAGGCCCTGACAAGGAACCTTTTCCGTTCGAGGCGCAGCTTATAGCGCTGAACCACCTTCATGCTCTCGTCCCTTACTCGATCGCGCGAAGTGCCCGCGAGACCGTATCGAAATGCGCCTGCCACGTCGGAAGATCGGGGCTTTTTTCTGGCTCAAGCGCCAGGTTAGCCTTCGATCGTTTCATTATTCTTTCCGACCAAGAATAGAGATCGTTTGGGTTCAGGTAAACGGCGCAATCGTTAAGGGTTTCATGCAGGACCGGCAGGTCAGAGCAGATCGGAAGAACGCCCAAACGCAATGCCTCCAACGGCGGGTAACCGAAGCCTTCTGCAAAGGTCGGAAACAGCAGCCCATGGGCCCCCTCCAGAAGGGTCCGGACCTGACCATCGCTAAGATCATTGTGCTCGAAAATCGCGATGCCGCGCAGCGGGTGCCGGTCGAGCCGGTCAAAAAAGTCCTGGCTGGCCCACCCGCGATTTCCAGCGATATGCAGATGTGGTCGATCATCCTCTGGCAAGGTCTCCCAGACATCCAGCAGCAGCTGGTGGTTCTTGCGCGGCTCAATGGTACCAAGGGTCACGAAACGGGGAGTTTTAGTTTCTATTTCAGAGGGAAGGGGGTGTTTTTCTACAAGGTGTGGCATCCCCAGATGCGCAACAACGCGCGCAACGTCTTCTGGCAGGTGCGAGGAAAGCTTGTCCCGCGTATCCGCTGAATTGCAGATGACAAGGTTGGCGTGATCTGCCGTCGCCCTGATCATCGCCTCGAAATGCGGGGTGATCTCGGGACGCGAGAACTCCGGGTGCTCCAGCGGGATGAGATCATGCAACAAGACCACGACCCGAAGATCCGCATTGGCACGCACCGCGGCAAGGCAATCCGCGCTGAGGTTGCTGTGTCCGACATTGAGGTAAACCGTGCCTTCGCGCAGGTTCTGCGACATGACGCGGAACAGGTTGGGATGCAGGCACCGGTCCAACGCATGCCGCCGCAGCAGGGCCTCGGCCCGATGACGCGGGTTATCTCCTTTACCTGTTAGACGCGACAGCAGGTCTGGCCTGGGCCACGGATCGTGTCCATCGAGCGCGGCAAGGAAGGCCTTGGCGCCTTCCACTCCAAACAGGATATACCCGCGTGATGTTCGCACCAAGAACCGCGACTCCGGGTCAGTGTCCAGAACCCAATCGGCATAGGCCCGCTCAACCCGGTCCACCCCCGTCAACGGCCCGCGCCCGACGCGGGACAGTAGCCGCGTCAGGTCCAGGCAAAGGGCAAGGTCACCCATGCGGGATTACTGGGCTGCCTTACGGGTCGCCATCATGCCTTCGAGGAATTGCGAGAACTCTCCGCTCAGCTCTTCCCGGGCGAGGCCAAAGGCGACAGTTGCCTGCAGGAAGCCTGCCTTGGATCCGCAATCGTAGCGCTGACCGCGGAAGCGATAGCCATAGACATTGTCCGAGTTTTCGATCTCGGCGGCAATGGCGTCGGTTAGCTGGATCTCACCACCTGCGCCCGACCTAGCCTTGTTGAGGTTGCGCATCACGTCTGGCGTCAGGATATAGCGGCCAATGACGGCCAGGTTCGACGGCGCATCGGCAACGGCCGGCTTTTCGACCATGCCCTTGACCGACACCACGGAGCCCATGTCTTCCTTGATGTCCAGCATCCCGTAGGACGAAGCCATTTCCGGCGGAACTTCCATCGCTGCAACCATGTTGCCGCCGATTTCGGCATGGGCTTCGACCATTTGCTGAAGGCAGGGCTTTTCGGCTGCGATCACGTCGTCGGGCAAGATCACCGCGAAGGGCTCGTTGCCCAGAAGGCGTCGCGCACACCAGACCGCGTGACCAAGACCTAGAGCCTTGTTCTGGCGCATGTAGGCGATCTCTCCCGAGTCCATGTTGGTAGATTTCAACGTCTTGAGAAGCTCGGTTTTTCCCTTCTTTCGAAGGGTGTTTTCGAGCTCAGGTGCAACGTCGAAGTAGTCTTCCAGCGCGCTCTTGCCGCGGGCGGTGACAAAGATGAACTCCTTGATGCCGGCAGCGCGCGCTTCGTCGATCGCATATTGAATGAGGGGCCGGTCGACCAGCGTCATGATCTCTTTCGGGATCGATTTGGTCGCAGGTAAAAAGCGGGTCCCTAGGCCCGCAACGGGGAAAATTGCTTTTGAAACTCGTTTCATATCTTTCACTAGCCTGGTCTTGAGTGCTGTGAGTGTCTCACAGGTACCTAGTCGCCAATCGTGGCAACATTTTCACCATAAACTGCTTATTTCATGCTCGCCATGGCTTATGTGCCCTCTCCTAAGCTCAATTCCAGCGAATTCTGTGAAGTCTGCCCGTTTCCATTCGTATGCGCTGATCAAATGACCAATAGGAGAAGCGCGGGCTGTCCCTTTGGGTACGTCCGAAGAGTCCCCCGGATTGCAGCCAGACGCCGTCTGGCGTGAACTGGACGCGGTGCGCCCGAATCGTGTGGTCGAGCAAGAACAGGCTTGTAGATCGGCCGGATGAAGCCGCCCGGCCTGCCTGGTTCATCAAGTTGCGCCTACTAAACCATCTCCCCGCCAGAACCACGGGTTCGTCTGAAGGTTTTGTCAGAAGCGGCCTAAAAGACGCCGCCAGATCGCGCCGGAGAAAACTCTCTTCAACTTGATCCTGATCGCGCTGCAAGCCATCAATCAGCGTATTGAGCAGCCTTGCGGCCTCGTCCTTGCCAATTAGGCGCGCACGAACCAGCCGGTCCAATCGCCGCTGCTGCTCAGCACGTGCCACGCCCACTGCTTCCGCGATGTCGCCGGGCCTTGCATGCTTGTGCAGGTATCGAACCGTGCTCGCCCCAATGTCGGACAGATCGAGCGGCACCCGTGCCTCGGTTCGGCGGTTGCTGGCGGCAAACCCATGGTGAACGGTCGCCAGGGGGGCAATGGCCGTTCGGTATCCGTGGGTCATAAGACGGAAGGCGAGGTCTGTTTCGTCCAGGTAGAACCCGAAACCCTCATCGAAGCCGCCCAGCGCAAACAGCACCTCTCGGCGGATGGCCATATTGGTGCCTTCCAACTTGATCGCATGATTTGCTGGAACGCCATCGGGTCCAACCTGCTGCGCCTGCCCATGCGCATCGACGCAGCGATTGGCCCATTGGATGCTGATGCCGTTCCGCCCAAGAACGGTTCCGGTGGTGGCGGCAGTATCAGTCTCTAACAAGGGAAAAATGAGGTGATCCAGCCAGGTCGGTTCCGGCACCGCGTCATCGTCGATGAAGGCCAGAACTTCGCCGGAAGCAAGCTCGGCCCCGCGATTGCGCGCCGCCGAGATATTCGGCGCTTCCTGAGTGGCCGTCTTGATACGATCATAAAACGGCAGGTCCGAAATGGCGGCTAGGCCTTCTGCATCTGCGATAACGACCAGCTCGAAGGGACGATAGAAGAGCTGACCAATTCCTGTCAGCGCGCGGCGCAGCAGGGCGGGACGCCCATGGCTGACGACGATGACGCTGACGGGGGGACGTGCAGTCAAGGCGCCCCCATATCCGCCAGCATGGTTTCGATCCTTGGCACGTCCTCGGGGTTGTTCAACTCCCAAAATTTTCGGCCCCTGGCCTCGACCTCAACGCACAGGACGTTGTGCCCATTTTCCAAAAAGCGAAGCTGTTCCAGGCCTTCCAGCGTTTCCAATGCCCCCACTGGCCATGTGGGATAGGCTGACAGCGCATCGGGTCGGTAGGCGTATACGCCGACGTGGTGAAACACCGGCGTCGGTTCGTCCCGCTGATAGATGCGACCCGTGTAAGGAACCACTTCCTTGGAAAAGTAGAGAGCATGACGGTTCACATCGAAAACCGCCGTGGTGCCGCCAACGCGGCCCGCATGCCGGTCGGCCATCAGCGCCGAATGCGTTTCCCCATCACAGCGCAGCACCGGAGTAGCAAGCGCGGCATCAGGCGCGCCCTTCAGCCCATTGATCAGGTCCTCCAGAAACCAGGCGGGGGTCAGCGGCGCGTCGCCTTGCAGATTCACCACCATCTCGACATCATCGCCCAGAAGGCCAAGCGCCTCGGCGCAGCGTTCGGTGCCGTTTCGGCACGTCTCCGATGTCATCAGCACTTCGGCCCCGAAAGCCTGCGCCGCATCGCGAATACGATCATCATCGGTGGCGACATAGACCGCATCCAGCCCGTCGACCTCCTGCGCCGCCAGCCAGCTGCGCTCGATCAAGCTTCGGGAAACGCCGGTGGCGCCTTTCAGCTCGGCAAGGGGTTTACCGGGGTATCGGGAGGACGCATAGCGCGCCGGGATGATGCAGACGGTGGTCATTCAGCCAGCCTTGAGATCGACGCCCGGGGCATGGGCGATGAAGAAAGGGTTTTCATATCCGGGTTTACCATAGGTGAAGACCGAGTGATCGTCGAACCGGATCACCTGGCCGCCCGCACCACGCAGAACGGCATCCCCCGCGGCGGTGTCCCATTCCATCGTTCGCCCTAGCCGGGGGTAGAGATCGGCCTCTCCCGTCGCCACGAGGCAGAACTTGAGCGAGGAGCCCGCACTTTTCATGTCTTCGACAGAATATTTGGCAATATAGGCATCGGTCGCGGCATCGCGGTGAGACTTGGACGCAACCACCAAAAGGCCCGAATTGTCCGGTTTAGAGACGGAAATCGGCTTGACCGCGCCCTTTTCATCCAGGTTGAACGGCCCCACTTCCTCGACGGATCGACCATCCGCTTCCGTATAGAAGAGCCGCCCCTTGGCCGGTGCGTATACGACGCCACGCACGGGGATTCCGTTTTCGACATAGGCAATGTTCACGGTGAAATCGCCACGACGCTTGATGAACTCCTTGGTGCCATCCAGCGGGTCGACGATGATGAAGCTCTCGGCAGATTGCGTATGGCTGGCGGCCTGCTCCTCGGTGACAAGGGTCACCTCGGGGAACACGTCGGCGATCCCCGCAGAAATCAGCGCATCCGCCGCTTCGTCCGCTTCCGTCACCGGGCTGTCATCCGACTTCGCTTTCACCTCGAAATCATCGGCGTTGTAAATCTCCATGATACGTTCGCCAGCCAACAAGGCGAGACGCCGGAAAACACGTTCCATCAAGGGGTAATCCACACCAATCCTCCTTGGGAGTTTCATTGAAAATTCCTGTTTTTGCCGTTATCGTCGCCTATCAGTGATTGAGCAAGACTGCCCTGCGACAAAAGACGGGGCCGGCACGATCGAGCAGGTATCGGCGGTATTCGCATGAAGTTTAGGCAAACCACGCGCAAAACGACCTTCGGGATCATCCTGAACCTGGTCGAACTGACCTACACGTCTACGGTGCGAAAGGTGCGCCAGGCGCATGGCAACGCGATCATGGCCCTGGCCATGAACATGATGCAGGCGATCCTATTCATCGTGGCCTTCTACTTCATGTTCACCGTGATGGGCGCCCGCCGGATGATGATCCGGGGCGATTTCATGATCTACCTGATCACCGGGATCTTTCTCTATCTCACGCATATCAAGGCGCTTGGCGCAGTTCTGGGGGCCGAGGGGCCAACCTCGGCCATGATGCTGCACGCGCCGATGAACACACTGGTAGCCATTGCGTCCTCGGCACTTGCGTCTCTCTACATCCAGACCCTTTCGCTGATGGTGATCATGTTCGGTGTGCACACGTTGCTGAACCCGATCGAGATACACGACTGGGCCGGAACCCTGTTCATGTATCTTCTGTCATGGGCAACCGGATGTGCGGTGGGGCTCGTCCTGCTGGCGCTCAAACCGTGGATTCCCGACTTCGTGGGGATCATCCAGACGGTTTATGCCCGCGCCAATATGATCGCCTCGGGCAAGATGTTCGTGGCCAATGCTTTGCCAACAGCGATGATTGCATGGTTCGACTGGAACCCGCTGTTTCACCTGATCGACCAGGCGCGCGGCTTCACCTTCAACAACTATTTCCCTCATCACACGAATTGGCAGTATCCTATCTACTTCACCCTTGCCTTCGTCATGATCGGATTGATGGGCGATTTCTACACTCGGAAGCGTGCTTCCGCGAGCTGGATGGCCGGACGATGAAACCCTTTTTTCTATCTCTGTTCCTGTTCTTTTTTGGCTCTTTGGCCTCTGCCCAGGTTCATGACTACCCGGCCCTTTACAGCGTATCGGGCGTTGCCGCGTCAGACGTGCTGAATGTGCGCGCGGGTCCGGGAACCGAACACGCCATCATTGGCGGCTTCGGCCCTTTCGACACCGGGGTTGAGGTCGTGGGCACCACCGAGGATCGGCGTTGGGGACGTGTCATCTTCGGTGAAACCTCTGGTTGGGTGTCCATGCGGTTCCTGTCGCGCACAGGCCCTGATTGGAATGCCGGGCTTCCCGCGCCCCTCCACTGTTTCGGCACCGAACCGTTCTGGAGCTTTGAACGGCTAGTCGGCGGTGGAAATTTCGACAGCGTTACCGGGTCAGGCCCCGAACCTTTCGCCGAACTTTGGAGCGGCCCTGCCGCCGCGCGCGGTCCGCAAACCTTCGGAATGGTCCTCGACAGCGGAACCTCGACGATCAATGCCTTCATCCGACGCGGTATCTGCTCGGACGGGATGAGCGACCGGGACTACGGAATCATCGCGTATTTCCTGCGCCGCTCGCCACAGGGAACGGAGCTTCTGGAAGGCTGCTGTTCGCTATCGCGCTAGGACACCACTCGAAGCGTCAGGTTGATCCGCCCTCCTTTTGGCAAAAGCGTGCTGGATCCGAAGCGGACCCTATCTATGCCGTGATGCTTGAGCCGCGCTTTACCGCCCATCACGACCACGTCGCCCGAGCGCAACCAGACGCTCTCGGTCTTGCCGCCGCGTGTTTCGTTACCCATTCGAAAGAGCGCCTCATCCCCGAGCGATATGGACAAGACCGGACGTGAGAAATCCCCCTCATCCTTGTCCTGGTGCATGCCCATCCGAGCGCCCTCGCCATAGAAATTCACAAGGCAGCTATCGGGAAGCCGGTCAGATCCCGACAGGGCATTCCAGACTGTCAGGATGCTTTCGGGAATAGAGGGCCATGGGATGCCGGATGGATGGCGCGGCTCGTAGCGATAACCTTTGCGATCAGTCACCCACCCCAGGCGTCCGGCAGATGTCATGCGTACAGACATTTGCTGCCCGCGGGGGGTGACAGGGTGAAAAAGCGGGGCAGCCCGCACCACTGCGCGCACATCCGAAACCAGCGCGGCCTGATCCTCGGGATTCAGCCATCCCGGATAGATCTCGAAGCCCGCTATGTTCAGCTTTTCCATCTGCTTCACGCCCCATCCAAGCCGCAGCACGCAACCTTGCGTCAGATTCCACCCAATTCAAGGCTTTGGCCCGCTTGCAGCGGCCCTGACCCCCCCTTATATACCCTGCGAAGCTCGGTCGGGGGCACTCCTCCGGCCATTGGGATAAGGGGCCGGGGGCCGCAATCGGACCCGCCCCCTGAAACATCGCCTTGAGAAAGGGACCTAGAAACATGGCCAAAGTGATTGGTATCGACCTCGGCACCACGAACTCGTGCGTTGCCATCATGGACGGATCGCAGCCCCGCGTCATCGAGAACTCGGAAGGCGCCCGCACCACCCCCTCGATTGTCGGCTACACCGACGACGAGAAACTGGTTGGCCAGGCCGCCAAGCGCCAGGCCGTCACCAACCCCGACAACACCATCTTTGCCGTCAAGCGCCTGATCGGCCGCCGCGTCGATGACCCTGCGGTTGAGAAAGACAAGAACCTCGTGCCCTATGCCATCGTGAACGGCGGCAATGGCGACGCATGGGTCGAAGTCAAAGGCGAAAAGTACAGCCCCAGCCAGGTTTCGGCCCTCATCCTGCAAAAGATGAAGGAAACCGCCGAGAGCTATCTCGGCGAAGACGTGACCCAGGCCGTCATCACCGTGCCTGCCTACTTCAACGACGCCCAGCGCCAAGCCACCAAGGATGCTGGCAAGATTGCTGGTCTCGAAGTGCTGCGGATCATCAACGAGCCGACGGCCGCCGCGCTGGCCTATGGTCTCGACAAGAAAGACAGCAAGACCATCGCGGTCTATGACCTCGGCGGCGGCACCTTCGACATCACCATCCTGGAAATCGACGATGGCCTGTTCGAGGTGAAGTCCACCAACGGTGACACCTTCCTTGGCGGTGAAGACTTCGACATGCGCATTGTCGATTACCTCGCCGGCGAGTTCAAAAAGGAACACGGCGTCGACCTGACCAAGGACAAAATGGCCCTCCAGCGTCTGAAGGAAGCCGCTGAAAAGGCCAAGATCGAGCTGTCCTCGGCGACCCAGACCGAAATCAACCAGCCGTTCATTTCGATGGGCAAGGATGGGGCACCGCTCCACATGGTCATGAAACTGACCCGCGCCAAGCTGGAATCGCTCGTGGGCGACCTGATCAAGGCATCGCTCAAGCCGTGCCAGGCCGCACTGAAGGATGCGGGCCTGTCCAAGGGCGAAATCGACGAAATCGTTCTGGTCGGCGGCATGACCCGGATGCCCAAGGTAATCGAGGAAGTTTCGAACTTCTTCGGCAAGGAACCCCACAAGGGTGTGAACCCCGACGAAGTCGTTGCCATGGGCGCAGCAATCCAGGCCGGCGTTCTGCAGGGTGACGTGAAAGACGTTGTTCTGCTCGACGTGACCCCGCTGTCGCTTGGTATTGAAACGCTCGGTGGTGTCTTCACTCGCCTGATCGACCGCAATACGACGATCCCGACCAAGAAGTCGCAGATCTTCTCGACTGCGGAAGACAATCAGAACGCCGTGACCATCCGCGTGTTCCAGGGCGAACGCGAAATGGCCGCTGACAACAAGATGCTCGGCCAGTTCAACCTCGAAGACATCCCGCCCGCCCCGCGCGGCATGCCGCAAATCGAGGTGACCTTCGACATCGACGCCAATGGCATCGTGTCCGTGGGCGCCAAGGACAAGGCGACCGGCAAGGAACAGCAGATCACGATCCAGGCTTCTGGCGGCCTGTCGGACGACGACATTGACCGGATGGTCCGCGAGGCCGAGGAAAATGCCGAGGCCGACAAGAACCGCCGCGAGCTGGTCGAGGCCCGCAACCAGGCTGAAAGCCTCATCCACTCGACCCAGAAGTCGATGGAAGAGCATGGCGACAAGGTCGATCCGACCACGATCGAGGCCATTGAACTGGCCATCAAGGCGCTGGAAGAAACGCTGGAAACCGAGGACGCCGCCAAGATCAAGGGTGGCATCCAGAACGTGACCGAAGCGGCCATGAAACTGGGTGAAGCCATCTACAAGGCACAGATGGAAGAATCCGGCGAAGAGGCCCCCGAAGGCGCAGGCGAACCCGGCGGTGTCGATGATGACATCGTGGACGCCGACTTCGAGGATCTCGGTGACAACCGCCGGTCCTGATCGCGTGAACTGACCCGCGAGAGACCGGTCGAGGCTATCCTTGGCCGGTCTGCTCGTTTCAGGAAGGCAGCAACCCAATGGCAAAACGCGACTATTACGAAGTTCTCGGTGTCTCGAAGGGGGCTTCGGCGGAAGAGCTGAAAAAGGCCTATCGCAAGAAGGCCAAGGAACTGCATCCGGACCGAAACTCGGATAACCCGGATGCCGAATCCCAGTTCAAGGAAGTCAACGAGGCCTATGATATCCTGAAGGACGCCGACAAGAAGGCGGCCTACGACCGCTATGGTCACGCCGCCTTTGACGGTGGCATGGGCGGCGGCCCGAGGGCGGGCGGTTTTGGTGGCGGCCGTGGACAGGGCGATTTCGCCAGTGCCTTCTCAGACGTGTTCGAAGACCTCTTCGGAGACTTCATGGGCGGCCAGCGCGGGGGCGGCGGACGCCAGCGCGCCATGCGCGGTTCGGACCTGCGCTACAACCTGCGCATCACGCTGGAGGAAGCCTACCAGGGCCTTCAGAAAGCAATCACCGTGCCCACTTCGGTCACTTGTGGTGAATGCAGTGGATCCGGGGCCGAAGGCGGATCAGAGCCGCAGACCTGCCCCACCTGTTCCGGCATGGGCAAGGTCCGTGCACAGCAGGGTTTCTTTACCGTTGAGCGCACCTGCCCGACCTGCTCGGGGGCGGGTCAGGTCGTCAAGAACCCGTGCCGTGAATGCGGTGGCTCGGGCCGCAAGGACAAGGAAAAGGCCCTGTCCGTCAACATCCCCGCCGGAGTTGAAACCGGCACGCGCATTCGCCTGTCTGGCGAAGGCGAGGCCGGGATGCGCGGTGGACCTGCTGGAGATCTCTACATCTTCATCGAAGTGCAGGATCACCCGATCTTCCAGCGCGATGGATTGGACCTTTTCTGCCGCGTGCCCGTTTCCATGACCAAGGCCGCCCTTGGCGGCGAGGTCGAAGTGCCCACGATCGACGGCGGGCGCAGCCGGGTGAAGGTGCCCGAGGGGTCGCAATCGGGCCGCCAGATGCGGCTCAAGACCAAGGGCATGCCTGCCCTGCGCGGCCCCGGCCAGGGGGACATGTATATCGAACTGATGGTGGAGACGCCCGTCAAGCTGACCAGCGAGCAGAAAGAGCTGCTGCGCCAGTTCGAGGATTCCTGCGCCAAGTCGAACAACCCCAACGCCACGGGGTTCTTCGAGAAGGTCAAGAATTTCTGGGACGGCATGACAAGCTGACGAGGCACTTGCCGCCTTGAGAAAACGCGAAATGGCCCGCCGGATGTATTCCCGCGGGCCTTTTTTGATCAGTGTCCGATACGGCTGGCCGCCATTGCTGCCATGTTCAGGATGTCGTTCGCGGTAGAGTTGGTCGAACAGATCTGCACCGGGTGTTCCAACCCAGTCAGGATCGGCCCGATGATCGTCGCCCCCGCCATTTCCTGCATCAGTTTGACCGAGATCGAGGCGGAGTGCCGTGCCGGAACCACCAGCACATTCGCGGGCCCGGACAGCCGCGTGAACGGATACTGCGCCATGACATCCCGGTTCAGGGCAACGTCGACCGTCATCTCGCCATCGTATTCGAAATCAACGCCCCACTTGTCCAGAACCTGCGGCGCCAGATGCATCTTTTCAGCCCGCTCCGACACCGGATAGCCGTAAGTCGAGAAGCTGACGAAGGCCACGCGCGGCTCGATCCCCAGGCTGCGCGCGCCGGTCGCGCCCCTCTGCGCGATCAGGGCCAAGTCTTCTGCATCGGGCCATTCATGCACCAGCGTATCGCCGATCAGAACGATCTTGCCCTTGTGCATCAGCACCGTAACGCCAACGGCACCATCCTTTGCCGTCGCGTCGAATACATGGCCAATCAGACCCAGCACATGCGCCGATTTCCGCGTGGCCCCGGTGACCAGCCCGTCGCCATGCCCATGGGCCAGCATCAGTGACGCAAACACATGCCGATCGCGCGCGGCCAGCCGGTGAATGTCCTGCCGGTCGAAGCCCTTGCGCTGTAGCCGGTCGTAAAGGAACGACTTGTAGGCATCGAGATGCTGGGTATTGGCCGCGTTCACGATCTGCAGCTCGCGCACCGCATCGCCAAGACCCACGCTTTCCAGCTTCTGTTTCACATCCGCGTCGCGGCCAACCACGACCGCCTTGCCCATGCCATTGCGCTGGTAGGCCACGGCAGCGCGCAACACGCGAACATCGTCCCCTTCGGCAAA
>NZ_CAXREX010000320.1:0-3561 GCF_964229645.1 Nioella sp. | reverse complement strand
CGACACCCTTCAGTCGTCCGCGACGCCCTCGGCCCGCAGACGCGCCCGGCGCGCCCGGTAGCTCGGAACCACCACCAGCAGCCCGGCCAGGACCAGCAGCCCAAGCGTCATGGGCCGTTCCAGGATGAAGCCGATCCCGTCGTATAGCTGCATCGCGCGGCTGAAATTGTCTTCCAGCATCGAGCCCAGGATGAAGCCGATCAAAAGCGGCGCCAGCGGATAGTCGGCAAAGCGCAGGATCGTCGCCACGAAGCCGAAACCCACCAGGATCATCAGCTCGGTGGCGTTGTTCTGCCCGATATAGGCCCCCATCAGCGTGAAGAAGAGGATGAAGGGGATCAGGTAGTTGCGCGGCACCGCCAGGATCTTGGCGATATAGGGAATGAGCGGCAGGTTCAGGATCAGCAGCACGAGGTTGCCGAGATACATCGAGATGATGACCGCCCAGAAGATCTGCGGATCGTCCACCATCAGCCGCGGCCCCGGCGTGACGTTCAGGGCGATAAGCGCGCCCAGAAGGATCGCGGTGGTGCCGGATCCCGGGATGCCGAGCGTCAGAAGCGGCACGAAAGACCCGGTGCAGGCTGCGTTGTTGGCCGTCTCTGGCGCGGCAAGCCCCTTGATGGAGCCCTTGCCGAATTCGTCCTGTTCTTCCTTGGTGGCGATGTTGCGCTCCACCGCGTAGCCCAGGAAGGACGCGATGGTGGCCCCTGCGCCCGGCAGCACGCCGATGAAGAAGCCCTGGATCGACTGGCGCCCGATGACGGGCGCGATCTTGCGGGCCTCTTCGCGGGTGATGCGCAGGTCCTTGATCTCGCCGCTGTCCTCGCCGCCGCCATCGGTCTTGGACCGGGCCGGGTTCAGCACCAGATACATGGCCTCAGGCAGGGCGAACATCGCCATGGCCAGGGTGATGAAGCCAAAGCCCGATTGCAGGTCCATCAGACCCATGGTGAAGCGCGGCATGTTGTAAAGCGCGCCCTCGCCCACGGTCGCCATGATGAGCCCCAGCACCGTCATCAGGAGCGCCTTGGCCACGTTGCCAGTGCCCGCGAAAGCCGCGATGGCTGACAGGCCCACGACCATCAGTGCGAAATACTCGGCCGAGTGAAACAGCAGCGCTACGGTCGAGAGCGCCGGGGCAAAGACCATCAGCAGCAGCGCGCCGATGGTGCCGCCCGAGAAACTGGCGATGGCCGCGATGGTGAGCGCCTTGCCCGCCTGCCCCTTGCGCGCCATCGGGTAGCCGTCGAAGGCGGTGGCCACGGTTCCCGCCACGCCAGGGGCGTTGATCAGGATCGAGGAAGTCGAGCCGCCGAAGATGGCGCCGTAATAGACCCCGGCCAGCAGGATCAGCGCGGCAGAGGGATCGCCCAGGGTGATCGCAACCGGGATCATGATGGCGATGATCGACATCGGCCCGAGGCCGGGCAGCATGCCGATGAAGGTGCCGATGAGGCAGCCACCGATCACCATCAGGATGTTGGTCAGGGAAAAGGCCGTCGAGAGGCCGATCATAAGTCCTTCGAGCATTGCCTCACACCCCCATGAAGAACGGCCAGGGACGCAGGAAGATGCCCAGCACCCCCTGCACCAGGTACCAGATGATCCCCGCGGCCAGGACCGAGACGGGGATCATGATATGAAACTTGCGTTCGCCCAGGATGAGCGAGCCGCCGACGAGAAAGCCCACGGTGGAGATCAGGAACCCTGCCGGGCGCAGCATCAGCGCGTAGAGAACCATGAGCGCCAGCAGCAACAGCGCCTGGCCCACCTTGTAGTCGCCAAGGCGGCGGTAGTTGATGTCCTGCGGCTTTGGATCGGCGGCGGGCTTTTCCAGCCCCAGCACGATGATCAGCGAGGTCACGACCCCCAGCACCGCGAGGATCTTGGGGAAGGTCGACGGCCAGACCGGGTTGCGCCGCATGAAGGGCGGCAGGCTGCCATCCATGGTGAAGAAGGCCGTGTATCCGTAGATGAGGCAGATGATGAGGATCGCCAGCGCGATCCAGCGGTCGAGCGCCATAGCTCCCCCTCCGAAAGTCAATGTCCCCTCCCGGATCCTCGATCCGGGCGATCCGCGTCGGCGCGGATCGGATCGCGGTTTTCAAAAACCGCCATCCATTTCGCGTCTGCGCGAAATGGGGTCCGCGCCCCGGACAGGGCGCGGACCGGCTGGCCTCAGAGGAAGCCCAGGGTGCGCATCAGGTCGCCGATGACCTGTTCCTGCTCTTCCAGGAAGGTGCGGAAGTCGTCACCCGAGTTGTGGATGTTGACCCAACCGTTGCGGGCGCGCACGGCTTCCCACTCGGGCGTGTCATACATCGACGCGATCACGGCGCGATACGCGTCGGCTTCGGCATCGGTCAGCGTCGGGGCGCCGAAGAAACCGCGCCAGTTGACGAAGGTGGTGTCGATGCCCTGCTCCATCATGGTGGGGGCGTCGGGATAGGCGTCCACGCGCTCGGACGAGGTCACGCCGAGGATGCGGACTTCACCGGCGTTGGCCAGGTCGACCGCTTCCGAGAAGCCGGTGGACAGGGCCTGGATCTCGCCCGACAGAAGCGCCGCCATGGCTGCGCCGCCAGCGTCATAGGGGATGTAGCGCACTTCCAGCGGGTCTTCGCCGGCAGCCTGCATCACCATTGCCGCAACCAGGTGGTCCATGCCGCCCGGCACCGAGCCACCGCCGATGGCCACGGCGCTGTGATCGTCGCGATAGGCCGCCAGCAGGTCGTCCATCGACTGGATCGCGCTGTCGGTGTTCACGACCAGGGCCGCGTAATCGCCGATGGTGCCCGCGATCAGGGTGAGGTCACGGAAGCTCTGCGGGAAAACGCCGGTGAGCGAGCGGATCACGATGGGGGTGGAGTTCACCATCAGCGTGCCGTGCTGGCTCTCGGAGTTCTCGATCATGTAGGCGATCGCGACGCCGCCGCCGCCGCCCGACATGTTCTCGTAGCTGGCCGAGCCCACGAGCCCTGCGTTGGTCAGCGCCTCGCCGGTGCCGCGCGCGGTGCCGTCCCAGCCGCCGCCGGCGCCGCCGGGGATCAGGAAGTGGATGCTGTCCATCTGCTGGTGGCCGTCTGCAAGCGCAGGGGTGCCAAGGCTCATCGCCGCGACCGCCGCGGCCGCGAAGGCCCGACGGGTCAGGTTCAGTTTCGTCATTGTCTCCTCCCAGTTTGACAAAGCGGGGCGTGGGTGCCCATGACTGAAACCAAGCACCCGAACCTGACATTTACCTGTCACGCCCCCGAGAGGTCCGCCCGAGCCGATGCGATTCCTGCTGGTCGAAGACAATGCCCAACTCGCTGCTGCCATCCTGGACCGCCTGGCGCTGGATGGGCATGTGGTGGATCATGCAGGTGATCTGGGCACCGCGCAGGATTTCATGTCGACCACCGATTACGATTTGATTTTGCTGGATATTATGCTTCCAGATGGCGACGGCCCGTTGTTCCTACGGCTGCTCCAGCACCCTTGAAAGGCATCGCTTGTGTGGTCAGGATGAAGCGGACTCCTCTTGCAGCCCCAACTTCTCCTTCTATTACGTCACTCTGG
>NZ_CAXREX010000319.1:0-2265 GCF_964229645.1 Nioella sp. | reverse complement strand
ATCGCGGCGCGCAGCTTCACCTCCATGATGTTGCCCAGCACCATGCCCAGCACGATGGGAACGATGGGCAGGTTCAGCCGCTTCAGCACGTAGCCGAACAGGCCGAAGACGGCGGCAATGGCGCAGTCGACCGCCGAGTTGCGGATCGAGTAGACGCCGACGAAGGACAGGAGCAGGATGCACATGCCGAGGAAGCGGTTGGGGATCTGCGTCAGCTTCACCAGTGCCCCGGTCGAGACCAGCAGGAAGGCCACCACCAGCACGGTCAGGATCAGCAGCGCGAGGTCGAGCGCCACGACGAAGTCCATCTGGTAGAGGAACAGGCCCGGCCCCGGCACCACGTTGTGGACGTAGAAGACCGACAGCATCATGGCGGTCAGCGCCTCTCCGGGGATGCCAAGCGCCAGGAGCGGGATCATCGCGGCGGCGGGCACGGCGTTGTTCGCGGTCTCCGACGCGATCAGTCCTTCGGACGATCCATGGCCGAAGGCCTCCGGCGACTTCGACAGCTTGCGGGCCGAGGTGTAGGACATGAACTGCGCGGTGAATTCGCCCACGCCGGGGATCATGCCCATCAGCACCCCGAAGGAGGCGGAGATCCCCGCGACGCGCGGATGCCGCATCAGCTCCCTGAACCCCTGAAACAGCGAGCCGCGCGACCGGGGCATGCGGATCTTCTCGTCGTCCATGGTCAGCAGAAGGAAGGCCTGGCTCAGCGCGAACAGCCCCAGCACCACCACGATCAGGTCGACGCCGGAGGCCAGCCATGTCTGCTCGAAGGTGAAGCGGCGGGTGTACTTGACCGGCTCCAGCCCCACCGTCGACAGCAGGATGCCGAAACCCGACAGCGCCGCGGCGATCAGCATCTGGCCCTTGTGCGCGGTCACCACGAGGATGATCCCTAGAAGCGCGGCAAGGAAGATCTCGCGCGAGCCGAACATCGGCGCGACCTTCGCCAGCACGGGCGACAGCAGGATCAGGCAGAGGACAGAGAAGATGCCGCCGAAGAAGCTGGCGGAATAGGCCAGTGACAGGGCGCGCCGTCCCTCTCCGCGCAGAGTCATCGGGAAGCCGTCGTAGGTGGTCAGCGCATTGACCGCCGTGCCCGGGGTGTTGATCAGGATCGCGGGGATCGCGCCGCCGTACATCGACGACCCATAGATGCCCAGCAGCATGGTCAGGACGACGATCGGGTCCATGCTGAAGGTGGCGGGCAGCAGGATGGCGATGGCGACGGCGGGGCCCACGCCGGGGATCGCCCCGATGGCCACACCGCCGATGGAGCCGACCACCAGGGCCAGCATCACGTCCCAGCGGGCCAGAACGTCGAGGGCTGCGAAAAACACGTCCATCAGAGGTACTGCAGGGCAAAGCTGCGGAGCGTGTCCGGCAGCAGTTCATATAGCGCGGCACCGGGGATCTTCACGCCGAGGAACCCCTTGAACAGCAGGACGGTCCCCACGGCAAAGACCACGGCAAGCCACAGGTACAGGGGTGTACGATATCCCAGCCGCCACGTCAGCGCGGCGGCAAAGGCGATGCTCATCGGCAGGAAGCCGATCCAAGGCACGGCGAAGACATAGACCATGAACCAGACGGCGTATTCCATCGGCTCGAGCCAGCGCTTGGCCTCCGTCCAGTCAGCGCCGATGGGGCGGCGACGTTTCATCAGCCACAGGTGCAGCCCGAAGGTGACCACCATGGTCACGATGGCGACCCCGGGCCAGAAACGTGGCTGCGCGGCAAAGCTCTTGGCGTCCTCGATCCATGTGGTCTGCGTCGGGATCTGCACCAGCAGCGCGAGCGACACCAGCAGCGCCGCGCCGACAAAGACGATCTGGCCAGAGACGCGGGTGCGCGCCTGAAGTTCGGATTCCGTGCTCACGATGGGTGGCCCTTGCCAGCGGGTGTGGGAGAGGGAGGGGCCACTGCGCGGCCCCTCCGGTAGCGGATGTTACTGGCCGAGCGCCTCGGAAATCGCGCCAAGCGTCTCCTTGTCCTTGGCGATGATCTCCGCGCGTTCCTCGGCGTTTTTCCAGGAGACCAGTGCGCCGGTTTCCTCGGCCACCTTCTGCGCGCGCTCGGACATCACGGTCTTCTCGGCAACGGCGGCGATCTTGTCGCGCACGTCCTGCGGCGTGTCCTTTCCGACGAACAGCCCGTTCCAGAGCGAGATGTTCAGTGACGGGTCCACCTCGCCGATGGTCGGCGTGTCCGGAACCTTCGAGATCCGCTCGCCGGTGATCGACACCAGCACCTTCACCT
>NZ_CAXREX010000318.1:0-4198 GCF_964229645.1 Nioella sp. | reverse complement strand
CAGATTGACGAGCTCTTCCCGGAGCTGATCCGGGGTCTTGTCACGCAGTTCAGTGGCGCTCATTCGCCTTCTTCCTTTTCTCAAAACACCAGCGAGCCCCGCAATGGGTCACCCGTTGACCTGGTGGATGAATGACAAACGACGAATCCCCGGGCGAACCCGGGGAAGCGTGCGATGCCGCTCTATAGGGGGGTTGGGCGTGGGGGGCAAGGGCTAGATTGAAAAACCTGCACCACTTGGCTGCGATGGCTCTCGCGCGGGGGCGCGCCTTGGGGTAATAGCACGCGCATGGCTCAGATATCATCCCTCTTCGTGACCCGCCTCTACCGTGCCCGCCTGTCGGAGTTCGCCCCCGAAATCGACGCGCAGGAGCTCGACAATTCCTGCATCGTGATCGCCGAGGATGACGAGGCCGGGCAGCAATGGTGCGAGGAAAACGGCTATCCCGGTTACACCTCTTACGCCTCGCTGACCGACCTTCCCTGGCGCTTCCCGATCTTTGCCGATCTGGTGAAGGTTCTGGATCAGCATGTGGCGGCCTTCGCCGAGGATCTGGAGTTTGATCTCGATGGCCGCAAACTGGTGCTGGAGGATCTGTGGATCAACGTCCTGCCCGAGGGCGGCATGCATGCAAGCCACCTGCACCCGCATTCGGTGATTTCCGGCACCACCTATGTCTCCATGCCCGAAGGCGCCTCGGCGCTGAAGCTGGAAGACCCCCGGTCAGGTCGGATGATGGCCTCCCCGGCGCGCAAGAAAGGCGCGCGCGAAGACCTGCGCACATTCATCTACGTCAAACCCGAGGTAGGTGACGTGCTTCTCTGGGAAAGTTGGCTGCGCCACGAGGTGCCGATGAACATGGCCGAGGAGGAACGCATCTCGGTCAGCTTCAATTACCGGTGGGAATAAGAGGTCAAAGCGCCCAAAGGGCGCATTGAAACCTTGACCACCCCTTTTTCAGAACCGATCCTTCTGCTGGCCCGACATATTGAACGCGGGGACAGCAGCAGAAGGAATTTTCCATGCAATGCCATGAAGTAGACTACGAGATCTTCGGCGACGACATGCAGATCGTCGAGGTGGAGCTCGACCCGGGCGAGAAGGTGATCGCCGAAGCGGGTGCGATGAACTACCTGGAAGACGGGATCGGGTTCGAAAGCCGCATGGGCGATGGTGCGCAGCCCTCTGGCGGCATCATGAATTCACTGCTGAACGTCGGCAAACGTGTCCTGACGGGCGAGTCCATTTTCCTCACCCATTTCACCAATAACGGCCAGGGCAAGAAGCGCGTGGCTTTCGCAGCCCCCTACCCCGGCAAGATCATCCCCGTGAACATGGCCGAAATCGGCGGTGAGCTGATCTGTCAAAAGGACGCGTTCCTCTGCGCCGCCTTCGGCACCACCACCGGAATCGCTTTCCAGAAGAAACTGGGTGTCGGCTTTTTCGGCGGCGAGGGCTTCATCCTGCAGCGCCTCAACGGCGATGGCATGGCCTTCATCCACGTGGGCGGCACGGTCATCAAACGGGAACTGGCAGCGGGCGAAACCCTGCGGGTCGATACCGGGTGCCTTGCAGCAATGGATGGAAGCGTCGGCTATGACATCGAACGCGCCGGGAACCTGAAGTCGATGGTCTTCGGCGGTGAAGGGCTGTTCCTGGCCACGCTGAAGGGCCCCGGCACCGTCTGGCTGCAAAGCCTGCCCTTCTCTCGCCTCGCCGACCGCATCATGCGCGCGGCTGGCCCCGGTGGCAGCAAGGGCGAAGGATCTGTGCTTGGCGGACTGGGCGATATGTTCGGGGATCGCTGACCCCAAGCGTCCACGCAACAAAAAACCCCCGCCGATCTCTCGGCAGGGGTTTCTCTTTGTCTCGGGGCGGGCGGGTTGCCCGACGCCCTTACCAGTCTTCGCGGACCACGGTGCGGGTCTTGATCGGCAGCTTCATCGCGGCCAGGCGCAGGGCCTCGCGGGCGATGTCTTCGCTGACGCCGTCGATCTCGAACATGATCCGGCCGGGCTTGACCTTGCAGGCCCAGTAATCGACCGAACCCTTACCTTTACCCATCCGCACTTCGACGGGCTTCGAGGTCACGGGCAGATCGGGGAAAATCCGGATCCAGACGCGGCCCTGACGCTTCATGTGACGCGTCATGGCCCGACGGGCGGCTTCGATCTGACGGGCGGTGACCCGCTCGGGCTGAAGAGCCTTCAGGCCGTAGGTGCCGAAGTTGAGGTCAGAGCCCCCCTTCGCTTCACCATGGATGCGGCCCTTGTGCATCTTGCGGAACTTCGTGCGCTTCGGTTGCAGCATAACGTCTTACTCCTTAGCGGTCACGGCGGGGACGCGGCGCGCCACCTTCCTGAGCCTCCGCTGCGCGACGATCACGGGCCGACGGGTCGTGCTCCATGATCTCGCCTTTGAAGATCCAGGTCTTGATGCCGATGATGCCGTAGGGCGTGGAAGCCTCGGCGTGGGCGTAGTCGATATCGGCGCGGAGCGTGTGCAGGGGCACACGGCCTTCACGATACCACTCGGTCCGTGCGATTTCCGCACCACCAAGACGACCGGCAACGTTCACACGGATGCCCAGGGCACCCATGCGCATCGCGTTCTGCACGGCACGCTTCATGGCACGGCGGAAGGACACGCGGCGTTCCAGCTGCTGCGCGATGGACTCGGCAACCAGCTGTGCGTCCAGCTCGGGCTTGCGGACCTCGACGATGGTGAGGTGCAGTTCCGAGTCGGTCATCGCTGCGAGCTTCTTGCGCAGGGTTTCGATATCGGCGCCTTTCTTGCCGATGATCACGCCCGGGCGCGCAGTGTGAACGGTGACGCGGCACTTGCGGTGCGGACGTTCGATGATCACACGGGCAACGCCCGCCTGCTTGCACTCTTCGTGGATGAATTCACGGATCTTCAGGTCCTCCAGCAGGAGGTTCCCGTAGTCCTTGGTATCGGCGTACCAGCGGCTGTCCCAGGTGCGGTTGACCTGGAGGCGCATGCCGATCGGATTAACCTTGTGACCCATTAGGCTTGCTCCTCAACTTGACGCACCGTGATGGTGAGTTCCGCAAACGGCTTGACGATCCGGCCGAACCGGCCACGGCCACGCGGGCGACCGCGCTTCATGACCATGTTCTTGCCGACATAGGCCTCGGCGACCACCAGTTCATCCACATCGAGGTTGTGGTTGTTCTCGGCGTTGGCGATGGCGGACTGAAGGCATTTCTTCACGTCCACGGCGATCCGCTTTTGCGAGAAGGTCAGGTCGGCCAGGGCCTTGTCCACCTTCTTGCCACGGATCAGCTGAGCCACGAGGTTCAGCTTCTGCGGGCTGGTGCGCAGCATCCGCAGCTTGGCCATGGCCTCGTTATCCGCCACGCGGCGGGGATTCTTATCCTTGCCCATGGCTTACTTCCTCTTCGCTTTCTTGTCCGCCGCGTGACCGTAATAGGTCCGGGTCGTGGAATACTCGCCGAACTTCTGGCCGATCATTTCCTCGGTGACGTTCACCGGGACATGCTTCTGACCGTTGTAAACCCCGAAGGTGAGGCCCACGAACTGCGGCAGGATGGTGGAACGGCGCGACCAGATCTTGATGACCTCGTTGCGGCCCGACTCGCGGGCTTTTTCGGCCTTCTTGAGGACGTAAGAGTCGACAAAAGGCCCCTTCCATACAGCACGTGCCATAGATTACCGGCCCTTCTTCTTGGCGTGACGCGAGCGGATGATCAGCTTCTGCGACGCCTTGTTCTTGTTGCGGGTGCGCTTGCCCTTGGTGTCCTTACCCCACGGGGTAACCGGGGTACGACCACCAGAGGTGCGGCCTTCACCACCACCGTGCGGGTGGTCGATCGGGTTCATCGCAACACCACGGACCGACGGACGCTTGCCCATGTGACGGACGCGGCCGGCTTTGCCGAGGTTCTGGTTCGAGTTGTCGGGGTTCGACACGGCACCGACGGTGGCCATGCATTCCTGACGGACCATGCGCAGCTCGCCCGAGGACAGGCGGATCTGGGCGTAGCCACCGTCACGGCCGACGACCTGGGCGTAGGTGCCCGCGGCGCGGGCGAGCTGACCGCCCTTGCCCGGCTTCAGCTCGATGTTGTGAACGATGGTACCGATCGGCATGCCCGAGAACGGCATCGCGGTGCCCGGCTTGATGTCGACCTTCTGGCCCGAGATCACCTTGTCG
>NZ_CAXREX010000317.1:0-24353 GCF_964229645.1 Nioella sp. | reverse complement strand
CTCGTCTACACTCTTTCCCTACACGACGCTCTTCCGATCTCAAGGAGAAGGAGCTAGATTTTACTTCATCATTTCTATAATAATAGAATTATGAAAGAGAATCACGCTCCTCCCGCCCTGACATTCGCAGCAACGGCCTTCGCGGCGCTTGGCTCCGAACAACGACTGTCCATCCTGCGACGGCTGGTGCGCGCCGGACCAGAGGGCATTCCCATGGGCACCCTGGGCGACAGTGTCGGGATTACAGGCTCGGTTCTGACCCATCATCTCAAGCAGATGGTCTCGGCCGGCCTTGTCCGTCAGCGTCGCGACGGGCGGCGTATTCTCTGCGCGGTCGACTATGACGAGATCCGCCGTTTGTCCGATTACCTGCTGCAAGAGTGCTGCGCCGATCAGGGCGGGCACCAAACCGGAGGCCACCATGGCTGACCTGACCCAATCTCCTGCCCCGCTGCGCGATCTGTGGAGCCGTCTCGACAAGGTGCTGCTGACCTGTGCGGGCATTGCCCTGGCGCTCTTCGTCCTGGATCGGTTGGCCTTCCTGCCCTCGATCACCGAGGCCTTTTTCAGCCTTGCCCATACCGGGCCCTTCATCCTCTTTGCCGTGGTTGCCATCGGAGTAATGCGTGCGACCGGCTCCGAGCGTCTGCTGGAAGGGGCTTTCGAGGGGCGCGAGGTTCGGATGATCGTGCTTGGGGCGCTTGCCGGCGGCCTGTCGCCTTTCTGTTCCTGTGAAGTCATTCCCTTCGTCGCGGCCCTGCTGGCCGCCGGGGCGCCGCTGTCTGCGGTCATGGCCTTCTGGCTGGCCTCGCCACTGATGGACCCGGCGATGTTCGCGATCACCGCGGGCGCGATCAGCTTCGACTTTGCCCTGGCCAAGACCCTGGCGGCTATCGCCATCGGCCTGATGGGGGGCTTCAGCCTGATGGCCCTGTCTGGCAGCTCTTTTCTTGCAGACCCCCTCAAGGCACAGACTCCCACAGGCTGCGGGTCCTGCTGTGGCAGCCGGAAGCTGAGCCTCAACTGGCGGTTCTGGCAGGAAGCCGAGCGGCGCAGCCTGTTTGCCCGCGCGGCCTGGGAAAATCTTCTGTTCCTAGGCAAGTGGCTGCTGCTGGCTTACCTGCTGCAGGCACTTCTGATCCGCTACGTGCCCGCGGAATGGATCGGAACCGCGCTTGGGGGCTCAGGCATCGGACCGATCCTGCTTGGAGCCATCCTCGGCGCCCCCGCATATCTCAACGGATATGCAGCCGTGCCCCTGATTGCGGGGCTTCTGGAACAGGGTATGAGCCCCGGTGCAGCAATGGCATTCGTCATCGCGGGCGGGGTCAGCTGTATCCCGGCAGCCGTTGCTGTCTGGGCCCTGGTCAAGCCCAGGATCTTCGCCGCCTACCTGGGTTTTGCCGTCATCGGGGCCATTCTGGCCGGTCTTGCATGGGGTGTGGTGGCCTGACCTATTGTTCCGGGCGTCCCCATCCGCTATCTGACCGCAACCGGAAAAGCGGAGGGGACGGATGTATCGCGTCTGGAATTTCATCACCAGCTACTCGCTGTTTCTGATCGGGGGCGCGATCCTGGCCCTGATCTGGGCCAATACCAACGCCGAGGGCTACCACCATTTCGTCGAGATGGTCCTGATCGACGACTTCTTCATCGGGCATCTGCATGACGATGGCCACGGCCACGTGGTGCGCACGCTGACACTGCATTACCTCGTGAACGACGTGCTGATGGCGCTGTTCTTCGCCATTGCCGCGAAAGAGGTCTGGGAGGCCGTGATCCTTGAAAACGGGTCGCTGCGGGGCAAGAAAGCGGCCACACCTCTGGTTGCCACGCTTGGCGGCATGGTTGGCCCGATCACCGTCTACCTGGGCCTTGCCATGGTGTTCGGGTCGGAAACCTACAACGCCGTTGCGAATGGTTGGGCGATCCCGACCGCGACCGATATCGCGTTTTCCTACCTTGTCGGCCGTATGGTGTTTGGCGCCGGGCACCCGGCTGTCCGGTTTCTCCTGCTTCTGGCCATCGCGGACGACGCCGCGGGCCTGCTGATCCTGGCGATCTTCTATCCTTCTGGCGATCTTGCACCGGAATGGTTGCTACTGAGCCTCGGGGCGGCCGTCGCCGTGTTCGTGCTGTTCAACTGGCTACCGCGACGGCTCGACCGGGGTGACCAGCTTCGCACGCGGTCAACCTGGGTGCGCAAGAACCTCAGCTTCTGGCCCTATCTCATCGCGGGCTGCCTGAGCTGGTATGGCTTCCAGGAAAGCGGTCTGCACCCGGCGCTTGGCCTCTTGCCCGTGGTGCCCGCGATCCCGCATGCCGACCGTGCCTTCGGGATCTTTGCTGATGCGGAACGTCACCTGCACGACCTGCTGAACGAGATTGAACACGCCCTGAAAGTGCCGGTGGAGATCATTCTCGGCCTCTTCGGCCTGCTGAATGCAGGCGTCGAGTTCTCGTCGATGGGGCCGGCAACCTGGCTGGTTCTGCTCGGCCTGCTGATCGGCAAGCCCGTGGGCATCTTCCTGTTCGGCTGGCTGGCCGCAAAACCGATGGGGCTCGGCATTCCCGAAGGGATGAGGCTGATCGACCTTGTGGTGATCGGCTGTGTGGCCGCGATCGGCTTTACCGTGTCGCTCTTCGTGGCCTCGGTCGCGTTCGACGCAGGGCCCGTTCAGGACGCCGCCAAGATGGGTGCGCTGTTCAGTTTCTTTGCTGCGGTCATTTCGATCATCGTGGGCAAGATGCTGCGTGTCGAGAAAAAGAACGTGTAGGCATCCACCCAAAGCGCGAGCGAGCTATTAAGGCCCCCGGCAGACTGTCGGGGGTCTCTTTTTTGTCAAAAGTCACGATTGGACCACAATATTCCCCATGGTGCTTTGAAATATCGTTCAGACCGGACATAATGCCGCCCAAATGGTCAGATATATCCTTGGATACCCTCTCGTTGAAAAAGTAGGGGGTAGGTCTGACAAGAACGCAGGGCACGCATGCTAGAGTTTGCAAATGTCTCCAAGTCCTTCTGGACTGGCACGCAGCGCAAGGTCATCCTTGACCGCGCGTCTTTCCGTGTCGAACCGGGGCAATCGCTCGGTATCCTTGCGCCCAATGGGACTGGCAAGACAACGGTCATCAACATGATGGCCGGACTGGAAAAGCCCGATGAAGGCAACATCATCCGCACCAGCCGCATCTCGTTCCCGCTCGGGTTCATGGGCGGCGTCATTCCCAAGCTTTCTGCAACCGAAAACGCACGCTACATCGCGCAGCTCTATGGGCTCGATCCCGACTATGTCGAAGCCTTCTGCCGGTGGCTGTGTGACCTGGAGGAATATTTCGACCGTCCGCTCGGCACCTATTCTGCCGGGATGAAGGCCCGGTTTCAGTTCTCGCTGATGCTGGCGCTGGAGTTCGACATTTACCTCATTGACGAAGGCATGCCGCGCACGACGGATGCCGAGTTCAACCGCAAGGCCGGGTCGATCCTGGCTGACCGGTTGAAATCCGCTACTGTGATCATCGTATCGCACCAGGCGCAAACACTAGAAAAATTCGCGAGGCGGGCGGCTGTCCTGAAGGATGGTCAGTTCTATCAGTTCGATTCACTCGAAGAAGCCAAGAGGCTCTATGACTACGAAACCCAGAGCAAAGAAGTTCCGCATACGGCGCACGGGGCCCACGGCCCCGGCGGGGGAAACCCGGCGCGTGGCGGCCAGCTCGGCTGGCGCTCCTGACGAGGACGGCTTCGAAAACATGCGTTTCCCGACTGCGGGAACCCCTGCCGCGCCGCAACCGGCGCAACGGCAGACAGAGGGTATGTCGATCGAGGAAGAACTGGCCGCAATCCGCGCAGAGGGCCTGACGGGCCGACAACTGCGCATGGCCCGGCGCACCGCGCAGAAACACGGGCTGCAACCTGCCTCCGACTTCGATGCCGTGCGCCTGTTGCGCCGTCAGGGCATCGACCCGTTCGAACGCTCTTCAATGCTGGAACTGGTGGTCAACGAGGGTGAACGGCGCGCCGATACGCAGCGCCTTCCTGCCACCGTGCGCCAGCCTTCTGTGCCCGCCCCCGCCGCGCAGACAGCCCCCGCGATGGTGCAGCCGCCCTCGCTGGACGAGGCCGCGCGCGCGCAGGAAATCCTGCGCATGCAGCGTGACATCGCCAGGCGCCGCCGCAAGCGCCTGCTGTTGCTTGCTGCCCGGCTGATGGCCTTCGTGATGCTGCCCACGATGCTTGTGGGGTATTACTATTACGGGGTTGCAACCCCGATGTACGCCACCACCACTGAATTCCAGATCCAGAAATCCGAAGCGTCCAGCCCTGCGGGCGGACTTGCCGGGCTTTTTGGCGGCACGACCTTCGCTACGGTGCAGGATTCGATCGCCGTGCAGAGCTTCCTGGAAAGCCGCGAGGCGATGCTGTTGCTTGACGAGGAACTGGACCTGCGCGGCCATTTCTCCACGGAAGACATCGACCCGCTCAACAGGCTGGCTCCCGATGCCTCCAGCGAGGATCTTTACGAGCTTTACCGCCGCAACCTCACGCTTGGATACGACCCGACCGAGGGCATGATCCGGATGGAGGTCCTGGCCCCCGACCCGGCCCTGTCACAGGCGTTTTCAAGCGCCCTGCTGCGCTACGCCGAAGAACGGGTCGATCAGATGACGCAACGCGTGCGCGGCGACCAGATGGCCGGGGCACGCGAAAGCTATGACTCTGCCGAAGCGGCCCTTGCCGCGGCGCAGATGCGCGTCGTGTCGTTGCAGGAACAATCCGGTATCCTCAGCTCGGAGGCAGAGGTCGGCGCCCTGTTCAACCAGATCTCGACTTTCGAGATCCAGTTGCAGAACGAACGGCTGCGTCTTGCCGAACTGCAAGCCGTCGATCGCCCCAACGCGACCCGCGTCGAGGTGGCCGAGCGCAACATCGCCCGGCTGGAGGCGCTGATTTCTGAACTGCGCGACTCGATGACCGTGGGGCAGGCAAGCGAAGCATCGCTGGCCCGGATCAGCTCGGAACTGGTGGTGGCACAAGCCGATCTTCAGACCCGGCAACTGATGCTGAGCCAGGCCCTGCAACAGCTGGAGACGGCCCGTATCGAGGCAGACCGGCAGTCACTTTACCTGACCATCAGCGTGAACCCAGTGGCCCCGGACGAAGCCGCCTATCCGCGCAAGCTGGAAAACACGCTGCTTGCCTTCCTGATCTTTTCTGGCATTTACCTGATGCTGTCGATGACGGCCTCAATTCTCAGAGAACAGGTATCCGCCTAACCCATGAAACATGTTCCGATCGGAAAGATCACCGTCGGCAATGACCTGCCCCTAACGGTCATTGCCGGCCCCTGCCAGCTGGAAACACTCGACCATGCCCGCATGATCGCCACGCGCATGGCGGCTGCCTGCGAGGACGCGGGAGCGCAATTCGTCTTCAAGGCAAGTTTCGACAAGGCGAACCGCACCAGCCTTGGCGGCAAGCGCGGCGTGGGGATCGACGAAGGTCTGTCGATCCTCGACAAGGTGAAAGCAGAGTTCGGCTGCCCGGTGCTGACCGACATCCATTCCGAGGCGCAATGCGCGCCGGTGGCCGAGGTCGTGGATATCCTGCAAATCCCCGCCTTCCTGTGCCGCCAGACCGATCTCGTGCTGGCCGCAGGCGAAACCGGGGCCGCGATCAACGTCAAGAAGGGGCAGTTCCTGGCACCCTGGGACATGGTCAATGTCGTCTCCAAGCTCGAAAGCACTGGCAACGAGCGGCTGCTGCTGACCGAACGCGGCGCAAGCTTTGGCTACAACACGCTTGTCGCTGACATGCGGGCCCTGCCGATCATGGCCAAGACCGGCTACCCGGTGGTCATGGACGCCACCCATTCCGTGCAGCAACCCGGCGGTCAGGGCGGATCCTCCGGCGGGCAGCGCGAATTTGCGCCGGTGATGGCGCGCGCGGCGGTCTCGCTTGGGATCGGGGCGGTTTTCATCGAAACGCACGAAAACCCTGACGCGGCCCCTTCGGATGGACCGAACATGATCCATTTGGACCGCATGCCTGCCCTTGTGCGCAGTTTAATGGCCTTTGACAAACTGGCAAAAGCCGACCCGATCCATATCTGACCTTCGGGAGTTTTTTTGATGACCAAACCGATTGCAAACGTAACCCAGAACACCTGGTCCTTCCTGCGCGATGCCATGATCACGCCTACGGGCTTCCGTGAATACGATGCGCGCTGGAAGTACCCCGACGAGATCAACCTGCCCGGCATCACGGCGCTCGGGCTTGGCCTTGGCACCCAGATGCACGAAGCCGGCATCGAGCCGGTCATCGCCGTCGGCAATGATTACCGCGACTATTCGCTGTCGGTGAAAAATGCCCTGATCCTCGGCCTGATGCAGGCCGGTATCCAGGTCAAGGATATCGGCCCTGCACTGAGCCCCATGGCCTATTTCGCCCAGTTTCACCTCAATGCTCCCGCCGTGGCCATGGTCACGGCAAGCCACAACCCCACCGGCTGGACCGGGGTCAAGATGGGCTTTCAACGCCCCCTGACGCACGGCCCGGTGGAAATGGCGCGATTGCGTGACATCGTGTTGGGCGGCGAAGGCGTGGCACGGCCCGGCGGCGGATACGAATTTGTCGATGGCGTGCGTGAAGCTTATCTCGACGACCTTGTGGGCGACTTCAAGATGACCCGCAAGCTGCGGGTGGTCTGCGCCACCGGCAACGGCACCGCATCGGCCTTTGCGCCGGAACTGTTTGAGCGCTTGGGCGTGGAAGTCGTGCCGTCCCATAATGAGCTCGACTACAGCTTCCCCAACTACAACCCCAATCCGGAAGCCATGGAGATGCTGCATGACATGGCGGCGACCGTGACCGGATCCGGTGCCGACCTCGCGCTCGGCTTCGACGGGGATGGCGACCGCTGTGGCGTGGTCGACAACGAGGGCGAAGAGATTTTCGCCGACAAGGTCGGCGTCATCATGGCGCGTGATCTGGCCAAGCTCTACCCGGGCGCGACTTTCGTAGCAGATGTCAAATCCACCGGGCTCTTCGCGTCGGACCCTGAACTGAAGAAACACGGCGTGAAGGCCGATTACTGGAAGACCGGCCATAGCCACATGAAGCGCCGCGTTCACGAACTGGGTGCCCTGGCGGGGTTCGAGAAGTCGGGCCACTACTTCCTGGCGGAGCCCATTGGCCGTGGCTACGACTGCGGCATGCGCGTGGCAGTCGAAATCTGCAAGCTGCTTGACCGTAACCCCGACATGTCGATGGCCGACCTGCGCCGCGCCCTGCCGACCACTTGGGCCACGCCCACGATGTCGCCCTGGTGCGCGGATACCGAGAAATACGACGTGCTGGCCCGGCTCGTTGACAAGCTGGTGGCACGCAAAGACGAGGGCGGGTCCCTCGCTGGCCGCAAGATCGTGGACGTTGTCACCGTCAACGGTGCCCGCGTCATGCTGGAAAACGGGGCCTGGGGACTCGTGCGCGCATCGTCGAACACCCCGAACCTGGTGGTGGTCTGCGAAAGCCCCGAAAGCGAAGACGAGATGCGGGCGATCTTCCACGACCTCGACGCCGTGATCCGCACCGAGCCCGCCGTCGGAGCCTACGACCAGACGATCTGACAAGGGCGCGGGAAGGATCTTTCAAAGATCCTTGTCAAAATCCGCCCACGGATTTTGCCCCGCCCGGACCGCACCGGGGTTCCTTGACCGGACGAAGCGCTCTAGGCTCTCGGCAATCCTATTGCCGAGACTGCCATGCGTTTTCTGATAGCCCTGATCCTTATCCTGGTTCCCCTGTCGCTTCACGCGCAAGAGGCAACACAGCCCGACACCACCATTTCGGTCGAGAATTCCGTCCAGCAGGACGCCGCCATCGCCGTGCGGATCCGCGAGATCATCCATCAGCTCGACGGGTACGAGAATGTCGCGGTCTACGTCTCGGACGGGATCGTGACGCTACGGGGCACGACGCTCGATGCCGCCACGGCCGAGGCACTCACCGACCTGGCTGCACGCGTCGAGGGGGTCGTTGCCATCGAGAACGAGGTGACCGAAACCACGGATGTCGTGGAGCGGCTGACGCCCGCTATCGAGAGGCTGTGGGACAGGATCGAACAGACCATTGCCTTCCTGCCACTTCTGCTCATCGCGGTCTTCGCAGGCCTGTTGGTCATCTGGTCGGGCTTCCTGATCGCCCGGATGCAGAACCCCTGGGACCGGATCGCCCCCAATGCCTTCATCGCCGATATCTATCGCCAGGTGGTCCGGCTCTTCTTCGTGGTTCTGGGCGTTGTTCTGGCACTTGATCTGCTGAACCTCACCGCCCTGCTGTCGACCATCCTGGGGGCTGCCGGGATCGCCGGCCTCGCCATCGGCTTCGCCGTGCGTGATACGGTAGAAAACTTCATCGCCTCGATCATGCTTTCCGTGCGCCAGCCGTTCCGCCCGAAGGACCTGGTCGAGATCGAAGGCGACCTGGGCCACGTCATCCGTCTGACCAGCCGCGCGACCATCCTGCTGTCGCCAGATGGCAACCATATCCGCATTCCCAATTCCAAGGTCTTCAGCGCCCGCATCGTGAACTACACCCGAAATGACGAGCGGAGGTTCACGTTCACCCTGGGGATCGACCCCAATGCCGATCTCGCCGAGGCACAGGCCATCATCCTCGCAGCCCTAGAGGAGCTGCCCTACCTGCTGGATAGTCCCGGACCTTCGACCTGGGTCGAGGGCGTTGGAGACAGCACCATAACGATTACCGCGGCTGGTTGGGTCAAGCAGCACGAGACCGGGCTTTTCATGGCGCGGGGGGAAGCGATCCGCCTGGCCAAGGCGCGCCTGGAAGAGGCCGGAATCACCCTGCCCGAGCCGACATACCGGCTGATCACCGACGCGACCGTGCGTCCCGGAAAGCCCCCGGAGCCGGAGGCAGCCGAGCCGCCCGCCCCTGCCATTGCCATGCCGGTTCATGCCGAGGACATGCAGGAATTGCAGCGGATCGTCGACGCCGAACGGGCCGAAACCTCGCAAGACGATCTGCTTGCGCGAGAGGCACCACAGGAATGATGAATCGGTGTGAGTTTTTTGACCGAAGGGTCTTGATCCCGCGCGCTGCCCGGCGTAACTAGCGCGTCACGGTTGGGGTGTAGCCAAGCGGTAAGGCAGCGGTTTTTGGTACCGTGTACCGTAGGTTCGAATCCTACCACCCCAGCCAATCCAACCTTCCCATTAAAAATCAATCTCTTACCTACCACCTCTGCCGCGTAGTGGTTCAGGTCTCTGGTACAAGTTCGTGTGGCAGAATTATCGTGTTTCTCGAGTCGATGCTGCTCAGGACACATGCGGCGACACAATGAACACAATGAGTTTGCCGAGACCGTGATTCTCTACCGGCTGGTGTGAATACTCGCCAAGAAACTGACCACTGTTGCCGACAACACGGGGCTATTGTCAGCCGCCTGATGACCCACGCACCAGGAGCTTCCGGAGGTCATATTGGCTGGGGCACACCTTGCGCCAGTTTCTGACTTGAAATGATTGATGTCGAAGAAGGCCTAGCGAACTGCGGTGGGGGCGTTGGACGTCAATTGTCTTTAGTTGATGAAAGAAATGCTTTCGATATATCTTCCCTTAGGACTTTCAGGGAGGCCATTGTGAACAAGCTATTGCTGTCTACGTCTTTCGCTGCGCTGTTAGGCACTTCTGCAGCTTATGCTGACCCCACTTTCATGCTTGGCGGCACGATCAGCTTTGGCGCTGGCCAAGGCTCTCAGTTCGGCATCTCAGCACGCATACTGTCGAACAATCAGGAAGACGAAGCGACTTTCGGTGCCGGTATCACTTACTACCCCGGCTCCGGCGATTTCGGATATGACGTGTTTGCTGGCTGGAATTTCGACAACAGCGTGCTTGGAATCGGCTATGACTTTGGCCAGCGCACCCCGATCATGAGCTTGGGCGTCAGCAATACGGAAGGTCCCACGCCACAGGCCGTGCCGATGCCTCCTTCGCCCATGCCTCCCTCGCCCATGCCTCCCTCGCCCATGCCGCCGTCGCCGCCTCCGCTTTCCCCGGACTAGTTGGGTAACACATGACAACTGGCACGTTTGACGATGACGGATTGCAGGATGTCTCAGACCGCGTTCTGTCTGACCCTGAACTCACGGCATATCGGATAACATCGCACCCGCCCGAAATGGTCCCAGCCGATGCCACGCGCAATTGGATGGATGGGACAGTGCAGCGGTTTGCCTATCGCTGCACGCCGCTCTCAATCGCCAATGGCACGGGTTGGGAACTATTGGTGCCATACGCATTCTCGGCCACTTGGACTGGCGGACGGCAGACTGGCGATATCCAGATCAAAGCCGAAGACCCGGACTTGCAGGGACATGTAGACTCCTTCGCACAATCCCATTTCGGCGAAGCCGTTTTGACCATGCAGCCTGGGTATCTCTTTCGTACGGCACCGGGTTGGGCGCTTTGGGTGCGTGGATCCCCCAATCACCAGGCCATCAATGTCTCGCCGCTTGAAGGGATCGTGGAAACCGACTGGTTGCCTTTCACTTTCACGATGAACTGGCGGTTCTCCTATCCCGGAACGGTGCACTTCCGGAAGGGAGACAGGTTTTGCTTCCTCACGCCTGTGCCTCATGTTGCCCTTAGCAGCATTCAGCCTCGGGTTCGCGATCTCTCGGATGATCCTGAACTCGAGGAAAGCTACAAAAAGTGGGCAACCAATCGGACTGCGTTCAATGATCGGCTCAAGGCTGAGGACCCCGAGACCGTTCGCCAAGGCTGGCAACGACATTATCTTCGAGGCGATCCACAGGGGGGCGAAGCGCCTCAGTTTCACTTGAAGAAGCGCCGTATGAAGTGGCCCTTGGAAGATTGATCCGGCTTTTCCCGATTTCTTCGGCGGGTGGTCAGGAAGACAGCGCTGCCATTACTCCGCGCAATTCCGCGAGGCCTTTGAGGCGGCCCACAAGGGGATAGCCCGGCATCATCGGGCGCTCCAGGTCGCAGATCAGGGACTGCCCGTGGTCGGGACGCATCGGGATTTCCCAGTCATCCCGCCCCTCGTTCCTGCGTCGGGCTTCCTCGGCCAGAAGGGCGCGGATCGTGGCGACCATGTCGGTGTCTCCGTCCAGGTGTTCCGACTCGTGGAAGCTGACCCGTGCGCCGTCACAAGGGCCTGCCCGTCGTGTGTTGCGCAGATGGACGAAATGAATGCGGGGGCCGTGGCGCTGGATGAAATCCACCGGGTCAAAGCCCGCCGCGACCCCGAGCGATCCTGTGCAGAAGGTCGCGCCGTTGGCGGGGCTATTCACTGCGTCCAGAACCAAGGCGTAATCGTCTGACGACGACATTACGCGCGGCAGACCGAGAAGGGGAAAGGGCGGATCGTCGGGATGGCAGCACAGCCGCACCCCAAGCGCCTCGGCGGTTGGCACGACCTCGGACAGGAAATCGACGAGATTGCCACGCAGGCGATCGGCCGAGATGCCGTCATAGGTCGCAAGCTGCGCGCGCACGTCTTCGAGGGTCCAGTGTTCATTGGCACCCGGAAGCCCGGCAACGATGTTGGACACGAGCTCCTGGCAGGCCGCCTCGCTCCGGCCTTTGTGGCGCCGCGCGGCTTCTTCCCGGATGGAGTCCGAATAATCCAGCATCGCACCGGGTCGGGCCAGCAGATGAAGATCGAAGAGAGCGAAGTCGACGAGGTCGAACATCATCGTCGTGCCACCGTTTTTCAGGCGGCCCCTCAGCATGGTCCGGGTCCAGTCCAGAACGGGCATGAAGTTATAGCACACGGTGCGGATGCCACAGGCCGCGAGGTTTCGAAGGCTCTCGCGATAGGCATCGAGATGCTCGCTGACGGGGCCGGTTTGTGTCTTGATCGCCTCGGACACTGGCAGGCTTTCGACCACGTCCCAGGCCAGCCCCGATGGCGTGCTTGGCCCGCCTTCGATCTCGCTGCGTCTGCGCTCGATCTCGGGCACGCTCCAGACTGCGCCAGATGGAAGGTGGTGCAGCGCCGAGACGATGCCCGCTGCCCCCGTCTGCCGGATTTCAGAGATCGAGATCTCGTCTGCCGGCCCAAACCATCGCCATGTCTGCCGCATGCTGGTCTGCCCTCACTCCATCCGCAGGGTCAGGCCGGTATCTGTGTCGAAGAGGTGCACCTCGTCCGCTTCCGGTGCCAGCGTCAACACTTCCCCGATCCCGGCGCCGATCTGGCCCGGCAGGTGCAGGGTCATCGACTGGCCGTTCTTCAGTGTGCCGTAGACATAGGCTTCGCCGCCCAGTTGCTCGACGCTCTTGACTTCCATGTGCACGGGTCCAGCTTCGACCACCGACAAGTGATTGGGCCGGATACCCAGTGTCACTGCTTCCCCGGGGCGCTGCGCAAACCCCGAGGCCGGAAGGGGCAAGGTCTCGCCTGTTTCCAACTCCAGCACGTCCCTGTTGTCGGCCGACACGCGGCCCGTGAGGAAGTTCATCTTGGGGCTCCCGATGAAGCCCGCTACGAAGATATTGGCCGGGTTGTTATACAGATCGAGCGGGCGGCCGAACTGTTCCAGTTCACCAAGCCGAAGCACGGCGATCTTGTCGGCCATGGTCATCGCTTCGACCTGGTCGTGCGTGACGTAGATCATGGTGTTTTCCAGCCGCCGGTGCAGCGCGGTAATCTCGCCCCGCATGTCGACGCGCAGCTCGGCATCGAGGTTCGACAGTGGTTCGTCGAACAGGAACACGCGCGGTTCGCGCACCACGGCCCGCCCGATGGCGACGCGCTGGCGCTGACCGCCCGACAGGTCCTTGGGGCGACGGTCGAGCAGCATGTCGATCTGAAGCATCTTCGACACCTCATCGACCTTCTTCGTGATCTCGGCCTTGGGCGTGTTGATGTTTTCCAGCCCGAAGCTGAGGTTCTGGCGCACCGTCATATGTGGGTAGAGCGCATAGGACTGGAACACCATGGCCAGCCCCCGGTCGGCGGCGGGGATGTCGTTCACCACCTCGCCCCCGATGACGATATCACCGCCCGATATTGGCTCCAGCCCCGAGATCATGCGCAATAGCGTAGACTTGCCGCAGCCCGACGGGCCGACGAAAACGCAGAATTCCCCGTGGGCGATGTCGAGGTCGATTCCCTTGATGACATCCGCCGCGCCGTAGGATTTCCGCACGTCTTTCAGTTCGATCCTGGCCATGTTTCAGCCCTTTCTTGTCCTTGCGCACCCGGTCATTTGCCGCCTGTCGAGGCAATGCCGGTGGCGATGTATTTCTGCAGGAACATGAACACCGCCGCGATCGGCAGCAAGGTCAGCACCGTCATGGCCAGAAGGCTCGGCCAGTCGGTCTGAAGCTCGCCTTGGAAGGAGTTCAACGCCAGTTGCAGCGTAAAGTTTTCCGACTGTGTCAACACGATCAGCGGCCAGAGGAAATCGTTCCAGCGCCACATGATCGCAAGGATGGCCAACACCGCGATGGCAGGGGCCGACAGGGGAATGATGATGCGCCAGAAGATCTTCCACTCGCTTGCCTTGTCCATGCGCGCGGCATCGAGGATCTCGTCAGGAATGGTGATCATGTATTGCCTGAGAAGGAAAACGCCTGTCGGCGTGGCAGCGCCCGGAATGATCACCCCCCAGAGCGAGTTGAACATCCCCAGTTCCGTCACGATCAGAAACAGCGGAACCAACACCACCGTTTGGGGGATCATCAGCGTTCCCACGACCATCAGCAGCACAGCGGTGCGCCCCCGGAACTCGTATTTCGAGAGCGCAAAGGCCGCCATGGAATTGACCAGAAGCATCAGCGCCGTCGCAGTCACCGTAATGAAAGTGGAGTTGAAGAAGTAGCGCAGGAAGTTGAACCGCTCGAACAGCTGCGTGAAATTCTCGGTCGCGAATGCGATGCTTTCGATGGGCTCCAGTTGGTCGGCCTGCAGGCGGATGCGGGTTTCGGGATCGACCGGCAGAACCACCTCGGCCCGACCTGCCGCGCGGCGGGTCTGGGCGACGACCTCGCCCGCGTATTCCCCCTCAACTACCGTGAACAGCAGCAGGGGCTGATCGAACCCCTGCAGGTCCATGGTTTCCTGCGCGTAAGGCAGGAAACGCGGCGGAAAGCGGTCCAGTTCATTCGGGGTCTTGAAGCTGGACAGAACCAGCCAGATCACCGGGCCGAACATCAGGAACACGCCAAGGCAGAGGTAGCCATAGGACACCCAATCGGTCCAATGCAGCCGCCCCTTGCCTCGGGTGGCGGTGAGGAAGGAGATTGCTCTACCCATCGACGTTCCTCCTGTTGACCCAAAGCTGCACCAAGGTCAGCACCACCAGCACGATGGCAACCAGCAGTGAGGCGGCCGCCGCAAGGCCGAAGAGACGCGGTGCACCCGCGAAGCCCTCTTCGTAGATATACTGGATGATGAAGGTCGTGGCCGTGCCCGGCCCGCCCCCGGTGAAGGCATAGATTTCATCGAAGGTCTGAACGCCTTTGATCAGCGCCAGAACCAGAACCACCAGCATGGTGGGCGACAGCAGCGGCAGCGTGATCCGGCGGAAGGTGCGCCAGGGGCTCGCCCGATCCATGATCGCGGCCTCGTAGACATCGCGCGGAATGGCCTGAAGACCGGCCAGCAGAATGAGCGTGTAGAACCCCATATGGGCCCAGACCGAGATGAAGACAGACCAGGCGAAAGCCCAGTTGGCATCGACCAGCCAGTTATACCCACCAATCCCGGTCCAATCGAGAAAGGCATTCATCACGCCCTCGCGCTGCAAGATCCACTTCCAGATCAGCGCCACCACGACAGGCGACAGGAGAACGGGAAAGAAGAATACCGAGCGGAAGAAGCCGCGTGCCTTGATCTCGCGGTTCAGGATCAGCGCGGTCAGAAGTGAAAAACCAACCATGAACCCGACCTGCAGGGTCACGAACCAGCCGGTGTTCCACACGGCGCGCCAGAACTTGTCCTCGCGGCAGGAATTGGGGTCGAGGTAATTGCTGCAATCGAGCAGTGTTCCGAAGTTTTGCCCCCCGACGAAGGGCCGATCCGCAAGCAGCACGTTGTCGCTGCCGGTCAGTGCGTAGACCATGTTCAGAATGACGGGCAGGAAAGCGAATAGGCCGAAGAGAATGAGGTTCGGCAACAGGAAAGCCCAGGCCAGCCGATTGATCCCCAACAGGCGCTGAAGCGCCAGCATCGGAATCTCCACCAGCCGCATGATGGGCGTGATGATACTCAGCATGAGGTCCCCCTTCCCCTCTTGGTGCCCCCCGCGCCACCGTGGGCGCGAGGGGCGTTGATCGTCCGATCAGTTGGCTTCTGCCATCGCGGCGGCCAGGTCGGCGGCTGCGCGTTCCATGGCTTCGGCCACAGTCAGTTCACCAACGATGGCCTGGCTCAGGCGCTCGACGGTGATGCCATACATCGCGCGGTTGCCGGCATAGCCCTGGTAGGCAAAGGCGATCGGCGACACGTCGCCAAGGTCACCTGCGAAGGCCGAGAGAGCGGCAGCAGCGGCCGGGGACGCGCCCTCGAATTCCACGCCTGCGTTTGCAACGCCCAGGTGTGCGGGCAGGTTGCGGGTGCGGGCGGTGACTTCGGCGTAGACGTCCTCCTGCGCGAGGTAGTCGATCACGGCTGCCACGGCTTCGGGATGCTCGGTCTGGCTGAAGCCGACAATGCCTGCGCCGCCCGGCATGCCGGAACATGCGCCAGCGGGGCCACAGGGGCTGCCAACAACACGCCAGTCGAAGAAGTCACCCACCTGGCTATCCATGCGGCCTACCTGCCACGATCCGGAGTAGTAGAACACCAGCTCGCCGTTGATGAACTCCTGTGCCGCGTCACGATAGGTGGAACCACCCTGGCCCGCCCAAACGTCGCGCGCGATGGTGCCATCATTGTGCCAGTCCACGAACTGCTGCGCGAAGGCGGTGAAACCGTCATCGACCAGCATGGCATTGCCATCGGCATCGAAGAGCTGCGCCCCGTAGGAAATCGCCGGACCTGCCACGCGGTGGCCGGAACGGTCGATCGCCATCGGGAAGTCGGCATCGGTGGCTTCTGCTACGGCGCGGGCGGCAGCGGCCCATTCATCCCAGCTTGCGTCGTTCGAGGGCATCTCGACACCGGCCTGCTCGAAGAGGGTCGCGTTGACGAAGGCCCCGGTGATGGTCAGCTGGCTGTGCATGCCGTAGATGCCATCACCACCGGCTGCGCCGCGATACCAGCCAAGCGTGCCGCCGAAGTTCGATTCCCAGTAGCCACGGTCCACATAGGGTGCGAGGTCGAGGTAATACTCGTTCAGACCACCAAGGTCAGTGACCTTCGCGATATCCGGGCCGGTGCCAGCCGCCAGCTGCACGGGCAGGTTTTCAAGGATCGCCTGGTAGGGCACCACGTCGACGATCACGTCGATCCCGGGGTTCTCGGCCTCGAAGCGGCTCAGCACGTCGTCATAGACTTCGCACTCGTTACCGTCCGAGTAGCACATGAAGCGGATTTCCTGGGCCGAGGCAGCACCCGCTGCCACGCCAAAGACTGCCGCCATGGCCGTCGTCATCAGCACGTTTCGTTTCATTTCAGTTCCTCCCTTTGGTCCTTTTGGGTTCTTGGTCATTTAGGGCTGGTCTGGCATCCAGCCCCCGTAAAATGCCGCGCCACGGGCAAGCGGCAGTTTTTTTACGCCCCCCTCGCGGATCGAGGCATAGATCGCTGTCACGAGTTCGATGGACCGTCGGCCATCGGCAAGCGTCACCTCCTGGCCACCCTGCCCTGCAAGGGCATCGGCGATGGCATGCAGGTAGCCTGCGAAACGCGGTTGCTGCGGCGTTACATCCTCCAGCACGGCGTCGATCTGATCCTGGGTGACCGGGGTCCGGGCGGTAAAGGTCCAGACCCCGATGGCGGGGGCATAGGGTTCTGTCCCGCTTTCGGCGGTGAACCCCTCGAAACAGAAACGCAGGCGGGATGTGTCATTGCCCGCGCCAAGTGTGACGGAACTGGTTGCCAGCGCACCGCTTTCCATGCGGAAGGCGAGGGCGGCGCAATCCTCTGTCTCGATTGCGTTCACCCGCGTATCGGCCATGGCAAAAACCTCCGCCACGGGGCCAAGCACATGGCACAGCAGGTCATGGGCGTGGATCGCGTGGCCAAGCAGCGCGCCGCCAGATTCCCCGGCCCAAGTTCCGCGCCACGGGATCGCGTAATAGGCCGCATCCCGGTTCCAGTGGGTTTCCAGGCTGGCCACGTAGGCCCGACCCGCAAGCCCCGCTGCCTGCAAGGCCTTGAGCTGCGCCAGGCCGGGGCCGTAGCGATACTGGAAGACAGGGAATACCTGTCGACCGCTCGCCTCTGCGGCGGACTGCAACTGGTCTGCCTCGTCGAGCGACCGCACGATAGGCTTTTCACAGATGACGTGCTTGCCCGCCTGCAGCGCCTTCATGGACACGGGGAAATGCAGATGCGGCGGCAGGCAAACGTCGATGAGGTCGATCGCGGGATCGGCCAGCACAGCCTCCAGATCATCCGAAATCGCAATGCCGGGATCGCCACCCGTGGCCTTCACCGCGCGCGCGGTGTCGAGATCGCAAAGCGCGGCCACCGTGAACCGCTCTGGCAGGGCACGATAGCCCTCAAGGTGTTCGGCCCCGATCCCGGCCCCTATGATGGCGACGCGGATCATGCGCGCGCCTCTGCCATGGCCTGCGCGGTCAGGGCCAGTTCGCAGACCTTGAAGACATGGGCCTGAGTCATCGCCGTTTCGGTCCGGTTGCGGATATCGTCGATGAGCCGCGCGAAATAGGGCAGGCCCGCGTCCGATGCGTCGATCTTCTCGCAACGGATGCCATTGACCAGCACGAGGTGATCGGTGCCCTCGCATCCGACATCGACATATTTGCGCAACTCGATATAGCCCTCGGTCCCGAGGATCGTCAGCCGCCCGTCGCCCCATGTCGGCAACGCATCGGGCGTATACCAATCAACGCGGATATAGCCGTGCCCCCGGTCACTGCGCAGGGCAATTTCACCGAAATCCTGAAGGCCCGGATCGTCCGGGTTGGCGTAGTTCGCCACGCTGGCCAGCGTCACCTCGGCATCGGTCGAGCCGGTGAAGAACAGGAACTGGTCGATCTGGTGGCTGGCGATATCGGTGATGATACCGCCATAGGCGTCCCTCTCGAAGAACCAGCCGGGGCGCGTGTCACGGTTGAGCCTGTGCGGCCCGATGCCAAGGGTCTGCACCACCTTCCCGATGGCCCCTTCGGCCACCAATTCGGCCGCGCGGGTGACAGCGGGGACCTCGAAGCGCTCGGAAAAGTCGATGGACCAGATGCGGCCCGTGGCGGCGACGATGGCCTTGATCGCAGCAAGCTGTTCCGGCGTCGTGCAACCGGGCTTGTCGCTCATCACGTCCTTGCCGGCCCCCATCGCCTTGATCGCCCAACCGGCCCGATCGCAAGGAATGCCCGACAGAAGGATCAACTCGATGGACGGATCGTTCAACAGCGCTTCGGCGTCTTCCGCGCGGGGCACGTCCGGGAAGCGCTTGACGAAACCTTCCTCGGTATTGGGATGGCCCTCGGTCCACCAACCGACGAATTCGGCACCCGCATCGACCATGTTCGCAGCCATGCCGTAAACATGGCGGTGGTCAATCCCGATGGCAGCGAAACGCAAGGGTGTCATGCGGCCAACTCCTCTGCTTGCCCGCTACGGGCAGAGCGGATGGTGGCATCGATCAGGTCATGGGCCGCCAGTGCGGCCTCGCCGTTCACAACAGGTTCGCGGCCTTCATCAAGCGCATCGACGAAATCCTCAATTATCCCTTGGTGCCATTCATGGGTGAAAGCCATCGGGTCAGCCCCGCCGCCCGTGCCCCCGGTCGCTCCGAAACGCTCTTCGCGGCCATCGCGCCACCGGACCAGTAGCTGCCCGGATTCCAGGTGCAGGCTGGCCTTGTCGAAATGCAGCGTGATCGATTCCGCGCCGCCCGGGAAGCTGGCTGTGCTGGCCACCATGGAGCCGACGGCCCCGCCCGCAAAGCGCAGACCGGCCACCACGAAATCTTCCGCCTCCATATCGTGAAAGCGGGTGGTCGTGGCCATGGCGCGCACGCTGTCCACGGGGCCCGCGAGGCTTAGGGCAAGGTCGATGGTGTGAATGGCCTGGCTGATCAGCACACCGCCCCCGTCACGCGCATAAGTGCCGCGCCCCGGTTCATCGTAATAGGCCTGTTCACGCCACCAGGGCACCGAGATCTCCACCAGGCCGAGCGACCCGAGCGCGCCGCCCTTTACAAGCTCTGCCGCCTTGAGAGAGGCCGCGCGCATGCGATGCTGGAACACGACACCGAGCGTCACACCTGCCGCCCGGCAGATGCGCACAACCTCGCGCGCCTCGTCCGCGTTCCGGCCCATTGGCTTTTCAAGCAGGATATGTTTGCCCGCCTCTGCAAGCGGCCGGATCAAATCCGCGCGTGCGTCGGGCGGGGTCAGGATCACGGCAAAATCGACCTCTGGGTCAGTGGCCACCGCGTTGAGGTCCGTGAGGGCGGAAACCGGCCGATCTATAGCGGCAGTTGCTTCCGCTGCCAGGGCTTCGGCCCGGTCCCGGCTGCGCGAGCAGATGGCCTTCAGACGCACAGCGTCACCCGCCGCTGCAACTGCTGCGACATGGGTCCGGGCCACCATGCCCGCTCCGATCAGGACGGCCACTTTCGACCGCGAGTCACCCATGACTGGAAAACCCTTCTCTCACTCACCACGGCAGTCAGCCATACCGGTATACCGGTTGTCAACTTTTTTGAATACCGGTATACAGGTTCCGAAGAGGCACCTCAGAGGGAGAGCGCGCGTGAACAGGAAATCGCCAGTGATTGACGCTTCGGCCCTTCCCGTCGCGCCGCTGGACCTGTCGCGCCCGGCCGCTGAGCAAATTGCGTCTGCCCTGAAGACCGCCATCCTGTCGATGACCCTGGAACCGGGACAGATGATCTCGGAAAACGAGGTCGGACAGCTGTTCGGCGCCAGCCGGACTCCGGTTCGCGAAGCCTTTGCACAACTGCGCGATGACGGGCTGTTGCTGACCTGGCCAAGCCGCGGAACTTACGTGGCCAAACTGTCTGAGCGTCAGATCCGTGGGGCGCAGTTTCTGCGCGAAGCGCTGGAAGTCGCGGTGGTGGAACGGCTTTGCGCCGAGGGTCTACCCGACGACGCCCGCACTGAGCTCGACCAGAACCTGACCCGTCAGCGCAAGGCCGTAGCCGACGACGATAAGACCACGTTCCAGGCGCTCGATGACCAGTTTCACGCGATCCTTGCCCGCGCGACGGGCTATGACCGGGTGGGCGGGCTTCTGCTGCGAGAGAAGGCGACACTGGACCGCCTGCGCGTGCTGTCGCTGAATGACGCCGCCCATATGAGAAAGCTGCTGGCCGAACACGAAGGCATCTTAGAAGCGGTAATCGCAGGCTATTCGGGCCAGGCGCTTGACCGGATGCGGCGGCATCTTCGCAACGTGCTGCGGACACTGTCCGGCTTGATTGACGAAAACCGCGATTTCTTTGGCGCGGAGGACAAGGGGTGAGCCCCCGATGACCGCTCCGAACGAGATCGGAGCCGCTCTGCCCGGCGCGGCGCGTGCGATCTACGACGGTATCACCGATCTGCCGATCGTCTCACCGCACGGGCATTGCGACCCATCCTGGTGGGCCGAAAATGCGCCTTTCCCCAACCCGGCTGCGTTGCTGATCCAACCCGACCACTACGTGTTCCGAATGCTCTATTCACAGGGCGTGCCGCTGGCCGATCTCGGGATCGGGCCGGGTGGAGAGGACAGGGATCCGCGCGCCGTGTTTCGCCTTTTCACGCAACACTGGGACGCGTTTCTTGGCACCCCGAGCCGCCAGTGGATGGAATTCACACTGCGCAGGACGCTTGCGGTGAAAACGCCGCTGACACCGGGCAGCGCGGACGCACTTTACGACGAGATCGCCGCAAAACTGACCGAGCCCGCCTTCCAGCCCCGCGCCCTGTTCGATCGTTTCGGAATCGAGGTGCTGGCTACCACGGATGCCGCGACAGACCCCCTGAACCACCATGCTTCGATTGCCGCGTCGGGATGGCCGGGCCGGGTGATCCCGACCTTCCGGCCCGATGATCTGCTCAATCCGCAGCGCCCCAATCATCCGGGCGCCATCGCGCGCCTCGCCGAGATGACAGGCAGGGATGTGGCGCGCTTCCCCGACTTCCTGGAGGCCCTGCGGCTGCGCCGCTCCGCATTCATCGCGGCCGGGGCCACCGCGACCGACCACGACGTGCCCGATCTTGGCACGCGCTGGCTCGACAGGGATGAGGTCGAAGAGCTTCATGCAAAAGCACTTGCCGGAACGCTGAGCCGGGACGAGACCAAGGCCTACTATGGGCATATGCTGGTCGAAATGGCCCAGATGTCGGTCGAGGACGGGCTGGTGATGCAGATCCACGCGGGCAGCCGGCGCAACACGAATGCCCCCCTCTTGGCGAGCCACGGCCCCGACATGGGGGCCGATATCCCCGGCGCGATTGACTGGGTGGACGGTATGGCGGCGCTCCTCAACCGTGTCGGCAACGATCCACGACTGCGGGTGATCCTCTTCACGCTGGACGAGAGCACATATGCCCGGGAACTGGCGCCAATGGTGGGCCACTGGCCCTGCCTGCGCCTTGGCCCGCCCTGGTGGTTCCACGACAGCCTGAACGGCATCCGCCGATATTTCGACCGGGTGGTGGAAACGGCAGGATACCGCAATCTTGCGGGATTCAACGACGACACCCGTGCCTTCCTGTCGATCCCGGCGCGTCACGACACCTGGCGGCGGGCCCTGGCGCTGCACCTTGCCGACCAGGTCGATCGAGGCGTGCTGGCCAGGGCCGATGCAGACAGGCTGGCCCCCGCCCTGGCGCGAGACCTCGCGCTTGATGCCTACCGCCTGACAGGGGGCTGACCCATGCCGCGCATCCTTCACTTGGGTCTTGGCAATTTTCACCGGGCGCACCAGGCCTGGCACACGGCCCACGCGGGCGGTTGGCCCATCACGGGCGTCGTCATGGGCAACCGTGCCTTGTTCGATGCCCTGCAACGGCAGACGGGCCACTATCACCTTGGCATCCGCAGCGTCGGGGGCCTGTCGGTTGAACGCATCGCGCTCCATGACCGGCTGATCCTGGCGCGGGACGATCCACAATCGGTGATCGCGGCCATTGCCGACCCAGATACTCTCATCATCACCCTGACCGTGACCGAGAAGGGTTATTGTCTGGGGCCTGATGGACGGCTTGACCTCGGCAACCCGGCCGTCCTGTCCGACCTTTCGGACGGACCACGAAGCGCGATCGGGATGCTGGCACATGGCTTGGCTCAGCGCGAAGATCCAGCGACGGTCATCAGCTGTGACAACATCTCGGGCAATGGCCGCACGCTTGGCGCGGCCATCAGGGATTTCGCCAGGGCCGCTGCGCTGGAGCTGACCGCCGGCATCCGTTTTCCCGATACGATGGTCGACCGGATCACCCCGGCGACGACCGCGGCCATTCAGGCCGAGATCGAGGCCGAGACCGGCACGCCTGACGAAGCCCCTGTTCTGACCGAAGCGTTTTCGGAATGGATCATCGAGGATGATTTCGCAGGCCCTCGCCCGGAATGGGAACGTGCGGGCGTCGAGATCGTTCCCGATGTCGCCCCCTACGAAAAGCGCAAGCTTCGCCTGTTGAACGCGGCGCATTCCTACCTGGCCTATGCTGGCCTTTTGGCAGGACACCGCTACGTGCACGAAGCGATGGCCGATCCAGACCTGCGCGCCGGGGTCGAGCGGCTCTGGGACGAAGCGCAGCCAACTCTGCCCGGCGTGGTGCGGCCAACGCTCCCGACCTATCGCGCGGCGCTTGCAGATCGCTTTGCCGTTGCTGAGATGCGCCACGAGCTCGCGCAGATCGCCTGCGACGGCAGCCTGAAACTGCGCGAACGGCTGGTGCCCATCATCGCGGAGCAGGCCGCGGCCCCGCAGGCCCTGCAGGCTGTCGCGGCGTGGATGGCCTTTGTTGTGAACGCGCATGGGAGCGGCCAGCCCCTGACGGACCCGAACGCGGAAAGGATCTCCAATCTTATAGAAGATTCGTCGACACCTGACGTGCTCTGCAAGTCTCTGGCAGGGCTGGTGGGTTTGGCCGATCTGTCCGAGGAGGATTGGGCCACGCTGGCCGCCGAGTTCGCCCGGCTATCCCGCCAGTTCTGACGACAGGAATGCCAACACGGCCCGCCGCATCGCCGGGGTTTCCTCGTGGCCGGTGTCTGGCTCCACGTGAAGGGATAGCTGCCCGCCTTTGGCGAAGGCCACCTCCAGGTCTTGCCGCGCCACGTCGAAGGCCGCTTTCGGAGTGGACCAGTCCTGCAACCCGACACTGACATGCAAGGCACGCGGCGCGATCAGCCCGGCGATCTGGCCGGTCCGAGCGACAGGCAACACCCCCGGAACGGTCATGTATATCCCGTGCCCGTCATGCGCCCCCTTGCCGATCAGCGTTTCCAGGTCGGCAAGGGAACACTGCGCGGCACAGGCCCGGACGCGCGAATCCAATGCTGCCAGCCAGAAGGCCAACGTGCTGCCCATGGAGAACCCGAGCGTGCCGATCCCGTCGGGCCGTATAGCTGGGTGAGCGGCAAGGAAATCGACCCCGGCGATCTGTTCGGCCAGCATCTGGCCCCACAGCGTCTCACCCCTCCAAAGCGCCGCCTTGGCGCGGGCACTTTCTCCGGGCTGTTGGCGGGCCCCGAAACACGGCATCTCGATGCAAAGCGCGGCAATCCCGAGGCGGACAAGGTCGGGCGCGTATGGCCCCTGAAGCGCGGGCCGGCCTTCGCTCAGCTCTTCGCACCCCATGTGATAGCGATTGCCGTGAGCGTGGGCATAGATGACCGCCGGGACCGGCGGGTGACCATCCGGCGGGTGGAGGAAGCTGGCTGAAACCTGTTCCCCATCCCTCCCTTCGAAGCGCAGCTTTTCCAGCCGCCAGCCGCAGCAATCGGCTTGGCCAACCCGTGCGACAGCACCAAGGCCCGGCCTGCTAAAGCCGGGCCCGAGAAGATGGCGTAGCCGATCGGCGAGTTCCATGGGTCAGCCGCCAGACGCGAACTGGCCGAATTGCCCCCCGTAGAAGAGCAGCGGCAAGCCCTGCCTGACCGAGGCTTTCAGCACCCGCGCCACGATGATCGCGTGATCGCCCCCGTCGTATTCCGCGTAGCGTTCGCATTCGAACCGGGCAAGACAGCCTTCGAGCAACGG
>NZ_CAXREX010000316.1:0-2135 GCF_964229645.1 Nioella sp. | reverse complement strand
TCGTGCGTGCCGACGCCCTGCGGCGCGCGGACCATCCCCTTGGGCAGTTCGAAACGTGTCATGACTCTCCTCCCCGGTGACCATGTAGCGGTTGGCGACATAATCGTTGCATTTGCAATGAAGTCAACCCTATTGTTGTGGGGAAGACCCACCTTTGCGGGAGAGGCCGATGAAAGACAGACCCAACCCCGGTGCGCCGCAGGCCGCAGCCCTGCCCGATTTCGACCTCGCGCGCTTCACCCCCTACCGGCTGGCGGTGGCGGCAGAGCGCACGTCGGAGGAACTGGCCCGCCAGTACCGGACCCGCTTCGGCATCTCGATCCCGGAATGGCGGGTGCTGGTCCACCTCGCCCAGCCGCTCGACGGGGCCGAAACCGTGTCTGTCCGCGACATCGAGGCGCGTGTGGCGATGGAAAAGTCCAAGGTCAGCCGCGCGGCGACCCGGCTGGAAACCTCCGGCCTGATCGAGAAGGCGCAGGACGCCAGCGACCGGAGACTGGTCCGGCTGGCCCTGACCGACAAGGGCCGCGCGATGATGGCCGAACTGCTGCCGCTGGCACTGGCCTACCAGCAGGAGATCGAGGCCCGGCTGGCGGAGGCCTTCGCGGGTCTCGAGGCGGGGCTGGAGGCGCTGCTGAACGAGGTTTCGGATCGCTGACGCGATCCGACCGGCGCTCGCTTTGCTCGCGCAGGGGCGCGTCTTGTATGGGCGCAGCACCTGTTTTGCGCGCCTTGCCTGCATACACGCTGCGCACGGGGGCTCTGCCCCCGAACCCCCGAGGTATTTGGGCCAAGATGAAGGGATGGCCTTGTCCTGCGGCTTTCGGGTTTCGCGCGAAGCCGGCCGGCGGCGGCGGCTGTGCGCTCAGGCTGCCCTGAGTTTTGACGCGCCGAACGCGCTGAGCGCCACCATGACCGCCGCCGTGCAGAGGCAGGCAGGCAGGCCGCCCCACTGGTAGCTGAGCCCCGACAAGAGCGTTCCGAGGAGGCGCCCGGCAGCGTTTGCCATGTAGTAGAAGCCCACGTCCATGGTCACCCGCTCACCCTTCGAGAAGGCGAGGATCAGGTAGCTGTGCAGCGCGGAATTGACGGCGAAGATGGCTCCGAACACCAAGAGGCTCGCGATCAGGGTTGCCGTCAGCCAGGGTGCGGGCGCCCCGGCGAGCGCCACGAGAAGCGCCAGGGACAGCGGCACGGGCACCAGCGCCAGCGCCCAGCCCCGGGCTGCCGTGACGATCTCGGACTCCGGGCGCGAGGCCGCGCGCAGGGCCTTCGGCGCCCAGGCCTGCACCGCACCGTAGAGGATCGTCCAGACCGCCATGAAGCTGCCGATGGTGAAGAAGGCGGCACGGTTGCCCGCCTCCGTCCCGTCCGACAGGACCGCGTAGAAGTAGACCGGGATGCCCACCACGAACCACACGTCGCGCGCGCCGAACAGGAAGACCCGCGCCGCCGAGAGCAGGTTCACGTTGCGGTCCTTCGAGAAGACCTCGCGGAACTTCGCGCCTTTCCTGCCCGCGGGCAGGCCCGGCGGCATCCTCAGCGCCACGGCGGCGAGGATCAGGGCCAGCACCGCCGCCATGCCCCAGACCGATGCCTTGAAGCCCGCCAGAGCCAGAAGCGCCGCCCCCAGCAGGAAGCCCAGCCCCTTCACCGCGTTCTTCGAGCCGGTCAGCACCGCGACCCAGCGGAAGAGACCGCCCTGCCCCTTGGGCGCCAGCACCTTGACCGCCGATTTTGCCGACATCTTGGACAGGTCCTTTGCCACCCCCGAAAGGCCCTGCACCGCCATCACGTAGGCCACCGAGGCGCCGAGGCCCCATGCGGGATCGAGCTGCGCCAGCGCCACAAGGGCCACGACCTGCAGGCCGAGCCCCGCGTAGAGCGTCGAGGTCAGGCCGAAGCGCGCGGCGATCCAGCCGGCCGAGAGGTTCGTCACGATGCCCGCCACCTCGTAGAGCAGGAAGAGGTAGGCCAGTTGCACCGCGGTGAACCCCAGCGTGTGGAAATGCAGGAGCACCAGCATCCTGAGCGCGCCATCGGTGAGCATGAAGGCCCAGTAGGCCGCCGTGACGGCGATATAGGCGGCAAGGCCCTGCGGCGCTGCGGTGGCTGTGCTCATGGCCTCGGGTCCG
>NZ_CAXREX010000315.1:0-4662 GCF_964229645.1 Nioella sp. | reverse complement strand
CCCGAAGCCCGGACGTGCCCAGATCCAAACCAAGATACATGGGTCCTCCCAATGGCGCCCTCCCCGGTCGCCATATTTATTTTATTGATTGAATTAATTTCACGACGCGCGACTCGAGTCAAGCCTCTGCCGCGCCCGGGTAGCCGAAAATGGCCTGTCACCCCCCGTGCACCCCCCGTACACCCCCTGTGCACCCCCCGTGCAGACGAAAGCCCCAAAATGCATCGCGGCGGCCAGAGTCTCCCCGGGCCGCCGCGCGCTTATTCTTGTACAAGATCAGGTCACATCTGGCTTGGCAGCCAGAGCACGATCCAGGGGAAGGCAACCAGCAGGCCGATGGTGATCGCATCGGCGATGAAGAAAGGCGTCACCCCCTTGAACACGTCCTGCACGCTGAGATCGTCACGCACACCGGCCACCACGAAGCAGTTCAATCCGATGGGCGGCGTGATCAGGCAGAACTCTGCCATCTTCACCACGAGGATGCCGAACCAGACCGCGCACATGGTGCCGGACATGCCGAAGGTGCTGGCCTCTGCCGTCACGTTCATGCCGCCGTTGAGCGCCATGACCGCCGGGAAGACCACGGGCAGGGTCAGGAGCAGCATCCCGATTGCATCCATGAACATCCCCAGCACCGCGTAGGCCAGCAGGATGCAGATCAGGATCAGCATCGGCGACATGTGCAGCGTGGTCAGCCAGTCGGCGAAGGCGCCGGGCAGGTCGGCGAAACCCAGGAAGCGCACGTAGATCAGCACGCCCCAGATGATGGTGAAGATCATCACGCTGAGCTTGGCGGTTTCCAGCAGCGCCTCTTTCAGTTCCGGCCAGCGCATGCCGCGCCATAGCGCCATGAGAAAGACGATGAAGGCCCCGATCGCGCCGCCTTCGGTCGGCGTGCCCCAGGCGTCGCCGCCGAAGGGGTTGTAGACGAAGAAGATGATGATCACGACCACCATCACGATGGGCAGGGCGGGGGGGAGCGACTCGAACCGCTCTCGCCAGGTGAAGCCGGTCACCGGCGGGCCGAAGTTCTTGATCGTCTTGGCCAGGCCAATGATGAGCAAGGCATAGATCACGGCCGAGAAGACGCCGGGAATGAAGCCCGCCAGCAAAAGCCGCCCAACATCCTGTTCCACGATGATCGCGTAGATCACCAGGATCGCTGATGGCGGGATGAGCGAGGCCAGCGTGCCGCCGGCGGCAACGACACCCGCCGCGAAGCGCTTGTCATAACCCACGGCCAGCATCTCGGGGATAGCGATACGGGCAAACACGGCGGAGGTCGCGACCGATGCGCCGGACACAGCGGCAAAGCCGGCCGTCGCGAAAACGGTGGACACGGCCAGGCCGCCCGGCACCCAGGCGAACCACCGCTTGGCGGCTTCGAACAGCGCCTTTGTCAGGCCCGCGTGATAGGCGAGATAGCCGATCAGGATGAAGGTCGGGATGAGGCTGAGCGCCTGGCTGGAAATCTTGGAATGCGGCACCTGGCCCGCGGTCTGCACCGCAACGCCGAGCGCCCACATGAAGTCCTCGGGGTCATAGCCTCGGCGGCTCCAGAAGATCCAGATCAGGCCCACGAGGCCGGTCAGGCCAGCAGCAAAGGCCACACGCATGCCCAGGATCACCAGCACCAGAAGCAGGCCAGAGACGATCAGGCCGATTTGAATGGGTTCCATGACGCGCTCTCCTCAGTCGTCGTGGCCGGAGACCTGCGCGGCCTCCATCGCCGCGACGGTCGCGGCATCGGCATGAAGGGGAACGCCGACCGGGTTTTCCTGTCCGGACACCAGCGCGCGGCCATAGACGAACAGCTGCAACGCGAGCCGCAGGCACAGGACCGAGAAGGCAATCGGTGCCAGCAGCTTGGCAGGCCAGAGCGGCAGGCCGATATCCATCGAGCTGTCGCGGCTGAACAGGGGCGAACCCCAGTCAAAGCTGCGCTGGAAATGCGCGAAAGACCCCCAGACCAGCAGCAGCATGAGGATCAGGATCGCCAGCGTCGTGACGAATTCTGCCGCCCACATGGCGCGCCCGCGCAGGTTGCCTACAAGCAGGTCCATGCGAATGTGCCCGCCCTCGCGCTGCGTATAGGCGATGCCCATGAAGGCAATCAGCGGCATGGCTTGTTCGATCCAGTCCACGTAGCCCGAGATCGGCTGGTTCATCGCGTTGCGCCCACCGACCGAGACCACGGCGAGGATCATCAGGGCGAACACGGCGAGGCCGCTCAGCAGGGCGAATTTGCGTTCCAGCCACAAGAGGCTGCGGTCAAGGCGGCTGATTGTGCTGTCATCGGACAGCACGAGGGATGCTCCGGCCATCGGAGATCCTCCTTGGTCTGGTGGGGTCCCGAAAGGAAACGCCCCGCCCGGGATTTGTCCGGGCGGGGCGCGGTGTCAGGCTCAGTTGCCTTCGGCGATCAGGCCGGTGACGAAATCGTAGAGCTCCTGCGCGGGCAGGCCGCGTGCGGTGTTCTCCTCGATCCAGGCAGCCGCAGCCGGGGCGGCAGCCGCTTCGCGGAAGGCGGCAAGTTCCGCGTCACCGAAGGTGATACGCTCGATGCCACGGTCGTCCAGCGCCGGGCCCCAGGCGGCCATGGTCTGGTTGTTGTAGTAGTCGAGGTAGTGCTGCATCGCTTCGTCAACAGCACCCATCAGGATCTCGCGCTCGGCCTCGGAGAGCGATTCCAGCGCGTCGGTATTGACCACGACCGGGCAGTTCACGGTGCCGGGGTTGAGGTTGGTGGTCCACCAGTCGGCGTTCTCGATGGTGCCGTAGGACATGTGGGCGTGGGGGGCGAAGCTGACCGCCTGCACAACGCCGCTGTCCATCGCCTGGCGCACTTCGGTTGCGGTCATCGAGGTCGGCACCGCGCCGATTGCGGACATGGCGGCCCCGATGCCGCCAGTGGCCCGCACGGCCATCCCGGCGAAATCCTCGACCGATGCGGGCGCATCGCCGCGACCGACGAAGTTGTACTGCGGCAGCGGCGAGGGCATGAGCAGCGTTGCGTTCCAGCGCGCCAGGTCCGCCTGCACGGCCGGGTGCTGGTAGAGCGCCATGGAAATCTCGGCTTCCTGCTCAAGCGAGCTCACGCCCAGGAAGGGCAGTTCCAGCACGGTGATGGAGGGGTTCTTGTCGGCGTGGTAGCCGGCGCAGAACTGGGCCATCTCGAAGGCACCGATGGAGATGCCATCAAGGTTCTCGCGGTTGCCCGACAGGCCGCCGTAGGAAATGTTCATGGTGAAGGAGCCACCGGAGCGCTCGGCCACCAGTTCGGCCAGACGTTCCACATGCTCGGTGAAGGCGCGGCGCGAGCCCCAGACCGACACGTTCCATTCGGTTGCAAAAGCTTCGGCTGCGAAGCCAACGGTAAGGGCCGCAACGGCGGTTGCGGTGATCGTCTTTTTCATGATGTCCTCCCAATTGATCACGCATTTCGCGGATGACGGGAGTATGGCGGCGGTCCTGCGGCGATGCCTATGAAGGAAATTGCGCAGTCGGCGTCCAAAGGCCTGCGGATTTCCGCAGGGGTGTGTCAGACCTTATTCAAAAGCCGCAAAAGCACCCATACGAGCCCCGCCCCAACAAGCGCACCGACCCCCGCCACTGCGATCATGTAAGGGATCGTGATCATCCAAAGCGCCATGAACATGTAAACCGCCTCGGCAAGGCCGCCCGGCCCTTCGTAAAGCAGCAACCCTGTCACGATGAAGCCATGCGACAGCACAAGGCCGGAATAGGCACCAAGCGCCATGGCCATTCCCGTTCGAAAGGCTCCGGGATCCCGGCTGATCAATTGCCTCAGTCTTTTTCTCGTCATGACCGCGACCACGAGAAATGGGGGTTCTGCCCACAAGGCAAATGGCAAGAGCAGCTCGACCCCCCGTTCCCATGACACCACTTCGACGCCGCGCCCGAGCAGGATAGCGCGCGCCGCCACTCCGTAGAGCGCCATGAGGACAGGCCCCGAAAGCCAGGTCACATGGAAGAAGAGCCCTATCAGAAAACGGTGACGGGGATGTATCTGTTCAAGATCGCCCATGCCCTTAGCAGAGCGCCGATCGGCCAAGTCAGCATTGACCTTGATCAAACATGGGCAATGTCATCCTTCCGGTAGCCGGGCGCGGGCAATGGCTGCGTGAACCTGCGCGCCATGCAGCAGGGCGGCGTCGTTGAAATCGTAGTTGGGCGCGTGCAGCGGGGCGGACCCTTCGCCGTTGCCGATGAAGGCGAAGCAGCCCGGCACGCGGGACAGGAACCGGGCGAAATCCTCGGATCCGGTCATCGGTTCTGCCCGCGTGGCCGTGACATCGGACACCGGACCCGCGGCCTGCATCATCGCCTCGGCAAGCTCGGCGTCGTTGATCGTCGGCACGAATTCGCGGTCGTAACGAAGGCGCGCCTCGATCCCGTATTGCAGCGCGATCCCCTCTGCCAGGCGGCGCATCTCGGTCTCGATCGTGGCGGATACCTCGGGGCGGAAACTGCGGGCGTCGCCCAGGATCCGCGCGAGGCCGGGCAAGGCATTGCGGGTGCCGTCAGTCACAAGCTCGGTCACCGAAACCACGGCTGTATCGACCGGCGCGATGCGGCGCGCGACGATGGTCTGAAGGTCCATCACCAGGGCACAGGCCGGCACCATGACCTCGCGCC
>NZ_CAXREX010000314.1:0-3352 GCF_964229645.1 Nioella sp. | reverse complement strand
ACCGCGCAGCCATGGACGAGGTGGTGCAGATGATGGCCGGGATGGCGTACATGACCGGGCCAAAGGGGCGTCCGTTGCGCATCGTGTCTTCTGCCAATGACATCATGGGCGGGCTGTTTGCCGCCTACGGCGTGCTCGGCGCGCTGATCCAGCGCGGCAAGACCGGGCAGGGGGCTGCGGTCCGTTCGGGCCTGTTCGAGAACTGCCTTCTGCTGGTGGCCCAGCACATGGTGCAGTTCGACATCGAAGGCGAGGAAAGCCCGCCGATGCCCGAGCGGGTGTTCTCCTGGCCGATCTACGACCTGTTCGAAACGGCGGACGGGCGGCAGATATTCGTGGGCGCGGCGACGGACGGGCAGTGGGAGAAACTGTGCATCGGGCTCGGGCTGGAGCACTTGCTCGCGGATGACCGTCTGAAGACCCGCCCCGACCAGATCAGAGCGCGTGACTGGACCCTGCCGCAGATTGCGGCGGTGATCGTTGCACGGCCCTTCGACGAGATGGTGCAGGTGATGGAGGCCAACGACCTGCTGTTCGCCCCGGTTTCCCGTCCTGCCGAGATGTATGACGATCCGCATGTGAACAGGCCCGGCGGGCTCTTCACCTCCGAATGCCGGGACAAGAAGGCTTTCCGCGCTCCCGCGGTGCCGGTCGAGATAGACGGGCGACCCATCGTGTCCGAAAGCGTCACTGTGCCCTCGGTCGGCGAGCACACGGCAGAGATCCTTGGCGCGTTGAAGGTGCAGGCATGATCCGCGTCCTTGCGGCCTACCCGGAAGGTCGGATCGCATTGCGTGAGGTCGGCCTGCGCGACGGTCTGCAGATGACGAAATCCTGGCCCACGACAACACAGAAGCTGGAGTGGGTCACGCGGGGCGCGGCTGCGTGACGAGACGGGCAAGGGCACAATCATCAACGCCGGGATCGCCACGGCCTTTGGCTGTTCGATCGTGGGTGATGTGTCCGGCGATGACGTGATGCGGATGGTGGAGCGTCGTCGCGGTCTTCATGCGCTACGTCCTGACAGCCCGCTTCTGTGGTCCGACGAGGTGACCGGCTGGGCGTTGGTGGCGATGATTTCCTGCGGGGTGGCGGAAGCCTACCGGCGGGGCGATCACATCGCCATCGACCTGCTGACCGACCGCCTGCGCGGCCCTTCCCGCGCGGTACAACGGGTGTTTGCCGCCCTCGCCGTTCTGGTGCTCTCCGGCGTCCTGTTTCTGTCCACGTGGGAAGCGGTGGAATTCTTCCGCATGTTCGGCAGCTACACCACCGGACACCTCGAAATCCCGGGCTGGATCCCCCAGGCGCCGCTGATGCTTGCGGCGGCGATGCTGGCCCTCGTCGCGCTCACGCGCATCCTCGACGCCGTCGCTGGGCGGAGCCAATGACCATCCTTTTCGTCTTCGGCGGGCTGATCCTGCTGCTCCTGACCGGAATGCTGATCTTTGCCGCGCTGGGGCTGACGGCCACGGCGATCCTGCTGTTCTTCGAGGGCCATATCGGCCCGATTTCCGACACCGGCATGGCGCACCTGTCCAAGCCTGTGCTGATGACAATCCCGCTCTTTGTCTTCATGGCGCAGATCATGATCAAGGCGAAGGTCATCGACGATCTCTACGACATGGCGAACCCGGTGATAGGCCACATCCGGGGCGGCCGCGGGGTGGCGACGGTGCTGTCCTGCACGATCTTCGCCGCGATTTCCGGATCGTCAGTGGCCACGGCCCTGTCGATCGGTTCCAGCGTCATCCCGCAAATGAAGCGCTATGGTTATCCGGAACGCGAGGCGCTGGGGGTGATCGCCGCGGGTGGAACCCTGGGCATTCTCATTCCCCCTTCGGGCCCGATGAACCTCTGTGCCATCTTCTCGGACGCTTCCATCGGCGCCCTGTTCCTCGCCGGCATCCTGCCCGGCCTGATGCTGGCGGTCATGTTCTCCATCTACTGCATGTGGAAGGGCGGAACACGCGAACAGACCTCCTGGGCGGGATGGGGCGCTGTGATGCTGGCGCTGCGCAAGTCGATCTGGGCCGTGCTGACACCGCCGATCATCATGGGCGGCATATACGCGGGTGTCTTCACCGCTTCCGAAGCCGCCGCCGGGTGCCTCTACGCACTACTCGTTGCGGCGCTGGCCTATCGCACCCTCACACCCCGCATGATCCGGGACTGCGCTTATGCCACGATGCGGACCTCGATGATGGTCTTCATGATCATCGCGGGGGCTGCGATGTTCGGGCATGCCATCACCATCATCCGCCTGCCGGTCGGCGTGACGGAGGGTGTTGCCGCGCTCGGCCTATCTCTGCTGGCCTTCATCCTCGTGGTCATGGCGCTGATCTTCGTCATGGGCATGTTCTTTGATTCCATCGCAATCATTCTGATCACTACGCCAATCCTGTTGCCGACGATGCACGCGTTGGACATCGACCTCGTCTGGTACGGTGTGCTTCTGACAATCAACCTCGAACTGGCGATGATCACGCCTCTTGTCGGTTTGAACCTGTTCGTCATCAAGGGGATCACCGATGCTCCCGGGGTGCCACAGCCGCCGACCGGGCTCATGACGGATCTGCGGGCCCGCCGGACAGCACTGGCGAAGCCGCCCCATGTCACCGGGTGTCTGGGCTGATTGGGCGGGCGGGCAGTTGCCGAATGGTAACATGCGGCCGTCGGGCGCAACGGCGGAAGAGAATGCGTGCCCATCCCCGCCTCGGAAGCAGAGGCCACACGTTCAGGAAAAGGCGCCTCCGCAAGGGCTTACTGGTCGAACTCCAGGTGAATCTTCTCCGAGACTTCGGAGCCCTCGGTAAAGCGGTCGATGCCGTAGCCCGAGATGTCGACAGGTGAGGCCTCGCCCCGCACGAGCGCGGCGAGGCATTCGCCGACCGCCGGAGCGATCTGGAACCCGCCGCCGCTGCCGCCGAAGGCATGGAACAGGCCCGGAGTGGTGGTGCTGGCGCCAATCACCGGGAGCATGTCGGGCAGATAACCCTCGACCCCGGACCAGACGCGGATGATTTCTGCCCGCGCCAGCATGGGGATGCATTCGACGAGCGTGCGCATCCCTCGCAGTGTCTTGGCTGGCGGCACGTAGGTGAACTCGCCCGAAGGCAGAGAACGGGTGCGCGGGTAGCCCGAAAAGATGATGTTGCCGCGCGGGATCTGACGCACGATGACATCGCCCTCCACCATATGCACCGACGGGTGCAGTCGGTGCGGCAGGGGCTCGGTGACGAATTGCGGCGGGCCGGCGCTGAACATCGGCACGGGCTCTCCGGCCTGCTGGGCGAGCTTGCCGGCCCAGGCCCCCGCGGCGTTGACGAGCCTTGGCGCTTCGAAACACCTG
>NZ_CAXREX010000313.1:0-2438 GCF_964229645.1 Nioella sp. | reverse complement strand
TAAAGACAGGTTTTCCGCGCCAGTTGACGGTCAATTGCGTTCCGGGCGCGAGATCGGAAATATCAACAGTGATCTGTGCCAAGGCGCGGACATCGGCGGAGGGGTTCATCTGGTTCACCAGTGGCCAGAGCGCAGCCCCTGCGGCCACGACCCCCGCCCCGGCCGTTGCATAATACAGGAAATCCCTGCGCGCGGTATCCTCTGACGCTTCCATCACCGGGCATGTGTGCGCGTCTCCAGCGCTGGAAGGTCAACACGCGAGATGTAACGTTTTGTCAGTGCACCTCTCTACGGATCAACAAACAAGCCGTGTCGGCGCATTAATGGTGTGGGGCTGCGCCTTTTGCCATCATGAGGTGATGCTCCTGGTGATGCGCCCCGATGGTCATCAGGCCAAAAAAGCCAAGTCCCTGAATCTGCGCGGCATCGCCATCGACACTGAGCGCCACCCCATCTACGAGATCCTCTGTCACAACGTCCCAGCCGGATTCAGCCGCGAGAAAGGGCGCATGGGCGGGCACCATGGCGCGGATGGCCTCGAGAACACGGGTGGTGCCCCGAATCTCGAACCGGGCCCCTTCCGGCCGCAGGGTGCGGGTGACCACGGCCTCCTGGGTCAGAAGGTCCATATCGACCAGATGGCGGCGCAATCCGTCGATATCGACCCGCTCCCAGTCCGTCTCGGGATCGGCTTGCAGGATCGCAACGATTTCCGCCAGGGCGGCAAAGGTTGACTGCCCGGTTTCCTGGGGACCCCCCATCGTGTGGCCGTTCGCGGAATGGGCATGCTGCGCGGCCACGGGTGCGGCCATCACTATAGCAAGGAGGAGGGGAATAAGACGCATGGACGGGTCCTTCAATGAGGTGGTGTCATGTTTACGCTAGCAGGGGCGGATGCATCGCAATATGATTTCAATCATATGTTGCCAAACCCCTATGATCTTATCCCGAGCTCAGCCCTGTGCCCTTTTTCCGGCGCGATTGGCGATGTGGTGTTTCACCAAGGTGACCCCACCCACGGTCTCTATGTCGTGCAAACCGGGCGCGTGCATCTCGAGCGGGTCGGCCCAAATGGCGAGCGGTTCATCATTCACCGTGCCCAAGCCGGAACAAGTTTTGCCGAAGCTTCGGTGTTTTCAGAGGTCTATCATTGCGATGCGGTCTTCTTAGAGGCCGGGGCGTTGGTCCGGATCGACAAGGCCGCTGTCTTGGCCGCCTTTGCGGAGCCGGAGTTTGCGCGCACCTATGGCCGCCGTGCAGCTCAACAGATACAGGCGCAACGACAGATGCTGGAGATCGTCGGTATTCGGCGCGCAGAGGACCGGGTCATGGCGGGGTTGGTCGCGGGCCTGCTCGACGGGTCCGTCGTCGAGTTCGCCGCCCGGTTACAGCTAAGCCATGAGGCGACCTACAGGGCGCTGCGAAAGCTCGTGCAGGACGGGCGGGTCAAAAACCCGGCCCGCGGGATTTATCACCTGCGCCCGTGACCCGATCAGCTGTGGCTGGCGAAGACGGAGGTCACCCCGTCGGAGCCGACAAGCAAGGTATCAAAAGTGTCACCTGCCCCGGGACCGCCCATGCCGGGCGAACTCATCGGCATGCCGGGAACCGTCAACCCGCGCGCCACCGGTTGCTCTGCCAGCAACCGCTTGATGTCAGCGGCAGGCACGTGGCCCTCGACGAAATAGTCGCCCACGACCGCCGTATGGCATCCGGCAAGCTCTGGTGCGATTTGCAGCCGGTCTTTGAACGCCCAAAGTTGATCCTGATCGACGTCTTGGGCCTCGACCGCGAACCCCGCTTGCTGGACATGATCGACCCAGGCGGAGCAGCATCCACAGGTTGGCGTTTTGAGCACCTTCAGAAGGGGTGCCGTGTCAGCGGCAACGGGAAATGCCAGGGTGGCTGCTGCGCCTGTCATCAAAAATGTGCGTCGTTTCATTCGGAGGTCCTCTAGGAGTTGTCAGGGAGTCTAGCGTCCTGCGCCGCGCTGTCGAGCAGGTCTGCATGGGCGGCATGGGCGTCGGCGGCGGCGGGCGACACGCGTTGGCTGTCCGGGAGCGTCACATCGAGATCCCGTGCGTGGCGCTCGTCGAGACACGCGGTTTCGAGCTGCAGCGTGACCATGTGAAACCCATATTGTTCCGTCAGTCGATGATAGGCCCGGTTCAGCAGGTCCGCGGCCTCTGCGGGCTCACCATGGCGGATATGGGCAGAAAATGCGTGTTTGCCGCTGGTCAGCGTCCAGGCATGCACATGGTGAACGTCCAGAACCCCGTCGTGGCCGCGCAGGTCCGCCGTCACAGCCTCGAGATCCGTTCCCTCTGGCGTGCCTTCCATGAGGATGTGGACCGCTTCCTTGATGACGCCGACGGAGGCCCAGAGGAGAACCACCCCGAACGCCATGCCGAGGATCGGGTCAATCGCCAGAAAGCCGG
>NZ_CAXREX010000312.1:0-18818 GCF_964229645.1 Nioella sp. | reverse complement strand
CGCGGTGCGTTAGCGTCCCCTCGAACCGGCGCCATTTGCGCATGAGGAGGATGAGATGACCGCAAGCACCCCCAACGTGATCGGATTCGAAGAATTGCGCCGCGCCGACGTGGCGCTGGTTGGCGGCAAGAACAGCAGCCTTGGCGAAATGGTGCAGGAACTGGCCGGGCAGGGGATCGCCGTGCCGGGCGGCTTTGCGACGACATCGGGGGCCTACCGTGCCTTTATCGCGGCCAATGATCTTGAGGCGCACATCGCGGACACGCTGGCGCGCTGGAAGTCCAACAAGATCACGCTGGCCGAGGCCGGATCGTCGATCCGGGCAGCGATCGTCGCGGGCGACTGGCCTGCCGATATCGAGGCCGACATCCTTGCCTCCTACGCCAGGCTCAGCGAGACCGCCGGCAAGGCCGATGTCGCGGTCGCCGTGCGGTCCTCTGCCACCGCCGAAGACCTGCCCGACGCGAGTTTCGCAGGCCAGCAGGAAACCTTCCTCAACGTCTCAGGTGGGGCGGACGTTCTGGCCGCCTGCCGCCGCTGCTTTGCCTCGCTCTTTACCGACCGGGCGATCAGCTACCGCGAGGTGAAGGGCTTCGATCACATGGGCGTGGCACTGTCCGTGGGCGTGCAGCGCATGGTGCGCGCCGATACCGGCGGCTCGGGCGTGATGTTCTCGATCGACACGGAATCGGGCTTCGACAAGGTGGTGCTGATCAACGCGGCCTGGGGGCTTGGTGAAAACGTGGTGCAGGGGGCGGTCGACCCCGACGAATACCAGGTCTTCAAGCCCTTCCTCGACGACAAGGGCCTGACTCCAATCGTGGGCAAGCGGCGAGGGGCCAAGGAAATCAAGATGATCCTCGATGCAAGCAGCGCCAGACCTGTGCGCAATGTGCCCACGTCGAAAGCCGAGCGCGCGGCCTGGGTGCTGAGCGACGCGGAAATCCTGTCGCTTGCGCGTATGGCGGCCACCATTGAGCGTCACTATGGCTGCGCCATGGACATGGAATGGGCGCGTGATGGCGACACGGGCGAGTTGTTCATCGTGCAGGCCCGGCCCGAGACGGTGGAAAGCCAGCGCAAGGCGGGCGCTTTGCGCAACTACTCGGTCAGCGGCGAAGGCAAGGTTCTGGCCAAGGGCCTGTCGGTCGGCAACGCGGTTGCCACGGGCCGGGTCTGCCTGATCGAGAACGTGGCCGATATCGACCGGTTCGTCGATGGCTCGATCCTTGTCACCTCGACCACCGACCCCGACTGGGTGCCGGTCATGAAACGCGCTGCCGCGATCATCACCGACCATGGCGGGCGCACGTCGCACGCAGCCATCGTCAGCCGCGAACTGGGGGTGCCCGCCATCGTGGGCACCGGCAACGCCACGCATCTGCTGCATGACGGGCAGGACGTGACAGTGAACTGTGCCGCGGGCGAGGAAGGGCTGATCCACGAAGGGCTGGCCGAGGTCGGGGTGGAAGAGCTTGACCTTTCGACCCTGCCCCAGACCCGCACGAAGATCATGCTCAACATGGCAAACCCGTCGGCCGCGTTCCGCTGGTGGCGGCTGCCTGCCGATGGGGTGGGGCTCGCGCGGATGGAATTCGTGGTCAACAACGCGGTGCAGGTGCATCCCATGGCGCTGATCGAGTTCGACAAGGTCTCCGACCCTGCCGAGCGCGCCGAGATCGAGGCGCTGACTGCGGGCTATGCCGACAAGGGCGACTATTTCGTCGATCAGCTGGCGCTTGGCCTGTCGCATATCGCGGCCTTTGCCTATCCCAATCCGGTCATCGTTCGCATGAGCGATTTCAAGACCAATGAATATGCCGACCTGTTGGGCGGGCGGGCGTTTGAGCCCAACGAGGAAAACCCGATGATCGGCTTCCGCGGCGCGTCGCGCTACACCGATCCGGCCTACCAGCCGGGGTTCGAACTGGAATGCAAGGCGATCAAGCGCCTTCGCGAAGAGATGGGCTTTGCCAATGTTGCGGTCATGATCCCCTTCTGCCGGACCCCGGACGAAGCAGACCGGGTGCTTGGCGTGATGAAGGGTGCGGGGCTGGAACGCGGTGAGGCGGGGCTTGACGTGTTCGTCATGTGCGAGATCCCGGCCAATGTCATCCGCGCCGAGGAATTCGCCGACCGCTTCGACGGATTCTCGATCGGATCGAACGACCTGACCCAGCTGACACTGGGCGTGGACCGCGACAGCGACCGGCTGGCCAGCCTCTTCGATGAAAGCGATCCGGCGGTGCTGTGGATGATCCGCACGGTGATCGAGAAGGCCCGCGCGGCAGGGCGCAAGATCGGGCTGTGCGGCCAGGCACCCTCGAACAACCCGGCCTTCGCGCAACTGCTGGTCGAGGCAGGGATCGACTCGATCTCCGTCACGCCCGACAGCTTCGCGGCCGTGAAAACCCATGTGGCCAAGGCGGAGGCTTTGCAGACGGGACAGGATTGACTAGGCTCCTTGCAAGGGAGGCGTCCAATTCAGGGCGTTCGATTTCAGTTCTGCATTTAATAGGGAGGCCCCATGTCCAAGGCCCGTGTATCCGTCCGTCTGCCCCTGCTGGCATCCGTTGCCCTTCTGTCTGCCCCTGCTTTCGCCGGGCCGCCGGAAGACGCGCCTGTTGCTGGCGCCTCCGAGCGTGTGGTCTTTGACTGCCTCGTCAACGGGCGATCCCTGCGCTTCGATATCGCCGGCGATCAGCTGGCCGATGGGTCCGGCACCGTGACCATGCTGGCCGATGGGGTCTATGCGATCTCGCAGGCGGGGCAGACCTACCTGATCGACGAGACCGGGCTTCAGATCGATTCCGGCCCGGATGCGGGCAAATGGGACTGTCAGCGTGGAACTGTGACCCCGGCAGGCGGCGCCACGGGCTCGGGCGAGGGGTATTTCCCGCAAGGCGACGCCGCGCAACTGGGCCGCATCGTCGAGTTGGAAAACGAGGTCGCCAATCTTCAGGCAGCGCTGACCGCCGCAGAAGGCGATCGCGACGCGGCGGTTGTCGCGCGGGACGTGGCGCAGACCAACCTTGCCACCGCGATGGAGGGACAGGCCGAGACGGCAGCCTTGCAGGCCCGGGCGCAGGAGGCCGAGGCGAGCGCTGCCGCGTTGCAGGCCCAGGTGGCAGAGCTTCAGGGGGCACTGGCTAGCGCTGACGCCGCCGATGCCGAGCAGCAGGCCGCCATGAACGGGCTTGCAGAAGAACTGAACGCCAGCCTGGCCCGCATTGCGGCGCTGGAGGCGCAATTGGCCGCTGCGACCATGGATGCCCCCGTGGAGGAAACAACGGATCAGCCCACAGAGGAGCCTTCGCAGGCCGAGGCAGCGCCGTCAGAGGCGCCTGAAGACAGCGAGCAACCCACCCAGGAGGATGCGGCGGAAGAGGATGTTGATGGCGCCGCAGCTGCAGAGCTGGAAGAAGCGGATGCAGGCCACGGCGACCCATTCGACGCCGATGCCCTCCTTGCCGAACTTGCCGAGGCTGATCTCAGCCCGATCGCCCGGGCCGCGCTGAGCGCGGCGGTCGAACAGGCGCGGGAAAACCCCGCTCTTGCCCCGGAAGTGTTGGCGCGGGTTGAACGGGCAACGGGCGGATGACACCTATGTTTTCGGTAAAGGTTCTTAGCATTTTGTGATACTTGGAGCCCGTTTCACTATCCTTCGATATGATCACAATCTATATGTATACTTAATGGTGGGTTGTTGTCTTTGGATGCAATTTGCATAGCCGATTGGTGTAATCTCCTATACCTCTTGCCAGTCGTCATTGTGCCAATTGTGGACTACTTCGGTAACTGTCGCGCAGATGTCAGCGCGTAATGATGGTGTAACTACTTCGCACCTTGATCGTTCAGCGGGACCGCTGCGGTTATTTCCAGCGAAGAAATAGATCGAAGGAGCTGGGCAGTGTTGAACACTAGTGGCGGGAAAACAAAAGTTCTTATCGCAGATGATCACCTGCTTCTGGCAGAAGCTGTTTCTGCGATGTTGAGTGGTCTCGGGACTTACGACGTTGAAATCGTCAAGGATTTTGAAGGAGCCCTGGAGCGTCTCAAGAAAGGCGATCTTGATATCCTGATGCTGGATCTGCGCATGCCGGGCATGCATGGCGTTGAAAGCATTCAAAGCGCTCTCGACAATGCGCATGGCGCCAAGGTTGTCATCTTCTCGGGCAATGTCGATGCGCCGCTGTCAAAGGCCGCGCTTGAACTGGGCATCCATGGCATCATCGAAAAGGACCTGTCGATCAAGTCGCTGGACAGCATCCTGAACCTCATTATGTCGGGGCAGGTCTTCATGCCGCTCAAGATGGCAGAAGGCAGCGTTCAGACCGGACGCGGGGAAGACCTCAACACTGTCGAGGTATCTGTTCTGTCGCGGGCAGCCGAGGGCATGAAGAACAAGGAAATCGCGTCCGACCTTGGAGTCAGCGAAGTCACGATCAAGATGCATATGCGCGCGATCTGCCGCAAACTGGGCGCACGCAACCGGGCCCACGCATCCATGGTCAGCCGCGAGCTTGGCATCATCTGATCCAGCTTTAGATTGAGCAGTTCCAGAGCGCAGCCTGTCAGAGCAGGTTGCGCTCTTTTGCGATCAGGGCCGCCTGAGTGCGGTTCTTGGCGTCGAGCTTGCGGCACAGCGTTTTGACATGCAGCTTGATCGTCACTTCCTGCAGGTCGAGGTCGCGGGCGATCTCCTTGTTGGATTTTCCCTCGCACAGGCCGCGCAACACGTCCGTTTCGCGGCGGGTCAGGTTGCCGACCTTTTCGGCCTGGGCCACGTGCATGTAGTCGAAAGGCAGGAAAATCTTGCCATCTGCCATGTAGCGAATGGCACTGACGATGGATTTCGCGCCAAGCGTCTTGGGGATGAAACCGATGGCACCGCCATGAATGGCCTCGTGGGCAATGGCGGGGGTCGCGTTGCCCGAAAGGATTGCCACCGGGCCATCCCCGTTGGCGGCTTTCACGCGCTTCAACCCGTTCAGCCCTTCCATCCCGGGCATCTGGTAGTCGAGAAGGACCAGGTCAAACGTGCCTTCCTTGGCGATCAGCGCCACGGCGTCGTCGGTGCAACTCGCTGTCAGCACTTCGGAAATGCCTTCTGACTTCAGAAACATCGCAAGGGTGTCTCGCACAAGGTCGTGATCATCTGCGATAAGGATTTTCATGCGCTCTTCTTCCTGAAGCCTTTCTTTGCATTAGCCTATAACACCGACTACCGCATTGGAACCGACCGCTGATCCTTTTTCCCAGAAAACAAGCGTGCGTGGATATTCTTTAGTTTCCAATTGGCAGTGAGTGCACAGCACGCGTACGTGCAGAAACCTATACCAAAGTATACAATACTATTCGTAGGCTCAGGTGATTTTATCCCGTTTTCGTGCCAACAATCGAACGCGCATGCGAGCTGCGTGAAGCGATTTGAAATCAAGGGGAAATGAATGAAAACTCTCTTTAAGGTGAGCGCGGCAGCCACGGTCCGGGCCATGTTTGCCGCGACACTGTTCATGTTTTGCGCGCAGTCCGCACTTGCCCAGGATGAGATTGTCCTGACGGTCACGGGAACCGCCGAACCCGCAGAGTTCACGATGGCAGAGCTTCAGGCCATGCCGGTCACCAGTTTCGAAACCACGACGATCTGGACCGAGGGGGCGCAAAGCTTTACCGGCGTGTCCCTGCACAGCTTTCTGGCAGAGCTCGACGTCGAGGGTGGAACGCTGAACGCAGCAGCGATCAATGACTATGTCGTCGAGATTCCGGTCGCGGATGCTGTCGAAGGCGGGCCGATCATCGCCTATGCGCGAAATGGTGAGGTGATGAGCGTTCGCAACAACGGCCCGCTTTGGATCGTCTATCCCTACGACAGCAATGCCGACTATCAATCCGAAGTGATTTACGCCCGTAGCATCTGGCAGCTTGTTCGCATCGACGTCGTGCAGTGATTGCTTTGCGCCGCTTGGCGAGTGAAGATTAGGTATGCGAGTTTCTGCCAGCCAACGTGGAATATCCTGGGTCGGATACTTCGCCGCGCTTGTCGCGGTGACGGCCTGTTCCATCGGGGTCTGGGTGCTCAGTTCAGATGCCCGCCGTGAAATTGATGCGCTCGCGGTGGCGAATGCCGACAGCATGCAATGGCTCTTGGCGCAGGCCGAAGTCGAGCATCTGATCTTTGCCAACGCGCTGTTATCAGCCGATCCGGAGGATCTGACGAGCCTGCGCGATGTGCGTACGCGTTTCGACGTGTTCTATTCGCGGATTTCCCTGCTGGACAGTTCCCGCAACTTCGTTGACGTGCGCGCCGACCCCGAGGTGCACGCAGCGCTGGCGCGGATCACGACCTTTCTCAATGACACGGTTCCCCTGATTGATGGCCCGGCAGAAGAGCTTGCCGCCGCGCTGGAGTCGCTCTGCGAAGAGGTTAAGGCCCTGCGCGAGGATCTGCGCACGATTTCCCTGGCGGGGGTGCGGGTCTTTGCCGAGGACTCCGAGACGCAGCGCTCGCGCGTCGCCAATGCCCTGCTTGATCTTGCCATTCTGGCCATCCTTCTCTTCCTCGGACTGATCGGCGTGGTGCTGGCGCTGATGCGGTCCTTGGCGGAAGGACAGAGGCGCACCTCTGAAATCCGGGCGGCGCAAAGCCATCTGCGCTCGATCGTGACCACGTCGCTTGATGGCATTCTCGTGGTCGATCAGATCGGGGTTGTCCTCGATTTCAATGGGGCCGCTGAGCGCATCTTCGGCTATGCCCCGGAAGAAGCGATCGGGCAGAGCCTTGCCGAGCTGATCGTGCCCGAGCATCTCAGGGCGGCCCATCACGCTGGGATGAACCGCTATCTGAGCACCGGCAAGAAGCGGGTGATCGACGCGGGGCTTGTCCAGCTGGAAGCGGTGGACAAATCCGGCCGTCTTTTCCCGGTCGAGATGTCGCTTTCGACCGCGGAAAGCGAGGATGGAGAGATCTTCGTCTCCTATATCCGGGACATTTCAGAGCGTGTTCAAGCCGAACAGGAACTCGTCGAAGCCCGCGACCGGGCCCTTGCCGGTGAAAAGGCCAAGGCGAGCCTGCTGGCGGTCATGAGCCACGAGATGCGCACGCCGCTCAACGGTATTCTGGGCAGTCTGCAACTGATCGCCGAAACGAAGCTGACGGACAAGCAACGCGACTACGTCCAGGTGATGGACAGCTCGGGCCGGCTGCTTCTAAACCATGTGAACACGGTTCTGGACATTTCCCGCACCGATGCTGGCAAGACCCAGGCCGCGCGCGAGCCCTTCGATCCAGGCGCTTTGCTGGAAGAGGTGGCCGAAGGTCAGCGGGTTCAGGCCGAGGCCCGGCAGAACCGCATCGAGGTGGCCGAGGAGGCCCGCGCCATTGGCGTCGTGCAGGGCGACCCCGTGCGCCTCCAGCAGGTTCTGATCAATCTCGTGGCCAATGCCGTCAAGTTCACCCGCAACGGCACCATCACGCTTGAAGCAGAGCGCCTTGAAGGCGACTTGGTGCATTTCCGGGTGACCGATACCGGGATCGGCATCGCCGAAGAAAACCTCGACCGCATTTTCGAGGATTTCGTGACCCTGGATACGTCCTACCGCCGCGAGGTCGAGGGAACCGGGCTTGGCCTGGGGATCGTGCGGCGTCTGGTTGGCGTCATGGGCGGTGAAATCGGGGTCGAAAGCTGCCTCGGGGAAGGCACGATCTTCTGGATGGATATCCCGCTACCGGCGATGCGCGGTGCGCTGAGCCCGATCGCCGAGGCAGAAGCCACTGCGTCGCAGGATCCGGTTGCAACTGACCTCTCTGTCTTGCTGGTCGAGGATAACGAGATCAACCGCATGGTCGCGCGCGAGATGCTTCAGGGGCTTGGCTGTGCCGTGTCCGAGGCGGTCGATGGCCTGGCTGGCGTCGAGCGGGCAGAAGAGCGCGCCTTCGATCTGATCTTGATGGATATCAGCATGCCGCGCCTCGATGGGATTGCAGCGACCGAACGGATCAGGGCGGGGAACGGGCCGAACGCCCGCACCCCCATCGTGGCCCTGACCGCGCATGCCCTGCCCGGCGAGGTTGACAGGTTCCGAGAGGCGGGGATGTCTGATGCGGTGGTCAAGCCCATCAGCAAGGATCGCCTGCGCGAGCTGCTGGCGTCGCTCGCCCCCGCCACGTCCGGTTCCGACCCTGAAGAGGAGGACGCCGCTGCGGCGCTGATCGAGCTTCTGGGGGCCGACCGCGCCCGCACGATCATCGGCAAGGCGCATGCCGAATTGTCTGACGCGCTGGATGAGCTGCGTGAAATGGCCGGGCGGGAGGCTCTCCATGATGACATCCGTGCCCTCAGTCACAAGATGGCAGGGACCTCGGCGCTGATCGGGCTGACAGATCTGCGGGCGATCTTCATCGACATTGAACGCGCCGCGGAAAACGAAGACCTTGCTGCCGTGGAGCAAGGGCTCGATGTAGCAGGCATTCAGTTCCTGGCCGACCGCGCACGCATGGACGAGATGCTCGGGCTGGAGGGCATCGGCGCGGCCTGATCCTACCGGGCCTTCCCGTTGCGGGGCGGGTGTGTAATGGTCCGTGTCAATCAACAGGCACGAGGCACCATGTCCGCAATTCCCAAACTGTTCCAACCCCTTGCCCTGCGGGGGATCGAAACCCGAAATCGCGTGGTGATCTCGCCCATGTGCCAGTATTCTGCGCATGAGGGGCATATGGAGGACTGGCACCTCGTTCAGCTTGGGCGTTTCGCCATCGGCGGTGCCGGGATCGTCTTCACCGAGGCGACCGCAGTGCAGAAATGCGGTCGGATCACCCATGGCTGCCCCGGTCTCTGGGCCGATACGCAGATTCCGGGCCATGCACGGGTGGCGCAGTTTGCCCTGCGCAACGGGGCCATTCCCGCCGTGCAACTGGGCCATGCCGGGCGCAAGGCCGGCATGCAACGCCCCTGGTTCGGAAATGGCCCTCTGAACGAGGCCGATTTCGCGCGCGGGGACATGCCCTGGACCCCGGTCGGGGCCTCACCGCTGCCGGTCGCCGAAGGCTGGCCGGTGCCGCATGAGCTGTCGGTGGCCGAGATCGCGACGCTTGTGGAGGATTACGTGGCCGCGACGCGCCGGGCGCGTGAGGCGGGCTACAAGATCGTCGAAATCCACGGGGCGCATGGCTACCTTGTGCACAGCTTCCTGTCGCCGCTGTCGAACAAGCGGACGGATGCCTATGGCGGCGATCTCAAGGGCCGTATGCGTCTGGCACTGGAAATCACCGAGGCCGTGCGTGCGGAATGGCCCGGGGAGCTTCCGCTCTTCTTCCGGACCTCTGCCGTCGATGGCACGCCCGAGGGCTGGACGCTCGATGACACGGTTGTCCTCGCCCGCGAACTGAAGGCGGCGGGCGTCGACGTGATGGATTGTTCGTCCAGCGGCATCGCAGGCGCGGCGACGGCCGCAGGTGGGCAGAAGCGTCAACCGGGTTTCCAGGTGCCCTATGCCGAGAGGGTGCGGACCGATGCCGACATGACCACGATGGCCGTGGGGCTCATCACCCATCCCGTGCAGGCCGAGGCGATCCTGGCCGAAGGCAGGGCCGACCTCATCGCGATCGGACGCGAGGCGCTGGTCGATCCCATGTGGGCCCTGCATGCCGCGCGCGATCTCGGATATGACACCGATTTTGCGACCTGGCCGGCGCAATCGGGCTGGTGGCTGGCCGGGCGGCAGAAGACATCGGATTTCTACAAGCCCTGATACGGGCGTGGCTCAGCGCGGACCGATCCGCAACGGTTCTGGCAGATGGTCGGGCAGGGCGCCCGCAAGCCGTGCAGCTGCCAGCACGGCAACGCTATACCCGTAAGCGCCAAGCCCGCAGATCACGGCTGTTGCGGCCGCGGACAGGATCGAGTGGCGATGCTGCGCATCGCGCGCGTGAATGTTGGAGATGTGCAACTCGATCACGGGCCCGTCGAAGGCCTTAATCGCGTCGAAGAGCGCCACGGAGTGAAAGGACAGCCCCGCCGGGTTGATGATCAGAGCCGAGGAGATACCCCGCTCGCGGTGAATCAGTTCGACCAGATCGCCTTCCCGGTTGGACTGTGCCATGTGCAACTCGATCCCGAGCGAGGCCGCAAGATCCCCGCAACTGGCCTCGATCGCCGCCAGCGTGGTCGCGCCATAGATATGCGGTTCGCGCTCGCCCAGAAGGTTGAGGTTGGGGCCATTGAGAAGGGTGATGCGGGTCATGGCGGCGGTCCTTCGTTCGGGGCGGTCATTCCTAGTCGAATGAGAGCCTTCACCAGACTCCCAATGCGGACAGGTCCGAGTAACCGCAATCACATAAAGACAATGAAGCGACACGAACCAGCAGTCTAGGCTCCAGCCTTTTCGATGGATCGCTTTATAAATTTACGCTAGCCCTGTCTCCGAAAAACTGACGTGCAGATCAAGGGGCTGTCTTGATCCTGTCAAAGGGGACCAAGATGACGATTCTTAGAGCCGCGACCAAATTTTTCTTGCGTCGCTACAAGAAAAACCCACACGAGACCGGCATGCGCGCCGTCTTGCTAGGGGACAGCGTTTCAAATCGTGTCATCCTAGATGGCCTGTTCGAACGTTACTTGCTGCTCGCTCTGGAACGAGAAGTCTTCACCAAGTTTCCGGAACAGGCAATTGCCCTCGACATTGGCGCGAACATCGGAAACCACACCTCTTTCATGGCCAATCGCTTTTCGAAGGTCATTGCATTCGAGCCAAATCCGATCGTGTTTCATGTCCTGATGGCCAACACCTTCGGACGGAACATCGAATGCCACAATATCGGTCTTTCCGACCGGATCGCGCAACTGCCCTTTGTCATCAACTTCCCCAACTATGGTCTTGCTCATATTGCGACGGAAGGGGAGGCGGCTGACATATCGGTGGACGTGCGGCCGCTGGATGAGTTGATGCCTTCCCTCGCGCTAGAGCGTTTGGATTTCATCAAGCTGGACGTGGAAGGGCACGAATACGAAGCACTTCAAGGTGCGCGATCAACAATATCCCGTTTCAAGCCTGTCATCGCTATGGAAGCGATGTATCGCCTGGACCCGGCCTTGGGGGAGGGCACCTTGTCTCTCTTGGAAGATATTGGATACAGGCACTTTTATGAGTTTGCGCCATCACCGGGTTTGCCGGACCGTCTCACTGCCAGCGGTTTTACCTCTGCTTCAAACCCGTTGCGCTATCTCTTTCCGGAAAGCTATCGCAAGGCTGTATCCCTTAAGCCCGTTCCCAATCTGAGAGGTCGAGATAATCACTTGGCTGTCTTGTCGACAGAACCGCTCGTCTGAGACCTCGGCATCGGGATTAAACCTGATGGCGAGCGCAAGTTTAACCGACGTTTTCTCAAGGAATAGCACAGACCGGGAAACTCCAGGTGGCTGCCTGCGGGGCAATCGCTCCAACGTGATCTACAAGGAGATAAGTGGCAGCCCGTAGGGGAATCGAACCCCTCTTTCCAGGTTGAAAACCTGGCGTCCTAACCGATAGACGAACGGGCCACTCAGACGCTGCCGTGGGCGGTTTGACCCGCGCCTTGGCTGGCGTGAGGCGGTGTTTATGAAATGCCCGTGACCCGTGCAAGGGGAAAATTCATGCCACCTGCAATTTTTTCCGCTCAGGCCTGGGCGGCGTCTTCCAGCTTCAACTGCACGCTCTGTCGGCCCTGCCAGCGGTTGATTTCAAGGCGTCCGACCAGGTGGAAGGGACGTCCATCATGGGCCTCCAGTGCCTGCAAGAGGCCACTTGCGGCGGCATTGAACGCGATGGCGTCCAGAACCACCGGGCTACCGTCCGAGAAGCTTATCTTGAGATGTCCGTCACCCACGGGCCGGGTAAAGCGAATGCTCTGCGCCGGGAAGGCGAATCGCGGGGCGGATGCACCGGCGCCGAAGGGGCCTGCGGTTTCCAACTGGTCGATCAACTCCACCGTCGCGCCGCCGGGCATGAGCACGCCATCGACGCGCAGGTCCGCCGGGCCTGCATCGCCCGCGCCCTGGCGCTCCAGCAGTTCCGACAGCCGGTCCATCGCCGGTCCAAGCTGAGCGCGTGTGAGGCTCAGCCCCGCTGCCATGCGGTGCCCGCCCCCCTTGGTAATCAGCCCCTCGGCGGCCAGCTTCTGGATCGAGGCGCCAAGGTCCACGCCGGTGATCGACCGGCCCGATCCCTTGCCCTCGTCCCCATCGAAGCCGATCACCACGGCGGGGCGGTTGGTGGCCTCCTTCAGGCGGCTGGCCACGATACCCACGACACCGGGATGCCAGCCATCCTCGGCGGCCCAGACCAGGGGGGCCTCCAGTCCGCGGGTTTCGGCCTGCGCCAGCGCGGCGTCGCGCACCGCGGCCTCGATCGCGCGGCGGTCGGTGTTGAGATCGTCGAGCCGCTTGGCTAGCGCCATCGCCTCGCCGATATCGGCGGTCGCCAGGAGGCGCGCGCCCAGGTCGGCTTCGCCGATGCGCCCGCCGGCATTCACGCGCGGGCCAATGACATAGCCGAGGTGATAGGATGTCGGGGCCTGGTCGAGCCGAGCCACGTCCGACAGGGCGACCAGCCCCGCCCGGTTGCGCCGCCCCATGACCGTCAGCCCCTGACGCACGAAGGCGCGGTTGACGCCCGTCAGTTGCGCCACGTCTGCGACGGTGGCCAGCGCCACCAGATCCAGCATCGCCATGAGGTCGGGCCCCGTGGCCCCCTCGGCGCGCATCTGGCGGTTGGCCTCCACCAGCATCAGGAAGACGACCGCAGCGGCGCAGAGATGGCCCAGGCTGCCATCTTCGTCCAGCCGGTTGGGGTTCACCACGGCGACGCAGCGCGGCAGCTCTGCCCCGCCGCGATGGTGGTCGAGCACGATCACGTCGGCGCCCGTGGCCGCCGCGATCGGGCCGTGGGACAGGGTTCCGCAATCGACGCAGATGATCAGGTCATGGTCGCGGGCCAGGGCCGCCATCGCGGCCTCGTTCGGGCCATAGCCCTCGTCGATCCGGTCGGGAACATAGAGCGTCGCGCCAAGGCCCATCTGGCGTAGCCAATCAATCAGCAGGGCGGCCGAGCTGCCGCCATCCACGTCGTAATCGGCAAAGACCGCGATCCGCTGACGCCCTTTCACGGCCTCCAGGAACCGCGCTGCGGCGGTTTCCATGTCGCGCAAGCTGCGGGGATCGGGCAGCAGGTTGCGCAAGGCAGGCGCCAGGAAGCTTTCGGCCTCTTCTGGCAGCACCCCCCGACGTGCCAGCACCCGCGCGAGGGGCGGGGTCAGGCGCGCGCTCTGTGCCAGCGCGTCGGCCAGCCGTTCCTGCACCGGGTCAAGCCCGACCCACCGGCGACCGGTGATCGAGCGGTCAACGTCGAGAAACGCCTCGCCCATGCCTCAGCGCGAGGGGTTGCGGTAGACCATCTTGCGCACCGACCCGGTCTTGGAGCGCATCAGCAGCGTTTCCACCGTCAGCCAGCCCACCTCGCGCTTGATGCCATTGAGGATCGAGCCGTTGGTCACGCCAGTGGCCGAGAAGATCACGTCCTTGGTCACCATCTCGTCGCGCGAATAGATCCGGTCGAGGTCGGTGATGCCCGTCTTGGCCGCACGGGCGCGCTCGTCATCGTTGCGGAAGACCAGCTGGCCAAACATCTGGCCGCCCATGCATTTCAGTGCGGCGGCCGCCAGCACGCCCTCGGGCGCGCCGCCCCGGCCCATATACATGTCGATCCCGGTCACGTCGGGTTCGGCACAATGCATGACGCCGGCCACGTCCCCGTCGGTGATCAGACGGATCGCGGCACCCGTGCCGCGCACCTCCTCGATCATCTGCTCATGGCGGGGACGCTCCAGAATGCAGACGGTGATGTCGGAGGGCTGGCAGCGCTTGGCATTGGCCAGCGCCGAGACGCGCGTGGCCGGGTCCATGTCCAGCGTCACGATCCCCTCGGGATAGCCCGGCCCGATTGCCAGCTTTTCCATGTAGGTGTCGGGGGCATGCAGCATCGAGCCGCGCGGCCCCATGGCGATGACGGTCAGCGCGTTCGGCATGTCCTTCGCGGTCAGCGTGGTGCCTTCCAGCGGGTCGAGCGCGATGTCCACCGCCGGGCCTTCTCCGGTGCCGACCTCTTCGCCGATATAGAGCATCGGGGCCTCGTCGCGTTCGCCTTCCCCGATCACCACGACACCGGCGATATCGAGCATGTTGAGCTGGTCGCGCATGGCGTTCACGGCCGCCTGGTCAGCCGCCTTCTCGTCGCCGCGTCCGATCAGCTTGGCCGAGGCGATGGCCGCCGCTTCGGACACGCGGGCAAGGCCGAGAGATAGCATGCGGTCGTTGAAATCGGTGGGGTGAGACATGGGAAGCTTCCAGTTTCGCTTGGGGCGTTTGGCAAAGGGTGTATCGCGCGCGGGGGGGCTCCGACAAGCCGCAGTGCCCCGGATGCGGCGTTTGCGCAGGGGCCGGGCGATTGGGCCGCCCGGCCGGGCCGGATCAGATCAGAGGTTCTCGATCCGCAGGGCGACGGGCTGGCCGATTACCACGTCGGTCTTGGGCAGCGCGGTCAGCGCGTCCTGAAGCGAGGGCGCGGCAACCTTGTGGGTCACGATCAGCACCGGTGCGTCCGATCCGCCGTGGCTGCGCTGGCGCATCCGGTCGATGGAGATGCCGCAATCGCCCAGCACGGCGGCGACCTTGGCCAGCGCGCCGGGTTTGTCCTTGAGCGTGAGACGCAGGTAATAGGGCGCGGCGGTCGCCACGGCGGCCCGGTTGGCCTTGACCAGAGTGGCCACGGGCTGGCCGAAGGTGGTCAGCCGGGTGCCCCGGGCAATGTCGATCACGTCGGACATGACGGCGCTGGCCGTGGGGCCTTCGCCCGCACCGGCGCCACGCAGCACGATCTGGCCCACGGCATCGCCTTCCAGAACCACCATGTTGGTGCCGCCTTCCAGCTGGCCAAGCGGGCTGCGCGCGGGCACCAGACAGGGCGTCATGCGCTGTTCCAGTCCACGGCCCGTCATACGCGCCACGCCAAGCAGCTTGATGCGGAAGCCCATCTCGGCGGCCTGGTTGATGTCCTCGATGGTGACCTGGCCGATCCCTTCCAATGCCACACCGTCGAAATCGACCTGGGTGCCGAAGGCGATGGCAGAAAGAAGCGACAGCTTGTGGCCGGCGTCGATGCCGCCCACGTCGAGATTCGGGTCGGCCTCCAGGTAGCCAAGCTGGTTGGCTTCCTCGAATACCTCGTCATAGCTGAGCCCCGCCGACTGCATCCGGGTCAGGATGTAGTTGCAGGTGCCGTTCATTACGCCCAGGACGCGGGAAATCTGGTTGCCCGCCAGCCCTTCGGTCAGGGCCTTGATCACCGGGATGCCGCCGGCAACGGCAGCTTCGAAGCGGATCACGCGGCCTGCGGCCTCGGCGGTTTCGGCCAGGGCCTGCCCGTGATGGGCCAGCATGGCCTTGTTGGCCGTCACCACGTCCTTGCCAGCGGCAAGGGCGGCCTCGGTCGCGGCCTTTGCGGGGCCGTCTTCGCCCCCCATCAGTTCAACCAGCACATCCACGTCGTCACGCTTGGCCAGGGCGACCGGGTCGTCCTCCCAGGCGTAGCCGGAAATGTCGATGCCGCGATCCTTGTCGCGCGAGCGGGCGGATACGGCCGAGATCGCGATCGGGCGGCCGCTGCGGGCCGCCAGCATGTCGGCATGGGTCTGCACGATCTTCACGACGCCGGCACCCACGGTGCCAAGCCCTGCAATGCCAAGGCGAAGCGGGTCAGTCATGCGGGGTCCTCCGGCTCTGGTAGCGATACTGTTCGCAGAACCTGTTAGCGGCATTGGCGGGGCGGCGCAACGCGCCTTGCGGGCTTAATCGAGCCGGACCGCGCGAAGCAGGGCCGCCCGCCGCCTGAGATCGGCAGCGCGCCACTGAAGGCTGCGCCCCTCGATATCCGCCGAGCGGGGGGCAAGAGCGGCATCCCCGGCCAGCAGGGGGCCGAGCGGCACCAGTTCCGGCCAGTCCGCGCTGCGGCTCTGCGCGCTCATCGCCCGGTCGATTTCGGGGGCCCGCAAGGAGCAGGCCGAAACCAGGAATAGGGCGGTCAGGATCAGAAGGGCACGCATGACGGGTCCGGTGGTGGCAGCTGCGCCCCCGTGATAGCCCGCCGGGGCGGGGAAGGTCCAGCAGGAAGGCGAATTGAACATCTGTTCAAATAGCGCATGAGCCGCTACCCTGCGCCCATGGCACGCAAACAGGGTTCCCACGCCGAAACCACCGGCCCCAAGGTCCGCGACGCCGCGCTGCGGCTCTTCGCCCGGCACGGCTTTGCCGCCGTGTCGATGCGCCAGATTGCCAAGGAGGTGGGGGTGCAGGCGGGCGCGCTCTATCTTTACACCCCGGACAAGCAGACGCTGCTATTCGATCTGATGCGGGAGCACCTGGAGCACCTGCTGAGCCACTGGCAAGTGCCAGAGGGCACGCCGCTGGCGCAGCTGGAGGCGTTCTGCCGCCACCATATCCACTATCACCTGGACCGTCCGGAGCTGGTTTTCATCGCCTATATGGAACTGCGCAACCTCGAGCCGGACAATTTCGCGGTGATCGAGGGGCTGCGGCGGCAATACGAGAACCGGCTGCAGGAAATCCTGACACGCGGACAGGACAGCGGCGACTTTGCGGTGGCCGACAGCAAGCTGGCCACGATGGCGATCATTGCCATGCTGACCGGCGTGAACACCTGGTATCGCGAGGGCGGACGGCTGAAGCGCGCCGACGTGGAAGGCATTTACTGGGACATGGTCCGCAAGTCGGTGGCGGCCTGAACGGTCAGACCGGCCCCGAGGCAGTTTCGCCGCGCCGCTGGCGCGTCGACGGGGGCCGGCCCTGCGGGCGGGGTTTGCCCGCACTTGTCCCGGAGCGACATGAAAAAGGCGCGAACGGGCATGCGCGCGCGGACCCGTGGCGCAGGCTGGACCTCGGCAAGGGAGGGTAGCAGATGCTTGAGGAAGCCAGGGACAGGCACGCGCGGTTTCAGCAGCGATTGGCCGAGGCAGGGGTCGAGGTCGCGCTGATCACGGATGAAGCCTCGATCGGCTATCTCGCCGGGTTCTGGGGCTATCTGTCGGTTGAATTCGGGCGACCCACGGCGCTCGTCGTGCGCCCGGATGCCGACCCGGTCGTGGTCACGCCGCTCATGGAAAGCGAGATGGTGGCCGCGATGACCTGGGTCGATCAGATCGTGACCTGGGAGGACATGGGCAACAATCACTGGGTGCATGTGCTGCCAAGTGTTCTGGGCAATGCGCGTCGGGTGGCGGTCGAGAAAGCCACGCTGCCCGCCCCTTTGCGCAACTGGTTCGACGAGCGCAGGCCGGACACGACCCTGACCGATGTCTCGCCCATCCTTGGTGCGATGCGGATGATCAAGTCGCCCGCCGAGATCGAGGTCATGCGCCAGGCGGGCCAGATTGCGGGTGCCATGATGGGGGCTGCCCATGGCGCGCTGGCGGCGGGTGTGCCGGAATACGAGGCTGCTTTGGCCGTGATCGACGCAGGAACCCGCAAGGCAGCGGGGTTCTTGACCGACAAGGGGTGGGAAGCCTTCGTGTCGCCCATGATCCAGGGATTGCAGATCATGCAATCGGGCAGCGACACCTCGATGGTGCATCGCCGTGCCAGCGTGAAACGGCTGGCCCCGGGCGACCCGGTCTATTTCTGTTTCTGCAACATGGCGCAGTTCAAGCTCTACAAGCTGGGTTTCGACCGGATGTTCTTCATCGAATATGCCAGCGGCGCGGCCATCCGCGTGCAACAGGCCGCCATTGACGCGCAGCAGGCGGCCATCGCGGCGATCCGGCCGGGGGTCACCGCTGAAAGCGTGGCCGAGGCCGCGAATGCCGTCTACCGGGACAGGGGATACGAGACCGGCTACCGGACCGGACGCTCGATCGGCATGAGCTATCTCGAAGCGCCCGAGTTGAAGGCGGGCGACCGGACGGTGCTGCAACCGGGGATGACCTTTGCCGTCGATGGGGGCATTTCGCTCGATGGGCAGTGCGGCGGGCGCATCGGCGATTCCATCGTGGTGACCGAGACCGGCGCCGACTACCTGACCGACTACCCGCGCGAGATCCTCTATTCCGGGCAATTGCCATGAAGGCGGGCGTGTTCCAAAGCGACGGGGCCGGGCTGAGCCGGGCCGACCGCCTGGAGATGCTGGAAGACGCCATCGCGGGGCAGGGGCTGGACCTCGTGGTTTGCCCCGAACTCTTTGCCTGCGGCTATCACATCGGCGACGAGTTGGCGCGGCTGGCGGAAACCGCCGACGGGCCCTTTGCGCAGGCCGTCGAGGCATTGGCGGTGAGGACCGGAACGGCGGTGCTTTACGGCTATGCCGAGCGGGCGGGGCCCCATGTTTTCAACGCTGCACAGGTGATTGGGCCGGGAGGACGCATCGCCCATCACCGGAAATTGGCGATCCCGCCAGGCCCCGAGACGGGGCATTTCAGCGAGGGGCAGGGCTGTGCCCTTTTCGACTTTGCCGGACTGCGCTGCGCTATCCTCATCTGCTACGACGCGGAATTTCCCGAGGGGCCGCGCGCGGCGGCCTTGGCCGGGGCCGAGGTTCTGTTCGTGCCCACGGCGCTGTCGGAGCAGTGGGGAAACGTATCGCGCGAGGTGATGCCCGCGCGCGCTTTCGAAAACGGGATGTGGCTGCTTTATGCCAACCATGCAGGCGTTGAAAACGGGCTGAGATATTACGGCGGCAGCCGCATCATCACTCCGGTGGGGCAAAGCCTGGCCGAAGCG